>JAOQAO010000194.1 GCA_025963485.1 Bacteroidota bacterium | reverse complement strand
CTTTCAATACAAATGCGACAGATTACGGTTCGATCTATTGCATTTTTCCCTATGGCCTTCCCATCACTGCTGGAACTTATACAGTAGTACCGGATGGCCAGGTACAAACGGCTAATCAGATTTCCTTTATGCTGGGCGTGGACCAGGATCCACTGGACGCCTATTACTCCACAGGACGCAATGGCACAGAGACGGTCACTGTATCAGTGGCAAACGGCAAAGTGAGCATAGTAGGATCAGGAGTAGAACTGTATGCGGATAGAGATAGTTCAAGTCTCTCTTTGGATCTCCATCAGCTGAATTAATGCTGAATTTCAATCACCCGCGATCAGACTGGTGATCCGCCACTGCCCACTGCGGCGGCTGACAAACATGCGATAGTCAAAGGGGCTCCAGAGATAGTCCCAGTACACATAGCCATTTACGGTCTTGTCAAAATTGCTGACGGCTACCCAGTCCTGCCTCTCTCCTGCCTGGTAGTAGTGTGCATGATTTTTATTGCGGCAGGCAGGCATATGGGTGGTATCGGGGCGGCGGTATATGAGCTCATCGCCGAGGTAGCCGAGTATGCGCGACGTGGAGTCTGGCCGCTGCCGGATATCTATATGGCCTCCGGTCACAAAAAACACATTGACCAGGTCTACAGAATCGGGTATAGAGGCAGTAAATAAATAAGGGAAACACACGGTCTGCTGCGAGGCATCCATCGTACCTCCGGCGCGGACGAGCCTGCTGAGATTGCTCCAGATGGGCGACCCGGGCGCATCTATCATCCACATGCGGCGAAAATCATCAATGCCTTTGTCGCCGCCAAAACTGCATTTGATATTGCTGTCGACCACAGCCATCAGGGCCTTTTTATCTTTGGTGGCGACGATAAACTTCAGCTCGGATACAAAGGCATAGAGGGTAAGGTCCTTGTACATATCATTCTGCGGCCGGACGTCAAAGCGTTGTCCGCTAGCCATTTGGCATAGCAGTAAACATGCTGGCAGGAAACTTCGGCGGATGAGGGTCACACCTCTAATTTATCAAAAGGAATATGAAAGGCGAATGATGGTTGGAAAAATTCAACCAGTGATCAACTAACCGGTACAGGTGATCTGATAATCTGTCAGAATAATCACAGATGTCCGTGACTTTGCAGCTGGCGCAAGAAACACTATCTTTATGAGCATGCCATACTTTACAAATGCATCGAAGTACATAACGCTTTCGCTGATCATGATGCTCATGCTCAGCAATACTGTGTTTGCGCAGACCTTCACCATCACGCCTGATGACAGCGCCAGCTCTAGCGGATACAGAGAGGATATGCAGTCGCTATTCATTTATCAGCATAATACATCTCCCGATACGATCTCGATCAAATGGAAAAAGGTCAGTGCCTCTGTACCTGCCCTCTGGGATGCTACGATCTGCGATAACCTGCTCTGCTATACCGGCCTGCAGGATAGCGGTGTGATGAACCGTATAGCTCCCGACACTGCCGCCTACCTCCTGCTGCATGTGACCTCTCATGTCAACTACGGCACTGCGATCGTGAGATACGCGGTATGGGATGTGGCCAACCCTGCTATGAAAGATACGTTGACCTTCCTCGTCACGGCCAATGATGTATCGGCGATCAATGAAGCAGGCAGCGATCAGAATTTCAGAATATACCCTAATCCGGTGCAAGGCACTTTGCAAATACAAACGTCTATCGGATCAGATTTCACCTATACTATCAAAGACCTGAGTGGAAGAGAAATATTGACAGATAGTTTTACAGGCGGATCATGCTCAGTGCCTGCCGGTAATATAGCCAGCGGTATCTACTGCCTCTCTATCAGCGACAAAGACAAAAATACCTACACCAAAAAAATCATCAAAGAATGAAACATCTGATACTTGTACTCTCTATCTGCAGCACTATGATCGCTGCTGCACAGAGCGGTATCACCTGGGGCGCGAGCACCAGTATCGCGACCAGCACCTACAGCAATATGCATCCGCGGATCACACTCGATGCAAGCGGCAGCCCTATGGTGATCTGGGGAAGAATGAATGACGAATCTGTCTTTTTCTCCAGGTGGAATGGCACGGCCTTCGCTACTCCGGTAAAACTAAATCCTGCCGGGATGACAGTAGCCACTGCCTCCTGGATGGGACCGGACATCGCTTCAAAAGGTGACACCGTATACGTGGTAGTCAGGCAGACACCTGAGTCTATGGATACATCGAAACATATTTTCATCCTTTCCTCATTCAATGGGGGTACATCCTTCTCTGCGCCTGTCCGGGTAGATCATATAGGTGACAGTGTCACGCGGTTCCCTGCTGTGACGATAGATGGCAGCGGCAATCCTATCGTGGCATTTATGAAGTTTGATAACATGTTCATGAACTCCCGGTGGGCGGTGACAAAATCTGCTGATCTCGGTGCCACGTTTGGTACTGATACCAAGGCAAGTGGCTGGAGCGGGCCGACATCCTCCGTATGTGACTGCTGCCCTGGTACGGTGATCTCTGCCGGTAATACTTGCGCTATGCTCTATCGCGACAACCTCAGCAACCTGCGTGAGATATGGGCAGGCATTTCCACGAATAATGCATCGTCATTCAGCAGTGGCTTCACAGCCGACACCACAAATTTTATGATCAACTCCTGCCCTGCCAGCGGACCTGACGGAGTGGTGATAGGCGATACTGTTTACTCTGTTTTCTTTGGAGCGGCGAGTGGCGCGGACCGCACCTACCTGAGCAAATCATCTCTCAGTACCGGAGCTGTGCAGTCAGTGACAAGGCTGAAGGGCGAGTTCTCCGGACTGAGCCAGCAGAACTACCCCCGCATCGCAACAGACGGCAGGGCTATGGCCATCGTATGGAAACAAACGGCAAGCGGCAATGCACAAATGCCGATCCTGTTCACAAATAATATCGCGGATACATTGTCATATGGCATACTCGCACCGGGCAATGTAAGCAACGGAGATGTAGCGATCCTCAATGGAAAGGTCTACGCCGTATGGCAGGATGACAACTCAGGCACAGTCAAAATAGCCACGGGTACCTATACTCCATACGTGGACCATACAGGCATCAGTGACATAAGAGATAATGCACTCGTGATCTACCCAAATCCTACATCAGGCATACTGAATATCCACACACCTATCCAGGGAGAATGTTTATTCAGCATTTTTAATGCACTTGGCGAAAAATTGTATTCAGCCCCTTTTGTGTCAGATGCGCATATTGAAACATCTGCGTTTGCAGTGGGCATTTATGCCGTGCGGTTGACCGCTTCACAAAAAACATTTGTGTCGAAGTTTACGAAGGAATGATTCAATTTCGGATTTTTGATTTTAGGAATGAATACAAAATACAAAGAGGTGGAGCAGATGCTTCACCTCTTTGTATTGGATCAAATCCACAAGTTGGTGAAGATGCCAACAAGGATGAACTCCTTAACATAAAACACGCATCTGCCACATATTTTTCCTGATCAATGCCAAGCCCGACCTATCGCACAAATATCATATAATCAATAAGATATAATTTAAAAATGGACGTGGCATATAGTTTGCAATTATAGGAGTATGAAACACCTGTATCTAAATCCAATAATATGTATACAAATGCAAAGAGCGTCCTCCTCATAGATGACGACATGGATGATATGCTGTTGTTTCAGGAGGCGCTCAAAAGAGTAGACAAAACAATATCCCTGACCTATAATTCGTGCTGCGATGAAGCGATGAAGCTATTAAACACTGCAGCTTCCCTGCCTGAGTGTATCTTTATGGATATCAATATGCCGAAGATGACGGGACTCGAATGCCTGGCCGTGATGAGGAAATCCGCTCTCCTCATGCATATACCTATAGTCATCTATACTACATCAAGGCGCGCCAGCGATGTATCCAGCGCAAAAAACCTCGGTGCCTCCTGCTTCTTCACTAAGCCGATACACTTTAATACGCTGATCGAAATATTAGGTTTTATACTCCGCGGTATCCCATTAAAAAAAACAGACCGGGATATGCTCATAGAAATATTTGCACCTGCAACAAACAATCCCAGCCGATGACTGCGCTAAAGGCACGCAACTGGCATCAGAAGCCGGTCGCTCCGCCCTGATAAGTACCTGCAGGACGCATATCATTGACGAGGGCATTGCGAATAAACATGATGTCCACGTACCAGTAGTTCTCATTGGGCCCCTGTTCATCTCCCTTGAACCACCAGGTGCCGCCGCTCTGATAGACGATGGCCGTAGTACTCTTTGAGTTGCCGCCTGAGTTGGTATTGAAGCCGGCCACGATAGCGGTATAGTTGGTAGTCGGAACGCCGGTGTTTCTGGTGGGGTCATCACAGTTGCATGTGAAGCGCTGGATATAGAAAGGCTTGTCGGCAGCGGTAGGGACATCATCTTTAACGAGTGTACCATTGCCATCGGCAAAGACGACCTTGTAGTTGCTTCCATCCACAGCGCCATCGAGGTACGCACCGCCACCTGACGAAGTGATGGCACCGAGCACATGCAGCTTGGTAGACGGCAACATGGTAGCGATACCGACATTGCCGGTATTGCCCTGCACGATCATCGCGTCCTGTGTGTTATTGACACCGAAGTTGGTCACCAGAGGCGAAGCAGATTTGAATGTAGCGATCTTGACATCGGCAAACGGTCCATCGGCGTATATACCTGAATAGCCGCTATTGACGCCGCCCACGGCTCCCAGGTATAGCTGCCCCCCGTTGAGCCGCGCATTGCCATTGACGTCAAACCTGGCCACGGGAGAGTTGGTGCTGACACCCACGTTGGTACCGTTGTCATATATGATACTGCATGCTGCCGAGGCGCCGGTAGATTTAATCACATAGTCAGCTGTGGCGCAGCCTACGGGGCCCGTGACACCGGTGGCACCCGTCGCACCTGTAGTACCTGCACCCGTGGTACCTGTAGGGCCGGTGAGACCAGCAGTACCAGCGGTCCCGGTCGCACCTGTAGGGCCCTGGATACCCACGCCTGTAGGGCCCGTGATGCCGGTCACTCCCTGCACACCTGTGGCGCCTGTCGCACCTGTGGCTCCGATACTGCCTGTGGCGCCTGTAGCGCCGGTCACTCCATCTACGCCCGATGGGCCGGTAGTTCCTTGCACGCCTGTAGCGCCCTGGGCACCTGTAGCACCGTCTACGCCGGAAGGGCCTGTGACTCCTTGCGGACCAGTGACACCGTCTATACCTGATGGGCCTGTAGCGCCCTGTGCTCCTGTCGCACCCTGAGGCCCCGTAGCACCTGCCGCTCCAGCCGTGCCCGGAGCTCCTGTAGGACCTGTAGGGCCCGCGATGAGCAGGCTACAGAGATTGAGCCAGCCGGCTCCGGACCGGAACATATAGAGGCATTTAGTAGTAGTATTGTAAAAAACCAATCCGTCTGTATATGGCGCTGCGATGGCATTGGTATCTGCCAGCCTCGGCACGAGGAAGCCCTTGTCACTGGCTGTGAGATCAAGCAGTGCAGCGGGATCAGGCGTGGGTGTGCCGACACCGATATTGCGTGCCTGAGGAAATGCAGTGATAGCGAGGCTGAGGAATACAACGAGCGTAAGTACTCTTTTGATCATGAGGTAGTGGGTTTACTGTGTATGGGTAAAGCTAAACAATCCTGCGGAAAAGGAATACATCCTATGCATCCGGGCACAAAAAAACCCATCAGTGCGGGAAGTACTTCCCTCACCAATAGGTAAACCACAGGTATGTATAAGTTGAGGCCTATGCAGCCAGGACGTCCACTCTGATCAGTCTCTCCTGTACCGCCAGTATCAGGACAGAGACGATATTTCTGGCACCTGTCTTGCGCAGGATGTTCTTGCGGTGAGTACAGACTGTATTTGTACTGAGATTGATCCTTTCGGCTATCTCGCTACTGTTCCATCCTTCTCCTATCAGCTGGAGGATCTGTCTTTCTCTGGAGGTCAGGTCTGTGATATTTTTGCAGTTCATATTTGATTGGTTTAGTGAAAGTAAACCTACCGCCTATCCCCTAAAAGGTGTAACCATTATTGGGTGCATTATAGGAGGTCTGGTAAATTCTTCCCCAGGCATAATTGGCGTTGTCATTCGCAGCAACACGCTTTTCGGTGAATCAAATTGTAAAAGATTAAATCTGAATGCTATGTCTATTAAAAAAATCACCAGAAAAGGGTATTTGATTGACCAACAAAATGATATAGCTTTGAAAAAACTAACACACATGCCTACAACAAGTACAATCGCAGTCTCAGAACTCAGCGCCCTGATCATTACTCTCAGCAATGATGGAGTCTTTACCATATCCTATACCGGACAAAGCAGTATCACTATATCTGCCGGCAGCTATGCCCAGATCTACACCTATGGGGTGCTGGGCAGCGGTACCAATCCGCTCACATTTGCCGTCAAGACCTGCACCGCCCCCACCGGCCTTAAATCCGCTAGCTATGTCAATAACTCGGCATTTACCGATTCCTTGGGCACCACTTCCGCCGGCAAATATGCGATCATCGGATCGGGAGATCTTAGACCTTTGAGCATAGGGACAGGATTTGTCTATATTGTCGACAATCAGAGCTTAAATAGCGGAAGCTCACCATATCCCAACTTTGTCATCGTGCGCACCTCCAGTGCAGGCGCTGTAGTGACATTCTACTTCCCGTGATCACTACATCTGTGACCGTACATACTGAATTTCTTCTAACTGAATGATACATGGCGCCATTAGCTACATATCATCGCAAACGGCCCCAGCAATCATGTGCTGGCAAGGTCATCGAGGTATGCCTGATAGAAACAGAGGGCACAGCTGATCTGCCATACTTCCTGCAGTGGATCAGGCTGGCACAGGTGCGAAAGGGTATATTGATACTGGCAAATGTGCCCGGCTATGAGCCACACTCCCTGGAGATACTGCAGGAGATCAAAACTCGTGGCATCGATGTCATCCATGTTGACTTCCCTGCGGGCCAAGGAAACCTTGTCGGTGCCATTAGTGCCAAAAATGCTTTCCCCCTTCCGGCAACGGACCTGATCACCACTTTTGCCCATACTGCTACAGGCCGCAAGATTTTTCATATAGGCCATCATTCACGGCATGATTATGCTGGCCTCAGGCATGACGCTCGCTTCAGATCAGTGGTCACCAGACTCGGATTTGATACTATCGCCTGTAGTGACAGGGACCGGCCGGCTCTCGAGGGCGGCGATTATCTGCTGGTCGGCGATCATCTTTTTATAGGAAGGCGTACCGACGAGGCCTTCGCTCCCAATGCCGCCCAGCGTATCAGAGAGTATTATGATCTGTGTGATATACTCCATATCCACACGGTAGGCGTCACCGACCCCTCGCCGACTGCGGGCCTTTATCACTTGGATCTTTACTTCACCTATGCAGGTATGGATACGTCAGGTGTCCATAGATTTATGGTGGGCTATATAGACGATACGAGTATTGGTGACCCACTCATACCTGCTATGAGTGCGGAGCTGGATACATTCCGGGAGCATATAGCAGCCACACTTTATGAGTGCTTTGGCGATAAATACATCCTCATTCCTGTGCCCATCATAGTCTGCGATATCTACCGTATATCTCCGCTCAATGGCATCGTGGATTATATCAATGGGACCACTAAATATTACTTCCCCTGGCCTAAGTTTATTAATGCCGCAGCACATCCCGAATACAATACGCATCACCGCATCACTACTTCTGTGCAAAAGGCCTTCGATATTATTTCGTCGGTGTTGGGTACAGGCAATGTCATTAGATTTGATTTCCCGATCTCTTATGCTGCGGGTAGCGGACAGTCACTTCATTGTACTATGGCAGTAATCGGCAGGGCCAGCCCATGACACACTTAGTTCTCTACTATTTTTACAGCGTCCTGCATGGATACGTGGTTAACCCGCGAGTAGAGCCATACTTTGACCGATACATATCCTTCGTATAGAAGCAAACTTTCATCCAGGGTATTTCGCATAGCTTTGAAATGCTGCTTGCCGCCGTTTTTTATCAATGTATTCAGCAGTTTCAATACATTGTTATAAGAATGGGACAAAGTATTTTTGCTATCGATCCATCTCTGCGTATTCCTTATCTGGTAGCTCAACTGATCATATTCCTCCTGCTCAAATCTCGCTATTAGCTGATTTATCCTCGCTTCGTACTTGATATCCTGCCTGACGTCAGTTTTATCGCAGATGATGCGCTCGGTATAGTCCACGACCTGATCCCACTGCTCCAGCATCATATATGATATAGAGATATTATTGATCAGGGCCAGTTCGCGTGCTTTGTTCACTTTTTTCTTATGCCGCTTCAGGCCCTCATTGATCTCGTTGACCATAGCTATTGCTTGATCAAATTGTGAGGTATTGAGATAATACAGCTGCTTATACAATGCTATGTTCTGGAAGTCTTCTCCGGCTTCATCATCATTGGCAGAAGGGATTGTTTGGGCATAATCCAGCAGCGCTTTCATTTTATCAAAATCTCGTATAGTATTCAGGCTATATATATAATTATACATCGTTATTTTATAGCCCAGTGTATTGCTTGCCTTCAGGTGCGGATATTGCCTTTCATATTTATCATAGATGATCGAGTAATATTTCGCCAGATTAAAGTGATCGCCTTTCATCGTATAGTATATCGCCCATACTTTATTGTAGCTGATGTCCGCCGAAAGGCAAAAGCCTTCGGTATAATTCTTAAACACCGGTTCTGCCATACGCTCCTCCGCCATCTGCCAAAAGTCCTCCGGCACCTTGCCTGCATATATCCGGTACTGGATAAAGAACCAATCGTTGATCTCCCTGAGCTTTGATATGGTCTTTATTTTCTCCAGCAGTTGGCTTTTCGCACTGCCTATGGATTTGGCCTGCTCCTTCAGATTGTCCGGGCTGAGCTCCAGATTCATCATTTCTTCCCGTTCCAGCAGCGTCAGCAGGGTGTTATATTTCTCGTATTTCTCAGCTATCTCCTTTCCTTTGTCTATGGCCTTGCGACGGAGTGTATTGAGCCGCTTACTTCTATATAGTTCTTCATCCGTCAGCAGTTCATTGAGTTGGTTGTCTATGGATACTCCTGCGTGAAAACTCCGCATGGCCTTCATCACCATTTCATGCAGGTTCTTTTTCTCATCGGCAAAGTTCTTGCCTAACTTCTTATCGGTTAGTCCCTTTTTGAGTTTGTCCTCATCGTATGGCAGATCATCCGGCTGCTCGTCATAGCAGTCAAACAATACCTCATACTTATTTACATCCCCCAGCACGTGCCTTTTGGAGAATACTTTAAAATAGCGCTTTTCACTTGGGGTTAGCGACTTGACTAGTTGATATAGATCGTCAGTGGCCTTCATGGATGTACTTGATAGTATTGCAGTTATACTGCAATTTAAAGGAATATTCCAGACATCCCTTAAAAAGGTTATTACTAAAATACAAGTACTATATTGTTTGATATCAAAAAATTGGAACGACCCCTCCTGCACAATAATTTTGCATGTAATTCATTATCATTGGTAAGATGAAAACAGCATCGGTACAATATGAGTGGGTACGCATCTTTATAGCTGTGGCCGCCACCTCGTTCTTCAGTTATCTCATGCTGCGCATTACTTTGCCATACCTCTCTTTTGAGATTGACACAGACTTTCTGGTGACCAAGCAGTCCATCATACATATCAAGCACTGGCGGTACGCATTCTATACCCATGTATGCACCAGCACTTTTGTATTATTCCTGGGCATCTTCCAGTTCATCCACCGCATTATATATGGCTACAAGCGTCTCCATCGCTACATTGGCCTCACCTATCTGATCATTGTAGTATGCCTCAGCGGCCCATCAGGGCTTATCATGGGCTATTATGCCAATGGCGGTATTTACGCGCGCATCAGTTTCGTCACACTCTCTCTGCTGTGGATGGCATTTACAGCCTGGGCTTATATCAAGGTCTTGCGTCGTGATATCGAAACCCACAAGGCCTATATGCTGCGTAGCTATGCACTTACACTATCTGCGGTCACGCTCCGCTCCTATGCCTTTATCCTGCCGGTATTCGTCCATATGAATGGCCGTGATGAGTATATCATGATCGCATGGCTCAGTTGGGTACCCAACCTCATCATTGCTGAAATATTGATCAGGAAGAAATGGATGACGATATAGTTATATGCCACCAGCGACATCAATAAAAAAATGATCAGGCAGATCTTGATTCTCATAGCATCACTTATTTATCAAATCTAACTAAAACCGACAAAACGAATAGAACGGGAAACAGTGTGCAGGATACCGATTTAATAAGAATAGGCGAGATCTGGGAAAAAATGCGCGAGGGAGAATCTGAATTTTATTGGTAGGATCTTGCTGTCGCCGTGGCCCTCATCCATCTTCCTTCTCCCTGCAGGGAGAAGGAAGAACCATCGGCCTGAATGTGTGATTATAAGTCGTCAGCAGTAAGAGTTGGAGTTAGAAACACAACAGCCCCGTTTATGAGAATGATGGAGGAGGGTCAGGCTTACACTTTCCCTTTGAAAGCCTCTATCTCCTGCTGCATACTAATGGCATGATCATAGCCTGCATCAAACATCCGCCGCAGATCGCGCAGGTCAAACATCCCGAAGCGGCTCATAGCGGGCGGCTCGATCTGCAGGTCGCATGTGCCGAGAGAGGCGTGGACACCCGGCTGTATAGCCATGTGAAAGGTCCGGTCCATGATCTCCTTCTTGTCATACTTATGATCTGTAGTATCGATAGAGTTGCAATGGACGCCGATGAGCAGGTCGCATCTCATGCAGATAGCTGCGGTGGGGAGATTGTCGAGGATACCGCCATCGTGCAGCAGGTAGCCGTCATGTTTCTGTGTTTCAAAAAGCACCTGTACACAAGCCGTAGCGAGGAGCACCGGAGTGAGTGGGCCTTGGCTGAAATAGATAGTCTTATTTGCCACAACATCTGTGCATGAGATGTAGAGTGGGATGCTGAGCTCTTCAAATGTTTTTGGAAGATGCTTATCAAATGTCCTTTTGAAGCCATCCATATTCATCATACCATCGTTGAGGAGTGATATATGGAAAGGATTGAAGAGGCCTATACCAAGCGCTTTGGCGACATCCAGTATCTCCTCCGGCTGATAGCCCGCAGCATGAAAAGCTCCAATGATACCACCAGCGCTGGCGCCGGATATGACATCGACTTTGACATTCAGCTCTGCCAATGCTTTGAGCACTCCGAGATGGACCGCACCCCTGGCGCCCCCTCCTGATAGTGCCAGGCCTATTTTCTTCATAAGAGATATTTAGTGAAAGGAAATATACAAATCCCCGGCCATCCATAAAATAAACAGCCGCAGGAAATCCATCCTGCGGCTGTCAAATATTTAGTGCAAGGGCTATCTGGTCAATCCGTAGAAATACTGAACGACCGTGATCGGCTGAGTAGTCGAAGTATCCCTCGTCTCAAGCGTCAGTGAATGATCTGCCAGGTCGTGCATATAAAAATTCATACCTGGATTACCTACGGAATCAAGAAGCAATAGCCTGTCATTACTTTGTATATATGAACCTCCGCTAAGGCTGCTGCCCCCATCAGTGGTCTCATAATGCCCTGCTGCCGTGAATGTAACAGTAGACCCTGCAGGTACGTTAGCGGTTGTGTCCATCACTGTGACGTTATTTACTTTCTGTATAGCGTGCATCGTGGTGCGTGACCAGGTACCGACGAGCGAAGCGGCATTCTTTTTGCTACAGCCGGCAATGAATAAAGTGATACATGCGATAGCCACCATCGCGGACTTGAAAAGGATCTTCATCTTGTGTTTAATTATTTTAGTTATTATTATTATATGAATGGATGCAAATATAATAATTTACAGGAGAATAGCATGGCATGATCGTTTTATCCCAACTTTCATCAGAGATCTATGTTTAAAATTAAGAACTGCCAATTATTCTTTCACAAACCTGGCAGTCGTTCTCGCCTTGCCATTGCTGAGTGTGATGAAGTAAACACCTGATGAATATGATGTGACATCCTCATGTAGCATGTTGCTACCTGCATTGAGTTTCACCTCACGTGCACCTGTCACTTGCCCTATCATATCAGTGATGGTCATCTGGCAGATAGCAGCCTGTGATGCGCTCAGCTTCACCGCTATCTGGTCATGTGCCGGGACAGGATATACAGAGAGTGCATGCAGCGAACCAAGATCCGTGATACCCGTCGCAAATGCATCTACCTGCTGTGTGAGCGTATCTGTACACGAACCGTTTGACTCGATAAGCTGTACAGTATAGGTCCCCGATGCTGTATAGGTATGATTAGGATGTTGATCTGTAGATGTATTGCCATCACCAAAGCTCCACTGATAGGTCACGCCAGATGTCACCACTGGTGCGAAATCTACCGAGAGGCTATTCGCCAGCGCGGTGAAATTTGCCGATCCATTCAGCACGGAGACTTGCACTGGTATACGCGTGCTGACACATGCAGGCGCCTGCAGTTGCCAGTTGTAAAAGAAATAATAGTATGCCGGGCCGGCGTCGCTGCCCGTCAATACGACAGAGCTATCTGCTGAATAGTATGGATAAGTCGCTCCGCTTTGATTGCGATAGAGATTTATCGTATTGCTGGCGTTGAGCTGGAGGTTATTCTCCATAGGCAGGTCCCAGTTGAGTGTCACCGTACTATGACCTGCGGGGACGTTGATACTGGCGCTATCGATCACATCGCCATATGTATCGAGCAGGCTGATGGTCCTCACACCAGCACCCTGGGCATAGACATCTACAGAGCGTAATACCTGTGGCCTGTGGCAGTCAAACAATACCGAATGACCATTAGTATTGGCGAAGTTGCCTCCTGTGCCAAAGGCATCTGTGGCCGGGCCGGCATGTTGTGTCTGGCCCTGGATCTGTGCTTCGAGGTAGTAGGTCGTAGTGGCTGTGACAGCCGGCGTCTGAAATATCGCATTGGTATCTATAGCTGCCCCGCCTGTAGCTGTGGCGAACCACGCCGCACTCGTACCCTGCAGTGAAGCAGTCAACGTAGCAGAGTTGCCATTGCATACACTAGTGCCGGACGCGGATGGAGTGATATCGCTCACCGTGATATACTGTGTCCTGATCACGGAGTCGGTACCACAGCTGCCGGTCACCACGAGTTTCACCGGATAGGTGCCATAGCTGCTATATGTATGCACCGGAGATGTATCAGTACTCAATATGCTGCCATCGCCAAAGTCCCATACATAGTGCGACGCAAACTGGCTGGTATTGGTAAAGATAAAATCAGCCGGAGCCGCGCAGGCCCTGACCACCGGCGCGTCAAACGCCGCCGATATACCAGCTGCTACTGTGACCATGACCGAGTACCTGACCAGCACACCAGCACTATCGCCTGTCACTGTATATATCGTGGTAGCTGTGGGAGCTACGCTGGTGATAGCACAGGTAGGGCATGCCACTCCCGTAGTCGGACTCCATGAGTATGTCGCGCTCGCCGGGCCGTTTGCAGTGAGCTGTGTAGACGAGCCATGACAGACCATCGCATCAGCAGCCTGTGCTGTGACGCGGAATGGCGGTGGAGGTTGTATACCTATCAGTGCGCCTTCGTTCTGATTGAAATTGGCACCGCCCGCAGTGAGCGTATTGACAGCATAGTAGCCATCATCAGACCCGCTCCAGCCCCAGTTCATATGGAGCATGTCGTTGGCATCATAGCCGTCGCATACCCACGCGTGGCCTCCCTCGCTGAGGTCATCACCTTCATACTGTATAGGGCGGCCTGCATCGAGATCATTTTTGATAATGGCTATCCACTGAGTGGAAGTGTAGTCTATTTCGCGTATACCTTGCAGGGTCAGTGTATCATATTTGAAGTAGTGCCTGAAAGCATACTCCGCGCACGGCATCGTATCACCGCCTGCCTCCTGCTGTATCACCCACGCCCCGCTACCTCCCTGCCGATCGTCACCATAGTCCATGGCCACCGCCACTCCGCAATGAAACATCAGTGTAGCAATAGCGGAATTGTTGCCGTTGATCGAGTTTGGCATCGAGGCCCACTGATAGGTCGTGGTGCCGAAGTCGGCAGTATACACGCCATAGTCTGCCGTGTATCCACGAGAGACACTATCTGTATAGGTGAATGATCCATTGCCCGTGGTGGGATAGTTCCAGTGCTTCATGATCTGCGCCATAGAGGTAGCTACGCAGCCTGTGACAGCACGCTGATTGTCGGGTATGTAGAGTGGGCACATCGAGTTGTAGTACGGCGATTGATCCCAGGTAGTAGTCAGCATCGGTGCTACGGCACTCCTCGATCCCGGTCCGTGTGGCCCCTGCCTGTAGGACGCCCAAAGGCGCGATATACGTGCATCGGCAGGTATGCGGCTGAGTATGCCCTGATGTATATGCTGAGCAGCGTGATCGGTCCAGTCCTTTACTCCCGTCCGCTCAAATCCGAGTTGGAAATTGCTTTCTGTAGAATAAGCTATCACAGGTTGTATATTATCATCACCCGCTACGATCACAAAGCCATGCGGCGCGACATCAAACACATAATAATCTACCGTACCATCATCTTCGGTGCGGGTATATTTCAACGTCAGCCAACTGTAAGCAGACGTATAGGCTGTATTGCCTTTATAGAAGTTGAAGGCGACCGTACCCGCGTCCTGCTGAGATACGGGGGCGGCAATGAGCTGCGACAGGCAGAGAGAGATACATGCCGCGATGAAGAATAGCTTTTTAATCATGATCAGGATTGTAATACAATAATAATCAATTGAATTGTTAAAACGCTAACAGCGAAAATGGGTGTGGAGAACCGTGAAAATAGCGTCCTCATAGTTAGCTTTTCGGCCGGGGTTATTTGAGTATCTTTAGGAGCAGAAAGAACATTTATGAAATACATCACTCCCCTGCTGATCATTTCCCTTTGTATACTGGGATGCCAGAAAAAGATCAACTACAGGTTAAATTCTTCGCGCAGTGTTTTCCCGGGCCGTTATCATTACACATACACATCACTTAATGGCAACGGTCCCAGGACCTATGATATGACCGTTTCATTGCCTTCAGTAGATGATGGCAATAGTGTGTACATACCTTACCTCAATAGTAATAGCGGAGCTACCTTTTCTACTACTGATAGCAGCTGCATTATACCTATAGATGATAATGGGCCACAGGGCCAGGGGTACATCGATGGACTCTACCGGCATGATACACTTTTCATATTTGACCACGAATATACCGGTCTGCCATACCAGATTCCATACGCAAGTGGCATTGGCGTGAAATACTAAAAGCAGATCGCGGTAGCTGGAAATCCGTGCGCATAATTTACAATTGTTAATCAATAACGCATTAACAGTATCGTCTGCTTAATTTGCCTACATTAGTTACAACTAATCATAGCTAATGAAGAAAGTCTCTGGCATCCTTGCCCTCTGCTTGTTTTGTTTTTTCGCATCCGCGCAAAATCTCAATCTATATCCTGACTCGCTGCATGCGCCATTTATCTATGGCGTGACCTCGGGCGATCCTACGGATACATCTGTCATGATCTGGACAGCGCTGCCGGTAGATCCGGCCGATACTGCACATCTGGTCTCCTGGCAGCTCGCTACCGATTCGACTTTCTCCGCAGTACTGCAGAGCGGGACACTGCTCATAGGCGGGTACACCTCCTATACGGGCAAGGTCGATATCCAGGGCTTGCGCCCTTATACTAAATATTGCTACCGCTTCCGCGCCGATGGAGCGTACAGCGTGACCGGATTCACGCAGACCGCACCGGATAATGCACCGGACAGTTTGCAGTTCGCCCTGATGAGCTGTAGCAGTTTGTACTCAGGCTACTTCAATGCATACCGCCAGGTCGCGCGCAATGCCTCGATCAATGCGATCATCCATGTCGGTGATTTCATCTATGACTTCATCGATCCGCAGGAGCGCATCCGTATACCGCAGCCAGAACCGCAGCAACCTGTCACACTCGATGACTGGCGGGACAGGTACCGCTTGTATTTACTCGACCCTGACTTCCGCGAAGCGCGACGCATGCATCCCTGGATCCAGATATGGGACAACCATGAACTGCACGGTGGGCACTTCGGTATTTGCTCCAAAGCATTTTTTGAATTTTCTCCGGTCAGAAGGCCATCTGCTACCGACAGTACGCAGATATGGAGGAAGCTCAGCTACGGCCAGATGGCAGATATTTTTATGACCGATGACTGGCAGTATGCAGACCGCGATACTTTCGCCGACGGCGGCAAAAAAATGATGCTTGACCCGCAGACTCACTGGCTGCTGGATGGCCTCGACAGCTCACATGCCGTATGGAAAATAATAGCTGTAAGCAAACTCTTCAGCCCATGGAACCTCGGAGGCCTCAACCTGCCCGGCGGCGGCCTCGACGATAGCTGGGACGGATACCCGGAGAGCAGGGACTCATTGCTCGCCAATATCGCCCGGAGGCACATCAATAATCCGGTCTTTGTCAGCGGTGACCTCCATATGAATATCGTGAGTGATATCGCGCTGAACCCATTTGACAGTACGGCATACGATCGCGCAACAGGAGCAGGTGGCATAGGCGTGGAGGTCAATGGCATCAGTATCAGCCGCGGCAATGTGGATGAGTCGGGTATCTCTCCCTCTGCCGGCCCCGGGCTGATACAGGCGTCATTCGGACTGAACCCGCAGCAGCAGTACCTCAACCTTTTTGACAATGGATATGCGCTGCTCACATTGAATAACGATAGCCTCATCTCCCGCATGCAGCTGTGCCCGATACTGATGCTCAGCGATACACAGATCACTGACAGAGTACTATACTGCCGGGCTAATGACAACCACTGGCTGCGCACTGCGACCCCAACTGCTGTGAGAGGTTCCGATACTTTCCTCCCCTTCTCCGTCTATCCCAATCCATCTACAGGTCAATGGATGTTCACGACGAGAAGCAACCTGACAGGAAGCCAGATCGAGGTGACTAATGCGGAGGGACAGCTGATCTACAAAAATAACGTCAGCCGCAACGAAACCAAAATAAACATAAGCGGGCCTGCCGGTCTGTATTTCCTCAGGGTATCTGCACCAGGTGGTACCTATATCACAAAGCTGGTGAAGATGTAATACCTATATGCAAAAAAATCCCCCTCAGTATAACTGAGAGGGATGATCTTCAATAGTTATGTATGTCCTGATTATTTCTTCTGAGCCTTGATCTTAGCCTGTGCCTTCTGTACTACAGTCTGAGTAGATGTAGCTGCCTTAGGCATTGCGCTGGCCTTGCTTTGGCTTAACCCAATAGTAGCAGACCCGGGAGCGCCAAAGAGCTCCGGGTGGAGGTATTTACCCTTGTCAGCAGGTGCCTTTTCTACTTCCGCTACTACGCGGTGAGCATTGGCCCATGCATCCTGGCGTATACCTGTCACCTGCCAGCTCACTTCCACATTAGGTTTGTCAGATTTTACGACAAATTTATTGCCGCTTACCTTCTCAGCTATCCATACTTGTGCAGGCTGGCCTATCACTGTGAGCTGATAGCGGAAGTCTTTATTCTCCGCCTCAAAGTATGAAGGCAGGGTCACAGTAACAATACCTGATGCATCAGTAGTAGCGTTGCCGTTGTATACGTTCATCATATCAGGACTCTCTACGAATGAGTGGTAGAGATATTTACCTGACGGATCCTGCGGGTGGTCTATCATAAATGTACCACCTGACTTAGAGAGATTGCCTTGTACAAATAAATTACCCAGGATATGCGTGTTGCCCTGTACATCTACCTTTCCGAAGAACTGACCAGCATTGCCGCCAAAATTGGCTTCACCCTGTATCGCATTGTAAAAGGCGGCTGTACCGATTGTAGAAGAGTCCACTATCCCTAACACACCTATATTGACTGTTCCTGCTACAGTGTTTGATGCACTGATGCCGGCTACTCCTATGTTGAAGTTTGAACCCGGATCATTTGGTTCGCCTACTACACCATAAGAAAATCCCGCAGGTGTGCTTGCAGTCGTTGTTGTACCAAAAACACCAGCCGCCTCAAGAGTTCCGCCACCGCCGAAATATGTCGTAACAACACCGCCACCATTAGCATTTGCCTGTCCCACAGTACCTATCAAGGCGCTAAAACCATCGACCCCTATAGGCGTGGTACCGCTACCCTGGCCTACAACACCAGCAGCGCTGCTGCTATCAGCCTGGCCATAGAGACCTGCGAGGCCAGTATTATTTGACAGGCCATAAGCGCCTACCCAATTGCCGGCAAATACGCCACCGTAGCCGTAGCTTAGGGTATTGCGACTAATACCGAGCACACCAAAACCGTCATTGCTGCCTGTACCAATATACTCCCCGCGCAAGCCAGCGGAGCGGTTGATATTGGTATACAGCGATCCGGTGCCCAGTGAACCCGCCGTACTATCTGTAGTGAAATAACCTGCAGTGCGGCCATGCCCCACAGTGTGGAGCCTGGTGCTACCTATCGGTGTGGTAGTACCTACGCCCACGACACCATTGCTGAGGATACGGACCCTGGAGTTACCATTAGTACCGAACTCAAGGTTACCAACTTCATTGACATAGATGCCTCCATCATTGCCCAGCTGGCGGATACGCAAGCCATCAGCCGAAGTACCACCCGTGGTGCTATTGGAGAGTTGGATACTCGCATCCGTGCCGGTGCTATTCACTTGCAGGTTAAAGTTAGGAGTGATCGTACCCACGCCTACACTTGTTCCATTGTCAAATATTTGTGAGTTGCCCACTGCTGTAGCGGCTGTGAATTTTGCTACATAGTTGATCGTGCCGCTCACTGAGCCCGAACCTGCCGGGCCTGTAGGACCAGTAGCACCAGCTGTGCCGGTGCCCGTCGGACCTGTAACGCCTGTCGGACCTGTAGGGCCGGTAGCGCCACCGCCACCTGCAGCTACTATATTGATAGTACCGTGCATGACTGAGTGGTTGGTACACTGATAGTAAAGTGTATTAGGTGCATCCATCGGCACCTTGAATGTCACTGTACCTGTCTGCGCATCATTGTTGGTCACACCTACATTGTACTGCGTACCCGGGAATGCATTGGTAGAAGATATACGGAAAGGATGTCCGCTTGCATTTACATTGAACCTGTATGTCAATCCGCGTGTCAATACCAAAGTAGGATTGACGTTGAACGGAGAGGCATTGTAATCAGCAGAAGCGCCGATGAGGTATGCAGATGTACCGCTGTTAGTGACGGCGAAATCAACACCTGACAGACCGGTAGCGCCTGTCGGGCCCGTAGCACCGGTCAGGCCGTTCGTGCCATTCGTTCCGTTAGTACCGTTCGTGCCAGCTGCGCCGGTAGGGCCGGTCAGGCCATTGATACCGTTAGTACCATTCGTGCCGGCCGCACCTGTAGGTCCGGTAGCACCATTAGATCCATTTGTTCCATTCGTACCGGCCGCACCCGTAGGTCCGGTAGCACCATTAGATCCGTTTGTTCCATTCGTACCGTTAGAACCGGCTGCGCCTGTAGGACCTGCTGCACCAGTAGGGCCTGCTACACCCGTGGCACCAGTAGCTCCGCCACCGCTGCCTGTAGCGCCAGTAGGACCAGTAGGGCCTGTAGGGCCGCCGCCTGTACCTGTAGCGCCGGTAGGGCCGGTCGCACCTGCGCCGGTAGGACCTGCGATACCACCCGGACCCGTAGGGCCAGTAGGACCGGTAGCGCCATCGACGCCATTTATACCATTGGTCCCGTTAGTTCCATTTGTACCGGCTGTTCCATTTGTGCCGTTAGTACCGGCTGGTCCGGTCGGTCCGGTAGATCCTGCTGGTGAATTGGCAGCATAGAGTGCATAAGGCACCGCGTTCATCTGCGTAGTGCCCATGTCTGTGAATGTGCCCGTATTGCCTACGTCGACTTTCACCTGCAGCCACTTGGTATTGGTACCCCATACGACTGTACTGAGGTTAGCATTGGCACCGATGGCAGTAGTCACCAGGCCAAATGCATTTGTAGTGAGTACAGCCGATGTCTCGGTGTACACAGAGGTGCCGGTCGCTGAGTTGTCATGTATAATGAACTGCAGTTTTACCTGCGTGCTATTGGGGACCAGATGGCCCAAATTGTCGCGCACGACAGCTTGATAGTTGACTAGCTGCGGCACCTGAGCGGTCAGGCCCAGAGCGATCAGAACTGTAAGGACAGTTAAAAGGTGTTTTATTTGTTTCATATAAGACAGGGTTTATTTATGTATTAATTTATGATCTGAAATTTCTTGCTCATTGTTTTCACTTGTCCATTGTGCGAGGTGTATTTCGCAGTGAGTACATAGTTTCCGGCTGCATATGGCGTGCAGTCAAAGCTGTGAACCACCTTGCCGGGGCTGTAGTTTTCGCGGAGCGAAAAACCGAGGAGACGGCCAGTGATATCATGCAGGCTCACCTCTACCTCGCCACGGTCATCAAACTCGTAGCCAAACCAAAGGTTGTCCGTAGCAGGTATAGGGTAGACTACAAATGTGCCATTGGCTTCCTGATTGATCTCGAGCAGGCCGATAGTGATATCATTGGGCTGCTGAAAGCCCTGTGTGAGGATAGTGCCACCTGCAGAGAGCGTCTGCACCGCGGCCATCTCGCCCACAGTATATGACAAGCTATAGTTGCCTACGAGAGAGTATGCCCCTGCGGTAGCGAGTACCTGCGGGCTTAGCGATTGTGCGAAAGTGCATGCTGAGAAAAGGCAACATGCGAAAAGAAGTACGTGTTTAATCATGATCAGTAGTTTTAGTTATTTTAAAATTACGTTTAGTATCTGCTATTAAGAAATTTATTTGCGCTATAATTTGTCTGATTATCGGATGTCTGATTTAAAAGCCTGACTCAATACACTTTATATCCTGAGAAACTTGTGAAATTCTCGTTGCCAGCCTGATAGCTGACCTGCTGCGGAGCCTGTGCCCATAAGCCTGGGGAAAGAAGGAGTACGAGGGCAGTAAGGATGTGTGATAAATGCTTCATACAATTGATTTTAGTTTTGAGGGAATTCCCATATTGACCTCAATACTACATCTTAGGATCACTCAAAAATTTACATCTATTGCGCATTTGTGATAAGAAAATTTTTTATCCATTTGCAACACACTAATAAACAATCTACTAGGCCAATACTAAATGCACAACCTCTGTCGGGGAAATTGGTTAGTATGACAATATCCCCGTAGTATAGAATTGATCTGCATCTTAGTATATTGGCCTAAAGTTTTGTAATGGCGATCCGTATAAGAGCGTTGAATACCTTTTTTGTCCTACTCATGGGTGTGGTTTTTACCAATTGCGGCCCGGGCCGGCAAACCGACTTTTACGACTATTCTCATATCTCTGACCTGGACCGTGTACCGCTCATCAAGCCGCGCGATATAGTTTCGGCAGATCGCGGAAATACCTTCACCATGCCGCTGTGGTATAGCAAACTCCACGATAATCAGGTGACCGGATTTGACTCTGTAGGTGTCAAGGGCTCATGCATGGCGATACACTTTGATAGCTTCTACACTGGCTCTGAGATGAGCGAAGCATGGATCGTAGCTGATACCCTGCGCCGTGATGAGCGGATGTTTACCGATCGCAGATCATATATAGCATACCTCGACTCCGGCACCGGCAGCGGCCTTAAATTATATGAAGTAAAAATGCTGTACAAAAATTTCGCTGATAAAGGTGTGCTGCCTGATGAGTGGCCGAGGCATAAGAAGGCGAGCTGGGCTAAATGAAAATGTTATTACAATAGTACGAGCCGTTGTAAAACCCTGGCAACCTTCGTGCTTATATCCACACAACCGTTTTGGGCCGCCTCAAAAATCCGATTATAAGGAAAATATTGTCTTTGCTTTTGCGGGACAATTCATACATTCATTCCATTAATCAAACTCAAAATACATTTTATGCAAAACGCATTTTTCTTTATCGGTCTCATACTCGTGATAGGTGGCGGTGGCAGGGCCATATTCCAGGGCATATTTCTGCTACTCGGTGCATCGGGACAGGCGGGCGCTGCGCTATCGCGCAATATGAGCAAGGATGAAGAGTCCCGTCAAAAACTGGACGAGAACCTCGCCAACATAAAAGAGTTCAACAAAACACGCCTCAAGGTGATCACACGCCTGGCCATAGCAGGGGTGATAGGCGCAGGTATGATGTATGCATCGACCTTTATGAACAGCAAATAGTTCTTGCTGTTTGGTTATCTTCAACCTCAAAAGCAATAATGGCCCGAACCATCAGCGCAATAATCAAGTTCATCATCGGTTCCTTCCTGATCATCATCGGGATCAAGGCTTCGCAGTTCTTCTACTACTACGACCGCATACCGCATCATGAGTGGTATATCGCGCCGTGCCTGATATTCATCGTCGCAGGCCTGATGCTGCTGTGGCGCATCGTGAAGCCCGCCAACCGCAGCCTGCGCGAGATAGTACAGGACGTGCAACAAGACATCCAAAAGACCGGCACTAAATATACCATCGACCTCTCCACCTGCCGCATCGTCCCAGCCGCAGAGGAGGACGGCACCACGGGCAACTACTCCTGGAATATCGTCGCCGGTGAAGACAAAAGCGCAGGCCCCACACCGGGCCACGTGATCGTATGTGATATGGAGATCGCTGGTCGCAGCCATCACTTCGTGAGCGAAGCCACAGACCTGGAGAAGATCGCCATCACTTTCAAAATGACAAACCAGAAAACGACCCCTTTATATGTGGATCCTATGGACCCTTCGAGGTATTATCTGGATACGAGATTCTTCACTCAAAGAGTGTATCATTAAAAATATAAATGATAGCGTAAGGCATCATCCTTAGCCATGCTACCCAATACTTTTCAACGGGCTTCATACTTCACTAGCCGTCGGTTTGAGACCCAATGTCATTAATTTAAGAAAAACAGGTCGCTCCTATCGAGATTTCAACATCTAAAATTTAGCTTTCATTGCTTCTACCTCGCCCTAAATCCCTATAGGGACTTAAATACATTGCAATGGGTTTACTGCAAATGGCATAGTGTAACAGCCTAAGTCACTGACATTGGGTTTCAAACTGACGTCGAAATCGCCCTTAATATTTCCTCGGGTCTTCGTCCACCCGCTCCCATTTTGCCCTATCAATAGTCATTGTATCTATACTACCTCCCATCATAAAAATATTCTTCGTCAGTTGTTTCGCTGATGCAGTAGTAATAGTAGATGGCGTGCTATCAGTAGCTCCGCACCCAAAGTCTGTTCTCACAATGACCTGTCGGCTGTCTGCCTTATTTCTGTACAGTATCGTCGTGATCCTCTCTACACACATATCTGCGAACACGAACGGTATCATGAGTATCATCACTAGAAATGATACAATGATGATACCCGAGATCTTCAGGATCACTTGCCACCATTTATCCGGCATGCGCAGGATAAACACTAACATAATATAAGGCGCGAAAAAGCAGAGCAGATATATCTTGAAATAGGCTTCCGATCCATCAGTAGCGATCAGGTGGCAGGAAGGCCATATGATACAGCCCGCTATCCAGAGGGCCAATAGGATGGCCACGATGATGCGGGCGATGATGAGAAAAATATGGATTTTACTTTTCATGTGATACTGTGATGTAACGGCGAAGCGCACGGCTTATTATATGTTTGGTTTTGAAGACTCTACCTTATTGTTTTTAGACAGTTTTCTTTAACACATTCCTGTTTATTGTTTTTTATATTACTGATTTTCAGTTTTTTAGAAATCAATTTACCGAAAAGTCTGGCAAGGCATAGATTTTGAGTGTAAATTGTTGATGGACAGGGGCCACCCTGTTTTTAATTATTTTACCCCAATGATCAAACCCCTTGTTCATGAAGAAAGCAGTTACCCTTGTTTCCTTTTTTTTCTCTTTCACATATCTGCAGGCTCAAAATGTCGGCATCGGCACTAACAGCCCCGGCACTAAACTGGATGTAAGCGGCGCCATCACGCTCCGCGAAACATCTGTAGCCATAGCTGCCAACGCAGCGACGATACCATCCAATGTCAGCCAGGTGCGCGTCACAGGTGCTGCGACTGCTACGGTCACGCTCGCTGCGCCCGCAGCACCGCCCAATGCAGGACAAGCGCTCATTATATATAATAATACAACTGGAGGATTTGGCGCAACATACAGCGGTACCACGATACCGGCAGGTACAGCATTGGAGTTCGTCTACAGCAACTCTGCCTGGGTACCTACCTCCTCTCCCTCTGCAGGCAGTGGCTCATATATCCAAAATCAAAAAACAGCCATACAGGCCGGTGACTACCGCATCAGCGGCGGCGCTTATGTGGGAGGCAATGATACCGTAGCCGGATCACAGCTCATCAGTGGCAATCTGGGCATCGGTACACCGACAGTGCCCACAGCAGCGCAGCAGCTATATCAGGATAGATACACGCTCTATGGTCCTAACTCCACATGGACTTCACTCCTGCGCGTAGGTGGCAATGGTGGCAGCATAGACAACCTCGCCAGCGTAGCCACGACTAACGGCAATCTCCATCTCGATGCATCCAGCGTAGGGCCCGGCACAGCAATGTATCTTAACTACTACAAAGGCAACGGCGGTATCAATTTCGGTAATGGTGCAGGTGCGGTGATCGGTACTATCGACAATACCGGCTACCTCAGTATGAATAATGCGATCAATAGCGGCGTAGGATTTCGCGTAGGTGGTGCAGCTCCGTCAGGACAATATATGAGAGGCAATGGAACTAACTTCGTATCATCTGCTATCCAACCCGGCGACCTCCCTACAGGCGGCACGGGATATATACAAAATCAGACCGCCGCTGACCAGTCAGCGGGATTTCGTATCAATGGAAAAGGCGATATCAACAATGGCAGCCCCTTTGCCGTGCCCAACGGATATATGGCGAACGGCAGTCTCACCATCGGAGGCATCACTGCCGGCTATGGTGGTGGCAGCGGATGGACGGCCAATACTGCCGGCCTGCTTATGGAGACCAACGGCCCTACAGAAATAGCAATACACCACTCCGGTGCACGCGTAGCGAGCGCGATGTATTATACTGGTAATACGATCACCGTAGGCCGCGACATGGGCTGGGGCACACTGGCCAGCGAGACGCACTATGGCAGTATCGGTATCGGTGCGGCCCCTTCAGAAGCCCTTAGCGTCACCAAACCGATGGCCGGCTGGCAAAGCCACTTCGCCAACGCGAACAGCCCGGGCTCTGATGTCTACCTGGCGCACGGCGGCGGATATGGCATGCACATCAGAGGCTATACAGCGAGCGATGGTATCTATGCATTGCAGATATACAATAACACTTCGGAGATCGCAGCGTTTTGGGAAAGTGGCAGGACCATATTTGGCCAGGTGGGCAATGTAGGTATAGGCACCACTACGCCAAACGGCAAACTGGACGTCTACAATACCGCCGCAAACGGCGACGGCATGGTCATGGCAGCAGATATCACGATGGACAACAACTTCACCCTCCAGTCATACATCGACGCAGGTATCGGGGGCGGAGGCTGGGCAGGCCGCACTACATATGCAGGCGCCTGCTGCAATAATATCGCGCTCAATCCGGATGCAGGTACAGTATCTGTCGGCGGTGTATCATCCAACTATGGCAGCAACAAATTTAACGTGATCGGCAACGCTTATATCTCGGGCAATCTCGGCATAGGCACTACAGGTCCTGCCAGGAAACTGGAAGTAAATAATGCTATGAAATTTACAAACGGCTCTACCGATGCCAATGATGGTGTGCTGGGTACGGCGCCTTTCGCCGTAGGCCTCAATATAGTAGGTATCAACACAGATGGCGGCGGCCGCAAAGTGAACTGGTGGGGCTCATTCCTGCAGAATGAAAACCCGGTGGGCAATAACTTCATCGGAACTACGACTATCGCTACGCTGTATCATGGCCTAGGTTCATACAGCGTGAGCGGATACCTGAATGGTATCATGCAGACCGCCAGTACGGCTGATGGCCACCAGTACCTGCCGCTCACGGGCAATTGGGGATACCTGGGCACATCGGGCCAGTATTGGTACTACTCCTACGCCGCCAGTCACGTGAATATGTCACAGCGCAAAATGAAAAGGGATATCACTCCGCTCAATACCGCTATGTATGACTACGTGATGAATGACATCGATAAGATCAAACCGTCTTTCTACAAAACAAAAGATGAGACTGACGAGCTTCAAAGTGGCAATGAGGCCAAATACAGGCCAAACATGCACCTCGGAGTCATACTCGATGAGTCACCGGACTACCTGCAGGACCAGGCCTTCAGCGGTATAGATATCTATGCGATGGCTACACTCGGAGTGGCCGGAGTGAAATACAACCGCGAGGAGATCAAACAACTCAAAGAAGCTGTCGGCATATCTAAAAACAAAATGACGATCAGTGATTTCGGTAGCGAAGTGAGCACCGGCGCAGAGACATGGGTCATGCTGTCTGATGAGTTTATGTCAAAGAACAAAGGCGCCGTCATACCCGTAGTGACCGTGACCTCTACGATACCGGGCGTATCGCTGAGTGTGACGGAGACCAAAGCAGACAGGTTCAAAGTAGTAAGGAGTGGCGATGCACCTGCTGCGGCATTCAACTGGATCGCGATGGCCAAAGTAGACCTGAAACAGGATACCAAAACCGAAGATCAAACCCTCTCCCCTGCCCTGGCATCTCAGCTCAAAGTGGATGAAAGCAAGAAAGCCGCTATGAGGGAATTCTGGAAACAGCAGATGGAGCACAATCAGGCAGAAGCAACCAAAGCGGCCGCAGCACCCAAAAATACAGTCATATCTACAGGCCCGTCAGCGCCTAAGAAGGATGAAGAAGTGAAGCCGGGTATATCGTACCCTAAAAAATAGTCAGGAACCAGGCCCTAAAAACAGGAGACTATACGGACTGATGAAAAACCGGACAAGATGAACGCATGGCGCGATCATTTTTTTCCGATGAGGTAAGAGTCAATTTGAGCCCTAATGATAAAGAGTATTAATGCCTTCATTGTTTTTATCAAATTGATCATTGAAAATATACAGAGAGGTGCTGATCTTGCTTTAACTTTATTAAAACCCCCAGGTTATTTTAAACATTATTCCCAATGAAAAAAATAATTACCCTTCTTGCCTTCGCCTTTTCCTTTTCCTTTTTACATGCCCAGAATGTCGGTATAGGCACAAACGCCCCGGCCCAGAAACTGGATGTGTATGGCAATATGAGCATGAATAGCAGGCTCGCCTTTTCCGATCTGGCAGATGGATGGCTGAGACTAAATCAGAGCGGCGCATATACCAATGGTGTTTATACGCCCGGATTTTTCAGAGCTGATGGCGGTATCGCATCCGGTGGCGTGGGCTCTCTCGGTGGCGGTACGATCAATGCCACAGGCGTCATCAACTCTGCAGTAGGTTTCCAATACAGCGGCGCAGCAGTGGCAGGCAACTATCTGCGTGGCAATGGCACGAACTTCGTATCATCGGCTATACAGCCTGCAGATCTCTCGCTAGGTATTTCCGGTACGGCCAATACGATCCCCAAATTTACCGGAACAAATACCATAGGCAATAGTGTCATCACAGATGATGGCTCGGGTCACGTCGTGTTCAATCCATCTGTTTATACATACTTCAATACGGGCACAGTCTATGCCAATAACAATATCATAGCCCGCGGCGGCGTATCCAATGATGGCGGTACACTCGCACTGACCGCATCCAACTCTATCGTAAACCTACCCAATGGATACCTGTATATAGGCGGAAGTAATGCAGTGCAAGGCACTGATAGCTGGCTGAGATTAAATAACTCAGGCAGTTTCGGCAGCGGCATTTATTCTCCGGGCTTCTTGCGCGTGGATGGCGGTTTTGCCTCAGGCGGCATAGGCGGACTGGGAGGTGGTACCATACATGCCTCCGGTTTGATCCGTGGTGCGGGCTTCCAGGACTACTCTACGGGCAATCAGGTGATCGATGCCGGCGGCGGCTGGCACAGGAGCTATGGGCAGGCAGGATGGTACAATGGTACCTACGCCACAGGCTGGTACTCTACCACAGGGGGCGAGGTCGCGACCTACAATAACTCCTACATCAGAGTGACCGGCGGATCCATCGGAGGAGGCAACCTTCGCTTCGACGCTGCCAATCCTTATATCGTATCCTCATCATACTATGTGTGCCCGGGTGGTGCATACTTCAATAGCGGCACTGTCTACACCGAGGCCCAATATCAATGCCGTGGCGGTATACACAGCGACGCAGCAGGAGACCTGACCATAGCAGGGGGTACCAATGGTACTACTTATTTCGGTGGGCCGATCTCTGGTATGAGCGGCAACTTCCCGCCAAACTATGAGGTACGCCTCACGCCCAACCTGCACCTCAACTCAGGCGCAGGCTATGCAGTGATCCTCAACTGGGATAATGGCACTACAGGAACCAGTCAGGCACTTAGGATCGGCAACGGCGCCAGTGTAGATGCATTCATCGTACAGGCAAACGGGAATACAGGTATCAGTACGACCACTCCGGGCAATAACAAACTATATGCGTATCAGCCGGCGGGTGGCGCAGGAAGCTTTTATGGTTCGGGCACTGTCAATGCAGTGTATGGTGCAGGGGCAGCATCTACCGGTGCTTATACCTTTGGTGTGACAGGATATGACATTGGCAGCAGCGCACGCTCAGGCGGTACGCATGGTGCATATTCATCCGTCACATGGGGAACCCTGGGTTATGTCAATAGCGGCGGTTCTATTTACGGCCTCTATTATACTTCTGCCGGTTCGGGAGCAGGCTACCTGCCCACCACTGGTGCTGCAGGCATAGGTGCAGGTGGCTATGGAGACTTCGTAGGCAGCTGGACCCGTGGTGATGTGATAGGTAGTATATCTGCCGGCGAACTCATGGCTAGCTACAATCAAGGCAATGAATACACCAGCGGTCACCAGGCAGATATTGTCACTGTCGATGGCAAACGTTCTGTAGCTTACTCATCTACCTCTCCCGATGTACAGGTGAGCAAGGCAGGTGTCGGCAATCTGATAAATGGAAAGGCGACTGTCACTTTCGATGAAAACTACGCTGGTATGCTGGATAGATCAAGCAGGCCCGTAGTGACCATATCGCCGATTGGCAACTGCAACGGTATTCATATAGTGAGTATGAGCAGCACGGGATTTGTGATCGAAGAGAATAACGCCGGTACTTCAAATGTAGAGTTCACCTATATCGTCATCGGCAAAAGAGCAGATGCCGCATCGGCGACCGCTCCTGCCGATATCATGCAGGCACAGTTTGATGAAAACCTGAAAGGTGTCATGTTTAATGAAGCCAATGCAGAGCAAAGCGCAAAACCAATGTGGTGGGATGGCAGCAAGGTCCGTTTTGATGCCGTGCCGGAGGAATTCAGAAAAAAGGCAGAATTTAAAACTACGGATGCTGGCGCAAAAGCAGAAGAAGTAAATCAACTCATCAGAAGCTCTGCGGCAAAACAAAAAGAAACGCCACACGATCCCAAAGCACCTACGCTCGAAAAACATCCGGTGCTCCCTATAATCAAAGCCGGCTATGGCAATAACCCGGCTATGCCCGGCCAGCAGAGCGACGCTACTCAGAGTAAAAAATAAAGACGGAGTTTATATTAATACAGGAGGCTGCACATGTGTACAGCCTTTTCTGTCCTCAGCGGAGAGTCGGTGCCAATTGTATTATCTTATACAACGAGTCGCCTGTGCCCGCCATCATTTTATTGATTACCAGCAATATTTTTAAAGCAGGTATTGACTTTGTAGCGAATAGTTATTAATTTAGACTAACACCCAAGTAAACCCCTACGATGAAGAAATTAATTACCCTTGCCTCCATCCTGTTTTCTTTTAGCTATTTACATTCTCAAAACGTCGGTATCGGAAATAATGCTCCCGGCACGAAGCTCGATGTGAGTGGTGCTATCACGCACCGCGAGACATCAGTAGCCGTAGTATCCAATGCTGCCACTATACCAGCCAATGTCAGCCAGGTACAACTCACTGGCGCAGCTACAGCCACGATCACACTCACAGCCCCGGCTGCTCCACCCAATGCGGGACAGGTACTGGTCATCTATAATAATACCACCGGCGGCTTCAGCGCGACATATGGATCGACCAGTATACCCAGTGGCGCAGCGGTAGAGTTTATCTACAGCAGCGGTGCATGGGTCGCCACAGCATCCCCTGCCTCAGGCAGCGGCAACTATGTGCAGAACAGGACCACGCAGCAGCCATCATCAGATTTCAATGTCAGCAATACCGGTACCGTAGGTACGACTTTTACCGCAGGTACATCGGTCACTGCACCCACTGTGCAAGGCTCTACTGCAGCCAGCGGCACGCTGACACTCAAATCAACGTCAAGCACTACAAAGCCCGCCGCAGGTATCCTCATGACTGACAATATCGCATCGACATCCACTACGACAGGTACAGCAGTGGTCACAGGCGGCGTAGGTGTCAGTGGCAATGTCAATGCAGGTGGCACCATCACCGCAGGCGGCAGCGCTATCCTGGGCACAGGTATCAACGGCGGTTACTATCAGGATGGTACCAATGGCGCATACCGCTCTATCGTTAGCAGCGCCACGACCAACGGATTTTACATCCAGTCCAATGCCGGCGCCACCACTACTATGTACGTTGGCCTCGGCGGGACTTATAATGGCAACGTTGGTATAGGCACTACTACTCCGGCTGCAGGGCTTCAGCTCTTTCAGGATAAATACTCCCTCTACGGACCTAACTCCACCTGGTCGTCGTATCTCCGCGTAGGTGGCAATGGCAACGTAGACAACAACGCCAGCGTAGTCACTACCAATGGCAACCTTCACCTTGACGCATCAAGCGTAGGACCGGGCACTGCGATGTACCTCAATTTCTACAAAGGTACAGGCGGCATCAATTTTGGCAATGGCGCGACGGGCGTGATCGGATCTGTAGACGCCACCGGCTACCTGACCATGAATAATGCGATCAACAGCGCCATAGGATACAGAGTAAACGGTGCGGCACCATCAGGCCAGTACCTCCGCGGCAACGGTACCAACTTCGTATCATCTGCGATACAGCCCGGCGATCTCTCCGGTGCTATATCCGGCTCGACCAACAGGATACCGAAATTCACCGGAGCTAACTCACTCGGCAATAGCCAGACCACGGATGATGGTACCAATATCGTCTTCGCACCTGTAGGATATTCATACTTCAGCCAGGGCACCGTCTACGCACAGAGCACTATAATAGCACGTGGCGGCGTAAATAATGACGGAGGCACCCTGACGCTAACCGGCTCCAGCGGAGTAGTCAATGCGGGTAGTTCATACCTGCAGGTCGCCGGCAAATATGTCGTGGATGGTACCGATGCATGGCTCCGTATCAATCAACAAAACAGCTATAGCAATGGGACCTATACACCGTACTTTTTGCGGACCGACGGTGGTTTCGCATCGGGAGGCATAGGCGGTCTCGGCGGTGGTACTATCAATGCCTCCGGCGTGATCCGGGGAGCGGGCTTCCAGGATGCGAACGGCAATCAGGTCATCGACAACGGTGGTGGCTGGCACCGCAGCTATGGCGCTACAGGTTGGTACAATGGTACCTATGCCGGAGGCTGGTGGATGCAGGATGCGTCCTACCTGAGGACCTATAATGACAGGCAGATATTCGCATCGGGCGGTATGATCATACAGGGCACAGCCAGCACAGCATATGGTACTAATGCTACCATCTACGCCAATAATGCAAACACAAACGGCGGCGGTGTGATGATATCGGATGATGGCGGTTTCTTTGACTACAATGATGGCCCGGTGACATACAGAGGCAGTACCGGATTGAAGATAGTATCTAATAGCACGACATACAACACCCTGTTTTCGATGTACGACCAGAATGGTACCGGCCCATCAGACAAACCTGTCTCATCATCCACCGCAGCCTGGGGACTGCTGGGACAGAGCGGCCTGGGATGGTGGCAGATATGGGGATACTCATTCAATAACGCTTCTGCGCGTGATAAGAAAAAAGACATCAATGCAGTCAGTGGCAGCCTCAGTGACCTCGTCATGAGCGACCTCGACAAACTGCATCCATACATGTATCGCTACAAAGAAGAAACTGATGAATGGAAACCAGGCTACGAAGCCAAATACCGTCCGGGACTGCACATGGGCCTCATACTCGACGAATCGCCAGACTATATCAAGTCGCAGTCATTTGACGGAGTAGATATATATGCAGTAGCTACTCTCGGCGTAGCAGCAGGCAAGGCAAACCGCGATGAAATCAAACAGATCAAGCAAAGCATCGGCCTCAATGATGAGACCATGACTGTGCAGGATTTTGGCAGCAAGCAGATGAGCGGTGCAGAGATGTTTGTATCATTCGGCTCTGACTTCTCAGCTAAGCTCGGCAATGAAATACCATCAGTGACTGTCACCTCAAATACACCAGGCACTACACTCGCTATCACGGAGAAAACATCCAAAGGATTCAAAGTAGTTTCTTCTTCATTGCAGGCTGTTTCTTTTGACTACATAGCTATGGCGAAGGTCAAAAACAATATGGCAGAAAAGAAAGAAGCTATCCCATCAGAAGTGATGAGCCGTGTCCATGTGTCCGACGATGTCCGCACCAAAGCCAAAGGATGGTGGGATGCAGCTCCTCAGCGTGAGAAAGAAAGAGAAGACAAAGAACGCGCCGCTGCCAAAGTGATACAGGAACAACAGGCCAAAAAATTTGCCGTGAAAGGTGATCCTGCCAAAGAATCACTGGAGCAGCAAAAGAAATATCCGGCATCCGTGGCACTACCAGCACCGATGAAATAATACGCGGCTAAATACATACTTCACGAACGAATTAAAAGGGCTGTATCTCGCAGCCCTTTTTGTCTATTTAACGCGCATCCGCGTATTTGGACTCATACAAACAGGAAATAGTGTCGGTGAATGAAATTATATCTTCCCAGGCCTCAATCGGGGCGAAAAAGGTCATAAATTACGCGGCTTTTTATAATGCTATTTTCAAAACCCCAGAACACCTGCGCTTCAGGTCATTCGGAGCAACCCCATGAAAAAATTAATTACGGTTCTGTGCATCGCCTTTTCTTTTAGTGCGCTTCAGGCCCAAAACGTAGGTGTCGGTACCAACAGCCCCGGCGCCAAACTGACGGTCAACGGTGCAGTCGCCTCCACCCCGCAAAGCGGATCAGCAGGAGCTGCCATCACTATACCTGCCAATGTCACGATCTTCCGCATCACAGACGATGGAGCATCGGCAGCCAATGCGGTGAGCGCTACCGGTCCGGTCGATGGGCAATTCCTCACGATATATAATACCGACGCACAACCGGCCACATTCGCCGGGCAGACCATAGCTGCGGCGAGCGGTGTGATGACATTCCAGTATATCAATACCGGCTGGCGCATGGTGAGTGACAACCAGGCCGGTGGAAATAACTTTATCAAAAACACGACGAGCACACAGGCATCGTCGGATTTCAATGTCAGTAGCACGGGTACGGTGGGTACTACGCTGACGGTAGGTACATCTACCACATCTCCTACTCTACAAGGTTCCACTGCTGCCAGCGGGACGCTCACGCTCAAAGCTACATCGAGCACCACCAAACCCACAGCAGGTGTACTCCTCACAGATAATATCGCCTCCACATCCACTACCACAGGTACTGCGGTGATCACAGGCGGCGAAGGCATCAGCGGTAACCTCAACGTAGGCGGCACAGAAACAGTCACAGGACTCGTCACACAGAATGGCGGCCTCACTGAGACAGGCACTGCCAGTATCAATACATCAGGCGCTGCGGTCAGCAGCATCGGCGTAGGCGGCACAGGCGCGGTCAACCTAGGCAATACAACAGGCGGTGTGAGCGTGAAATCGCTGACCACTGCGGGCATAGTGACCAACACGGCGGCGGGCCTCCTTGGCACTACCGCAACACTCCCTGTAGCCAACGGCGGTACAGGTGCAGGTACTTTCACACAAGGCTCGGTGGTTTTTGCCGGAGCGAGTGGCAACTATGCACAGAATAACGCAAACTTCTTTTGGGACAATACCAACTCAAGGCTCGGCATCAACACAGCCGCCGCTCCCGTGCAGGCACTGGATGTCAATGGCGTAGGCCTTTTCAGGAATGGCAACTCGAATGTTACATTCACCAATAGCCAGCTAGCACTCGGATACAATGGCACCAATACCTATCAGCATGCGATCAAATCGCGGCACAACTCGGCCGCACAAGCGGGCAATGCAATAGACTTCTTTGTATGGAATCAGGGAACTGATGCCACAGGCACGATAGGCACCAAGCAAGTGATGACCCTCGACGGCAATGGCAATGTAGGCATCGGCAATACTTCACCTTCATTCAAACTGGATGTACTCGAAGGAACCTCAGCCGCTACCACAGCCACACTTCGCAGGGGCTTGCAAGGCTCTGATGCCAGTATGGTCACGACCTACGGCGCACCATATATCAAAATAGGCGGTTCAGAGTACAAAACCAACAGTATCCAGTCTCTTGGCTTTGGATATAATGTAGGCAGCATACAGCCCGCAGAGATCGGCTTCATCACGACCAATATAGCCGGGTATACATTAGGCGATATCGTATTCGCACAGCGTAATGGTACGACCAACGTAGCTCCCTCCGAAGTCGTACGTATCACCGCAGCCGGCAACGTAGGCATCGGTAGCCCCGGTCCCGGCCAGAAGCTCACTGTCGTAGACGCGACCAATGCAAATCAATACAGCGGTACTGTATCCGTATATGCCAATAACCTCACCCAAGGTATAGGCATCGGATACATGGGCATCCAGGCCCTGGGCTCCAATACCAATCAGGACCTCGCGATCAACTCCAGGGGTACAGGACATGTCTACCTCCAGACCACAGGCACTACGGGCAATGTCGGCATCGGCACTACCACACCTCAGCAGAAGCTCGACATCATCGGCAACGTGAGCACAAACGGCGCCGGCGGCTACTCCATATACTCATGGTCACCTACAGATGTCAACTGGCGCATAGGAATGCAAAGCACCAATGCCGCAGTTGGATTCTCCAGAAATATTGCGACCAGTCACGTAGAGTACGCGACCTTCGCCAATGGCGCCGGACAGGGATTTGCCGTAGGCGATGTGATCAGCGGGCTTTCTGCATTTGAGGTCACCAGCTCGGGTAGCGGCTATGCGGCATACTTCCGCGGCTCAGTGGGCATGGGTGCCAATCCGGTAGGCAATGACAGGCTCTACGCCAATCTGCCCGCGACCACGGCGCTCGGCTCCAACTATACTTACAATGCCTCTTACGCAGGTCTCGCAGGCTACAATCCCGCATCACTCAGAGGCTCCTATCAGAATGCTTATCAGTTTGGCGTAGTAGGACAGAAAGACCTCAACAATGACGGAGCTTATTACTATGACCTGCGTAGCGGTGGTGTGATGGGGTCATCATGGTACACCGGCAGCGGCAACTACCTTATGGGATGGGGCGCACTCGGCTATTACTATTCAGGCTTCTCGTATTACGGATTGTATTATACCAGTTCCGGTACCGGTTCTGGCTTCCTCCCTACAGGAGTGGTCAGCGGTGTAGGTGCAGGTGGTGTAGGTGAGTTTATAGGTAGCTGGACCAAGGGCGGTGTGGTCGGCCATATAGCATCGGGCGAACTCGCTGCAGGCTACAATGTCGGCAACGTATACACCAGCGGCCACAACATAGAACTGGTCAGCAATGGAGGACAAAAAGTAGCAGCATACAGCAATACCTCTACCGAAGCCACCGTGAGCAAAGCAGGCAAAGGGCAACTGTCAAACGGAAAAGCAACGGTCAGCTTTGACGCAAAATTTGCGGCGCTGCTCACAGCAGAAGAAAGCCCGATCGTCACCATCACTCCTATCGGAAACTGCAACGGCATACACCTGATGAGCGTGAGCAAAGACGGATTTGAAGCAGAGGAAAACAACAATGGCAATTCAAGTGTCGCGTTCACATATATAGTGATGGGCAAAAGGGTCGATGCCGCATCTGCTTCTACACCTGCAGATTTTACCAATCAGAGCTTTGATGACAATCTGAAAGAAGCGATGTTCAATGAAAGCAATAAAGAACATAATGCCAAACCTATGTGGTGGGATGGCAATAAGATCCGCTTTGATATGCCTCCGCTCAAAGACTCAGGAAAGAAATAATACAATTGATAAACTGATATTGGAAGCCGCACTTTGTGCGGCTTTTTTGCTTTAGCGAGGGATGGATCCGTATATCCTCCGTCACATCGATAATATGTTCAAAATGAATATCCTCGTTGTAAAAAAATACAGATATGTCTGTGCTGTTTTAAGGATGAATCCCTCCATTATTTACTACACAATCAACGTTTTGTACCGGTAAAACAATCTATATAAATCTGATTGTCAAATAATTAAAAAAAAGGCATTACTTTTGCGCCTGTTTTGAGTTCGTCATTTTAAAACTTTAGAAATTCCCTACTCCAGGTCCCCTTTTGGAGCGCTCCATGAAAAAATTAATTACCCTTGTAAGTATCGTATTTTCCCTTGGATCTTTGCAAGCACAAAATGTAGGTATCGGAAACAACAGCCCCGGTACTAAGCTCGATGTCAGCGGAGCCATCACACACCGTGAGACATCAGTAGCTATAGCAGCCAATGCCGCTACGATCCCATCCAATGTCAGCCAGGTGCAGCTCACCGGCGCAGCTTCTGCTACGATCACCGTCACTGCTCCTGCGGCTCCGCCCAATGCAGGCCAGGTTCTCGTCATTTTCAATAATACTACGGGCGGTTTCAGTGCGTCATACGGATCGACTACTATACCTAATGGTGTAGCACTCGAGTTTATCTATAGCAACTCAGCCTGGGTACCCACATCAGGTGCAGCATCAGGCAGCGGCAGCTATATCCAGAACAGGACCACGCAGCAACCATCTTCAGATTTTAATATCAGCAATACCGGTACTATAGGCACGACACTCACGGTCGGTACATCTACGACCTCGCCTACTGTGCAGGGCTCTACAGCGGTCAGCGGCACGCTGACGCTCAAAGCTACATCGAGCGCAACAAAGCCTGCAGCAGGTATCCTGATGAATGACAACATCGCGTCTACCTCTACTACCACAGGTACAGCAGTGATCACCGGCGGTGCCGGTATCAGCGGCAGTGCCTATGTAGGAGCTACCGTCAATGCCGCATCAAGCGGCGGCGGATCAGCATCTGCCTTCATAGGTAATGCAGCGTCGCCCAGCTATGCATGGGATGCCAATACACAAGCAGCCGACCAGAAATGGTGGGATATGGTGACATCAGGAACCACGCTCCTGGGCCGCGCTGTCAATGACGCTAACTCTGCTGCCAATAACTGGCTGCAGGTCAACCGTGGCGCTGGAGCCACTGTAGGGAGTGTCGTTTTCCCAGTCAATAATGTAAGCGTAAATACAACCTCTGTCCTGAATAACCTCACTGTCAATAATGGCGCTACGACCACTGCCAATACTACTAATAGTTATGCATTGGGCGTGGCACGCTCCGGAAGTGTAGACTACACCATCGGCAGTGATGCTTCATTTGCCTATGACCAGTCGTGGAATAGCAAACCGCTCCTCATAAACAGCCAGGGCAATAACGTAGGTATCGGTCTGACCACTACACCTACAGCACAGCTTCATACTACCGGCACAGTGCGCTTTGCCAACTATCCGAGCGGCCTCTATGCTGCGGATGCCACTGGTACGCTCACCGCTCCGCGCACGATCACAGGTACATCCAATCAGATAGACCTTACCAATGGCAATGGTGTATCGGGCAATCCAACTATCAATATCAATACGGCATACAGCGCTGCACTCAAATCGCCATTTGCCCTGACAGGTGGTGGCACTTTCTCATATATCAGTAGCAACTTCGCCTGGTCAAACAGGTTTATCGTGATCTCCAATGGCAACGGTGCGCAGTTCTCTACCTCCGGGTATTTTGACATCACTATGCCTACATCGGGCACTATCACAGGTGTAGGTGCAGCGGCAAACGTAACTGCTACTGCCAGCGGTATCCCTATGGCCGGGTGGCAGGCATTGTACTATATCCTTCCCATAGGTAGCAATAATGCTTCTGTCGCAGCAAACTTCCGTGTCGCTTCTTTCACCTCAGCACTGACCGTACCGGAGAACTGGATACTCATCGCTATCGTAAATGGAGATGACAATACACTGAGGACCGGTAGCGGTACGATCATCCAGCCGGGCCAGACGTGGACAGCAGGAGTAGGTATAGCTCAAAACTCCGGCAGCGGCAACTATATCCAGAATGGTACAGGAGCGCAGAGCGCAAGCTACAACGTGACCGGTAGCGGCACTATAGGCGGTACGGTGAAATTATCGAGCTACGCCAATGGATTCCACGTGGGAGATGGCTCAGGCACACTCACTACACCACGCAGCATAGCCATATCTGGCACAGGCATCACAGTGACCAATGGCAATGGCGTTTCAGGCAACCCTACACTGAACCTCAACTACGGAAACAGCCCTGCATCGGCATCTGGCGGCGGCGGATTTCCGGTGGGCAACTTCGGCCAGTTCGAAGCACATGGTACTTATACTGACTTCAATACTACACCTGCCTATTGGGGTTGGAACTATGTACAAAACACCACAAACGGACCTAGCACTGTATCATCTCAGTGGTACAGGGAGATCACGAGTCTGGGTTCCAACTATGCGGGCAGAGGTGCAGGATCATATTCACTGGAGCTCGCCTATCCGAGATTCAGTGCAGCAGCAGCAGGTATGTGGATGCGTGTGAATGAAGGTGGCACCTACAGCTCATGGGTGCGTATGGATGCAAATGGTATCAGCGCGGTCTCCTCTTCTATGCACCCGAGCATGGATGATATCACAGGCTGGACTACGGTACTCAGCTCGTGCACAGATGATGGTACATATACGATCAACTGGGGCTTCCCTATCGTCATAGACGGTGCCAGCTATACATCCGGCTGGATCAGTACCAATGGTGTATTGGGATTTGGTTCTGGTGCGAGTACAGTGTATACCAATACCTCCATTCCTACATCTATATCGAATGACCCGATGTTGTTCTTCCACTGGGATGATGATGGTGCCGACCTCATCAGGTATGTCGTACAGGGCACAGCGCCAAATAGGAACTGCTTCATACAATGGCAGGGGTCGGAGGCCACCACATGTACAGGCGGCGCATCGAGGGTCATGGCCTATATCACGCTCAGCGAAGGGTCCAATGTGGTATCAGTGCGCTATCTCGCGCAGGGTTCTAATGCCGATGCCCAGGGCGCTAACGCTACTTTTGGGTTCCAGTATTCCGGAGGTAGCTCTGCACGTACTGTACCGATGGGATACAATACCAAACTGCTCGATGACAATGCATCGAACCAACACTTCAGCATAGACCTACAGTAAGTAAATGAAGAAAATAATATTATCGACGGGGCTTGCCATCGCTATGATGGCAAGCCCTTTTTTCATACAGGCATCTGACCCGCAGCGCATAGCTGTGTCGCGCATAGCACAGGCTGCGCTGGCATGGCAATACCCGGGACTAAAGATCACCACAGACGAACTACCCACCCATCTCTACAAGCCACTGGTCAAACCTTACTACCTGAGCGGGCAGGCGCAGGCAGCGGGATTCAAACTCACGGTAGCAGACTCTGCCTATATCCGCAGGATAAACAAGTGGAAGGCGATAAAGTATAAAGCAGAACTCTATGACAGCGCCCTGGTGCATGAAGTGGCTGACGGCATCACCGATGCTGATATCCGCAAATACTATGACACGCATACACGGGACTATAAAAAATACGCAGTGGCTACTTTCATACAAGGCGTGCTGAACCCGGGGCATGAAAGCGATACCAATTCACTCAAACAGGAGATGAGAGCTCTCGCATCCGGCGGAGCGGACAAGGGCAGTTTCAAAAAAGGCGCGAATGAAAAATGGTCCATCAATATGGAGCAGGATGTGACGATCAGTCCGCAAACACCTCTGTACCCCCTGCTATCCCACAGTCAGAAGGACGCTATCGTATGTGGCAAAAGCGGTAGCAATATGGCCTGCTACATGGTCCTCAACTATATACCCGAGACAGCTATACCGATAGAAAATGTGCAAAGCGAACTAAGGGCCGCCATAAAAAAAGAAAAAACGGAGCTGCGATATACAGCTATCGCGCACCAGGCAGACAGCCTGATACCGCTGAGGCTGGATATCGATGCAGTACAGTCTATCACAGGCAAAGATATTTCTGTCATATACGGCGCTATAGGCACTGACACAATAAACAAGGATTTCCTGACCGAAGTGCAGGGTGTGAACCCGCACTTCCATTTCTCACAGCAGCCCGATGCATTCATAGTCCTGCTCAGGACATATGTGAGCACACCGGAGATGAAGGCCCGGCTACTCAAAAAAATGTCTGTGCAGGATAGCCTCATACTGGACCGGATACTAAGCAACACCTACGACTCAAAACTGGCAGAGAAATACGAGAAGGCTGAAAAAGAAAAACTAAATCAGGTACCCGAAGCAGAGATCCAAGCATACTATGCATCGCATCAGAACCTCTACGCAAAGTACGGCCTATGCGCATACCTCAAAGCAGAACTCATAGACTCGTCAGCGGCTACCATCGCACAGGTCAAAAAAGAAATGCTCAGCGCTGATACTAAACAAGCCGACCTCAAAATAAAAGGCGAAGGCCGCTATGTCATTACCAACGAAGGAGAGCATAGCTTTGACCCAAGCAATGACCTCTACACAGTGATCAAAAATACTCCGCTGCATACTGTAAGCACCCCCGTACGCGAATGGCCAGACGCACCAATGCACCTCATCCTCCCCTATCGTAAAGACGAACCAAAGGTGAAACCCCTCGACGAGGTCCGCGAACTCTGCCGCCAGGCCATCGCCAGCGAGAAGTTGGAGCGCTACAATGAAAAGCTGAAGGCTGATGTATTCAGCCGCTATATATTTGTGATAGAGTAGCGATGATGATGGGCTGCGTTGTTAAAGCGCAACAAGGTAACATTCCGGTATAGGGTAGAAGAAGAAATTTATTCCCTGAAATATTTATCAGCGATAGCTTTCATCTTTTCTTTGGTCAGGGGCTTGGTGATATAGTCTGATACAAAGTTCCACTTATCTGTTTTCTTCAGATCTTCAGGATGCTCGGAGGTGGTGAGCATGATAATTATATTCTGCTCTTGTACTGTCTTGTCCAGTTCACTATATGCCCGGAGAAACTCCCAACCATTCATACCCGGCATATTGATATCCAGAAAGATCAGGTCGGAATGAGGATCCGTATCAGATCTCAGACACTCCAGGGCATCGGCAGCTGATTCTTTGGTCAAAACAATATCACCGGCATCGTTTGCCTTGATCGCTCTCTCATGAAAGAAATTGTCATGCGGATTGTCATCCACCAGCATAATGCATCTCGGTTTTTTGTTCATAGTATCCTATTAGTCTGCGATCCGGTGGACCGTATTCATTCCCCGAAATATTTATCTGCGATCAGTTGCATTTTTTCTTTGGTCAGGGGCTTGGTGATATAGTCTGATACGAAAGCATTTTTCTGCCCTTTCTCAATATCAGAGGGGTTGGCTGATGTAGTGAGCATGATTATTATTGTTTGCTCACGCACGGTTTTGTCAAGTTGGCTATATTGTTGCAGAAATTCCCAGCCATTCATAGCCGGCATATTTATATCCAGAAAGATCAGGTCGGAATGCGGGCCTGTCTTTGCTTTTAAATATTCCAGCGCCTCCGCTCCTGAGTCTTTGGTGACCACGATCTCCGTCTCATCGTATGCCTTGATCGCCCGCTCATGAAAAAAATTGTCATGAGGATTGTCATCGATCAGCAGGATGCATTTCAATTTCTTGTTCATGGTGTCATATTTGATATGGTGAAATAAAAAGTAGTCCCATGGCCGAGTACGGACTCGATCCATATCTCTCCCTGATGCAGTTGTATTATCTTTTTACAGTTGGCAAGTCCGATACCGTTTCCCTCATACGTCCGGTCAGTACGCAAACGCTGGAAAATATCAAAGACTTTTTCGAAATGATCGGAAGATATCCCAATGCCATTGTCGCTGACGGAGAATTTCCATGCCCCATCCGCTTGCTCTGCCAGTATCTGTATCCTGGGCTGGACCCCCTCCTTCTGAAATTTGATCGCATTGGTAATAAGATTCTGGAACACCTGCCGGATCTGCGTTTTGTAGACATTCAGTATAGGCAATTCTCCTATCTCGATGACCGCTCCTGATGTTTTTATCATCTTATTGAGATCTGCTATCACATTGGAGACCATATGGCCGCAGTCCACAGAGATCACTTGCTTGTTGCTGCCCAACCGCGAAAAATCCAACAATGATTTGATAAGCAGGCTCATCCTTTCTACTGATTCATTTACCGCTTTGAGGTATTTGCGCGCATTATCGTCAAATATATTCAGGTAATCTTCCTCAAAAACTTTCATATAGTTGGAAACCGTACGCAGTGGCTCCTGCAGGTCATGCGAGGCCACATAGGCAAATTGCTCCAGCTCTACATTGGCGATGATCAGCTCATGTGCGCGCTTTTCCTTCTCTTCATTTTGGTAGCTGAGCTCCCTATTGGCGATGATCAGTTCATTCGCCCGTTTACCTTTTTCTTCGCTTTGGAATGCCAGTTCCCTGTTGGCAATGATCAGCTCGGCGGCGCGTTTTCCCTTCTCTTCACTTTGGAAGGCTAATTCCCGGTTTGCAATGATAAGCTCGGCGGCGCGTTTTTCTTTCTCTTCATTCTGGAATGCCAGCTCCCTGTTTGCGATCACCAGCTCATCTGCGCGCTTTTCTTTCTCCTCATTTTGAAAGATCAATTCCCTATTGGCTATGATCAGCTCAGCCGCACGTTTCTCTTTGTCCTCATTTTGGAAGGCAAGTTCCCGATTGGCAATGGTCAATTCCGCCGCACGCTTTTCTTTCTCTTCATTCTGAAAGATCAATTCTCTATTGGCTATGATCAGCTCGGCTGCACGTTTCCCTTTCTCCTCGCTTTGGAAAACGAGTTCCCTGTTGGCAATGATAAGCTCAGCCGCACGTTTCTCCTTTTCCTCGTTTTGAAAAGCAAGTTCCCTATTGGCTATGATCAGCTCCGCTGCCCGTTTTTCTTTCTCTGTGTTTTGAAAGATAAGTTCCCTATTGGCAATGACCAGCTCAGCAGCCCGTTTTTCTTTCTCTTCATTTTGAAAGGTCAGCTCCCTCCTTGCTATGATACGCTCCTCGGCCCGTTTTTCCTTTTCCGCATTTTGAAAACTGAGTTCCCTGATCGCTATGAGCCGTTCGGCAGTACGCTTTTCTTTCTCCTCATTTTGGAGGAGCATCTTTTGGTTTGTTGCTTTTAGCTCGTCTTCCACTTTTTTGCGCCTGGTGATGTCTATGAAAGCCGATAAACAACAAGGGATATCCTCTATCTCCACCTCCATGAGGGATATAGAGACCCAGAGCTCGGCGCCCTGTGTCCGCACGTTCATTTCAAATTCTTTCCCCGGTCCGTTTTTCTTCATATCGAGAAAGGCACGCTCCATCTGACGGACATCCAGGTGCTGGATCACATCACGGCTGGCCCGGCCTACGATATCTTCTTTGTCAGCAAAACCAAATAACCTGACGAAAGCATCATTCACATTGAGCAAAACGCCATCGCTGATCCTGCTGACAGAAATGCCCGCATGATTATATTCAAATAGTGTAAGGAAAAGCTCATGGGATTTCCTCAGCGCCTCCCCCTGCTTTTGAAATTCTTCATTAGCAATGAGCAATTCACCCGCGCGTTTTGCTTTCTCTTCATATTGAAAAGCCAGCTCCCTGGTAGCTATTAATAGCTCGTCCGATTTTTTTTTGTCCATGATGACAACAATAAATTAATCTATACTAAAGATCAGGTGGGTAAATAGGTCCCTGTGACGAGGACATCCCTTCAGATCGAAGGGCCTCATGTGCAATATGCGTAAGTTTAATTTGTTAAACGTATATCATTTAAAATCAACGAATTCATTACAACAAATACGTTGTACCCATCAAATCTAATATATAAAGTAAAGGCAACAATCAGGCCACGTCCTGAGTATTAAAGTATTTACGGGAAATATTTTTCATTGCTTCCTTCGTCAATGGCTTGGTGATATACTCTGATATGCAATCCCAGCTATTCGCTCTCCCGATGTGAGCAGGGTCGCCTGAGGTGGCCAGCATGACGATCATTATCCCGCTGCGTATGGTCGTGTCAAGCAGGCAATATGCATCGAGAAACTCCCAACCATCCATACTGGGCATATATATATCCAGGAATATCAGGTCAGGCTTTGGGTCTGCCTTTGTCAGCAAATATTGCAGGGCCTTTGCTGCATCCTCCATGATAATGACAATATCCCCGGGATCATTCTGTTGGATCACTTTCTCCGTAAAGAAATTGTCATCAGGATTATCATCTATGATCATTATGAGTTTCTTCTTCATGTACAAGTATTGACAGGACGGCAGAATGGCCGCGACATGCATAATCTCAAAGATGGTATCTATGTAAGCAAGTAGCACAAAGCGTCACATCATCACCAATAGCGCGAAACAGGCATTTATAATACCTCCCGGGACGCAACAAAATATTTATCAGAAAGCCCTTCCATTTTTTCTATTGTCAGAGGTTTCATGATGTACTCCGAAATGCAATCCCAGGTTTTAGCCCGCTGTACGTGGGCAGGATCTCCGGACGTGGCGAGCATGACGATCATTAATCCAATTCGCAAATCCGCATCCAGTTTGCAGTATCGGTCGAGAAACTCCCAACCATCCATCACAGGCATATATATGTCCAGGAATATAAGATCGGGTTTGGGAACTGTACCTGCCTCTAAATATTCCAGTGCCAATACCGCCGACTCCATAGTAATGATAATATCGTCCGCATCATTCTGTTTGATCACCCTTTTCGTAAAGAAATTATCATGAGGATTGTCATCTATGATCATTATGATTTTCTTCTGCATATAGTCAGGTTAAGTTAGTTTTAGTATTCTTTCCCTTGTGTGTGTTTTTGAGTCAGGCCACAGTTATTTCTGCGTCACCAGCCTGCCCGTCTGAATATCCTTTTTGTTACTGCTGACCTTGTATATATAGATCCCTGCTGCGAGGTCAGTAGCATCCACTGTGGTCAGCTGCTTTGTGATGCTGATGGTCATCACTTCTGCGCCGAGTATATTGTATAGCTTCATCTCATATTTACCTATGGCAGATACATCATTGAGACTGATCGTGAATACCGCGCCAAAAGGATTTGGGTATATGGTCACCGCTTGATCGTTCCCGGCCATCGTGGCGATACCTGTAGGACATATAGTGAGTGCCGCATTGCCCGATGTGGCGGCGGGTGCACATGTGCCTGTGACTACCACATTATAGTCAGTCGCTGCATCCAGCGCTGTCGCCGGGTCTATGATCAGTGTAGGTGTATTAGCCCCGGATACATTTACTGCATTGACGAGGTTTACATTTCCTTTTCTCCACTGATAGGTAGGCTGCGTGCCTGATGCGCTCACTGAGAAAGTCGCTGCACCGCCTGTACATACCATCTGGCTCGCAGGAGGAGTGGTGATAGCGGGTGCAGTTCGTACTATCAGAGAAACGTATGCGGAGGTATCTTTGGGACCGGAAGAACCGCTTACGATCACATTATAATCGGAAGCTGCATCAGATGCCGCCACAGGATCGATGGTCAGTATCGCGGCAGTGGCTCCTGAGATATGTGAGCCATTGGTGATATTTACATTTCCCCGCCTCCACTGATAGGTGAGGCCGGAGCCATGCGCCACAGCGGAGAAACTCGCCGCGCTGCCCAGGCAGGCCGACTGGCTATTAGGTTGCGTACCGATACTCGGCGCACCGGACGTGCAGCCGGGAGGCATGATATCCGTGATGGCACTGGTCGTCACCTGGCCACCGGTAGTAAATGCCCTCCCATCTATAGACACACCTGTATTAAGTGCATTCAGGGCGCCATTGTTGCAGACGATCGTGCCGCAGAAAGTAGAATAGTTGTTTATGCTTACAGCGCCTTCTATCTTCCAGAAAACATTCTTCGCTTGTGCACTATTCATCAGTACCACATGCGCATATGTACCCGTAGACATTGCACCATTGATCTTGATCACAAATACTGCACCGGCATTGCCCTGAGCATCGAGGTACACCGTGCCGGTCAGCACGGTGGCAGCATTGAGCAGGTAAGTATGTGGTGTCAGTACCAGCTCACCGCCAAACTGCGCAGGATATAGTAGCTGGATATCGTAGGGCATAGTATTGAGATAGGTATAGACCGTATGCAGGTCTGCTGCGCACTGTGCGGTAGATGCATCAGGTATCGGATGCACCTTGCCATTGACGAGTAGTGTATCATAGCCTGTGGTCAGGCCGACATTGGTACCTACATCGCCGGTGACATGAGTGATGCCGGAGTTGGTCACAGCACCATTGGCAGAAAATATAGCGTAGCATTCTGATGAGGCGAGTGCCGGTGCGGATGGCCCGGTCAGTATAGGGCTACCGCAGCCTATCGGTGTATATCCGAGAATGCCGTCGACAGTCACAGCACCTGTCGTAGTGAGCGCCCTGCCTTCCAGCGTATCACCGGTATGCATACTGATCGCGGCATTGTTTACGATGAGGGTGCCTTTCATGTTTGTGCCCGTGGCCATATCCACGAGGCCTTCTACCTTCCAGTATACATTGCAGGCGCGAGCACCATTGACGAGTTTCACTTTAGCCCCGGCGCCTGTAGAGAAGGAACCTTGTATCTTGATGATAAAAACTGCACTGGCATTATTCTGTGCATCCAGCAGCAGGTTGCCATTCAGCGTCGCAGCACTGCCTATAGAGTACACACCCGCGGGCAGGGTCTGCCCATTGCCCAGCAGCGGAGCGGGAAAGTGCGTGGCAGTGGCTGTATTCAGCTGATGATAGGCAGTGAGCAGGTCTGCTGCGCACTGAGCCGTGGCACCGTCAGCACTGTGCATGACACCATTCACATTACCAAAACCTGTGTTGGATCCATTATTGGTGCCTACATTGCCGGTGAGATGCGTGATGCCGACATTGGACACTGCTCCATTGGTAGAAAATAATACAAATGAAGCGGCAGTGCCTAATGAAGGTGCCTGCGAGAACCCGGAAATGATGAAAGCTAAAAAGGCAAAAAGAAAAGTAATAAGTCTATTTATATGAAACATGGTATAGTTTAAACAGGAAATAATTTTCCCGATGGAAAGGTACAATCTATTAAAATCCAAAGTGTTACACTATTACACCTAATAGTTACATCATTCACGTATTTGGAGGGACAATAACACTAGCAATGTTGTACAAGAACAGTGATGATGAAAGCCTATTCCTTCATCACTTTTATCACTGATGACCCCGCGATATCGAATCGCCCAATAGATATACCTGGATAAGACCGCGATAGCCATTGCAGGGCCGGGCTTCCGCAGGCATTTTGTTATATTTGATCCTTACATAAATACGCTCATGAAAGCATCTTTCTTTTTATTTGTTATGCTTCTTTTTATCGGCAGCTCGATGGCACAGACCGTGACCAAAGCTAAACTCAAGGGCAAATGGAAACCTATAGCCATAGAATCAAACGGCAGGCGGTATTCCATAGCAGACGAACCGATGCTAAGAAGTATCCTGCGCACGCTCTCTCCGCAGACCGCCGCAAAGGGTGATAGCGCGCAGATGAAAAAAAGCGCCCGGCTCCTCTATGAACTCTATAATGGGATCATGTTTGATTTCAGAAATGATAGTATCGTCCATGTATCCACTCCGAATGTAAATGGCAAAGGTGAAATGGAAAATGAAGAGGACGACGTAGTGTATGGGCTGGCGGGAAATAACCTGCTCATGAATGCAGACAGCGCCAAACCGGACAAGATCGCCCTCTCAATGCCCGATCCACGTACATTGATCTTTGTCAACTTCGGCCCGGCTGGCGGCAATAGCCTGGTATTTAAAAAGCAATAGCCTTATTCACCACCCTTATATTACACTATCTTTGTACTAAATAAAACAAGTGAAAAATATACTAGCCATTCTTATCTTCTTGCTCATCGCATCCGCATCCGCAGCCTCAGCACAGGCAGTGACGAAGAGCAAGATCATCGGAAAATGGAGAGCGACTGCTATGGAGGCTGACGGCAAAACCTTCTCCATCTCCAGCGAAGCGAGTATCACGCAATTCTTTCTGTCTGCAGACAAGAAGAAAATGAGCCACGAAGACAGCACCCTGATGAAAGAAATGGGCAAGATGATCTACGGTATGGTGGGTGATGTCAGGTTTGAATTTAAGGCTAATGACTCCCTGCACGCTACAATAGGTATCACCATGGATGGCAAAAAGAAAACAGAAACAGAAACAATGCACTACAGCGTAGCTGACGGCAAACTGACCATGGATATGGCAGAAGACAAAAAAGAAATAGTAGAGATCCAGATGCCTGATGCCCACACGATGGCTTTGGTCAATTTTTCCGCAGCCAAAGGCGGCAAGCTGATCTTCTCCAAACAATAACGATATGGGATCATGACCCGACCATGAGCGTCATCATTTTGTCCCGCCCTGCCATTTTCTGTGTTACGTAGTTCACCGGTTTATCGCGTATGATGCGCAGCTGTATCCGCTTGCGCCATTTGCCGATGATGATGTATGAGCCGCCTATCAATCGGCCATGAACGAAGTCCGGCACCTTATACCTGCCAGTATCTACAGGCTTCACCCCCGAATAAATGTATATATGCCTCATTCTTCCTTATCCTAATATTTCGTCAGAGAGCCTCGATGAGGTGACACCTGCATGCTTCAGAAAGTCTGTGATAAACACACTGAGTTTGGTCCAATCAGTATACTCTTTGTCTTCCTTCCCGCTCACATGCTCTCCTGCCTTCTTTGCTATTTGCCGCATGATAAATGCCTTGAAAAAATCATAGCGTACAAAACGCAGGGCTCCGGCCACCTGCTCCACCATCGATGGTTTCCATCCTGACCACGAGAGAAATTTATTGGTAATATCCATCAGCTCCATCCATGAGTCGGGGTCGTTGCCTGCGGCTGTCAGGCTTATTGACAGAAATGCTGACGGCTTATTATTCAGCACATCTACATAGTTCCTGATATAGTGTGATATGGATGCCTGGTACCTGCCCATGTGTATAGAGGATGCCAGGATCACAGCGTCATAGTGATCCGGATCGGCCTGCTCTGTGGTAGCATCACAGAGCGTTGCTTCCGTACCTGTTTTCTGCGCCTCGCTCTTGAGAAACTCAGCTATCTTCCTGGTCTGTCCCTCCGTGGTGCCGTATACGATGAGTAGTTTCATATAATTTATTTTACGACAAAGGAACGCAGGGGGCAAACAGAAAACACTGACTTTTGTCAGTGGCGAGAATGATATAAATCGTGAAACTTATTTGCCGGCAAGGTTCGCAGTATCTGCGACCAATGGCATGATGCCGCGCATCGTGGTGATTGCCATCATTTTATAGCCGCGCACATTATGATGCTCATCCAGGCGCCAGTAGTAGTCTGCCGGTTGGCCATGCTGCTGACCGATATATGAGCGATAGGATGGCAGCAGATCGATGATACGTATGGTGCTGTCCGCAGCGAGATGCTGTAGCAGCGGAGAGAGATCATAGTTATATTTACCTTCCTTCAGTTCATTGATCTCCGGATGTAGCGCGACGCAGAGTTGTATCCCGTTCGCCTTGCACAGTGTAGCATATTGATCAAATAGTACCTCCATGTCATGGTCCATCTTCTCCCGCTCTGCAGGAGTGATGCCGTGATCGCGCAGCAGCTCATTGTATCCCGCTGCGCGGAAAAACAACCGGCCGATATAACTGACCTCATAGAGCGGTTCCCACCGGGGAGCGGGCTTATATTTTTGCGAACCATCCTTTTTGAAACGTTCCATGCCGCCCCTGAGGAGAAGGTCAGGGTCCATATCGTTGGAGCCGAGTGATTGGATGATAATGTCCGGCTTGAAAGTAAGCAGACGGTCACGGACATTGACATAATTGTGAAAAGGATCACTGCCGCAGGAGCCGACGTTCATTACCGTAATGGAATCCGCCGATGCCATGAGCATCTGCCTCATCTGCGCGACATAGCCGGAGTCGCCGGGCGCCCCATCGCCCTCCGTAAAGGAATCGCCGAGTGCGAGTATCCGCTTCTCTCCCGCTTTTTTGGATACCGGCCACTCCCTGTCAGAGAAGCCAAGGGAGTTGCTAGAGCGCCAGTAAGCATATTCTACCTTGGCCACACGGTGTATATGGCGTGGGGGCCACACATGGTAGTAACTATTCTCTGCCGTGGAGTAGGGACTGATATAATAGCCATAGGCGCGCTCGCTCTGAGTCTTGGTAGTGCCGGTGATCATCAGCACCGCCTCTGCCGAGAAGAGCGAAATAACAACGGCGATAAATGCCAGGAAGAGGTTTTGCGCGAAGCGCGATGAATGATGCGTACGCCATGCGTCATACATGACCGAACCGGTGAATGCAATAATGACATATGGCATCAGGTGCGTATGCCACTTGATATATGGCAGGCCGAGATGCCAACCCCAATACCACTCACCGCCGACATATGCGCAGAGCAATAAGCCTATCAGCATGCGAAGAGATAGCCTCAGCCGGATAGTCGTATCGATCACCTTCCTGCTAAAAAATGGTAGAGGCTCTTTCACTCCTTCTGCGATTTATACATGGACTAAAGTAAATATTAATCCTGCAATCAGCGAAATGAATACAAGTGTCACAGAGGCCGCAGAGGATAATAGAAATACAAGAGAGCGTACAGAGAAATGAATAGACAACCGGCTACGACTGCTTCTCTGCCTGCGCTTTCTCTATCATCTCGACTACCTGATCAAAATCCTCCTGCACGGCGAGACAATGCTGCGAACTGGTCGTACTGATCACCGTATGCTTGGTGCCGACATCCTGCCGGTAGAAGTAACAGATATTATTGACATTGACCAGGACAGGTGCATTCTGGTAGACATTGGTGAGACGGATAAAACCTTTCATGGCATTCGATTTTGTGATAAAGAGGCATCGAAATTTGTGCCATTCGCTCAGCAGGGAATCCTTTCACCACACAGAAACAAGAGAATGTCTAGAGATAGAGATGATTATGACAGATGTTAAATCTGACTACCGCTTTCCTGCTTTGCGTATGAGGTCGTCAGCAGTATGCCAATCTTTGTCACGGAGTTTTTTCCAAATGTCCAGTGCAGCTTCTGTATCCCCGGTCTTGTACAGGCAAAGGCCGAGATTGTGCGCGGCGAAGTTATTGCCCGGCTCCTGCTGGCACAGATCGCGGTATAACTTCAGCGCAACCTCAAATTTATCAGCTTCAATGGCTTTAATAGCTTTCTTCTCAGCCGCACTCATAGCAGGGTTGAGAATCGGAGAGAAATCCCCTTCACCCGTTTTCATCACAATGGGCAGCATAAAAAATACCCGCACTTTTCTCCCTCCTCGCACGCCCGGTGTCCATTTGCCCTGTGTGAGTCGCACTACCCTTATCGCCTCCTCATCCATAGATGGCCATACTTTCTGCTTCATGGTGATATTTTCTACTCCATCGGCAGTGTCAGTGACAAAGCTGACCATGAGCCTTCCCTGTATATTCATAGTGCGCGCATCCTCCGGGTAAAAGATATGGGTCTGTACGAACTTCATCAGAGCAGTCTCACCTCCCTCGAAAACGGGCATCACGTCCACTATTTTGAAGATCGTGTCACCATGTTCGTCGACGACTGGTGCGAACTTAGACATATCAGGTGCAGGAGGAGCCTGTGCATGAGCGGTAGCTATGCCGGTCATAATGATAAAGCAAGTGAGTATCGTTTTCATGAGCTGTTTTAGTGAGCGCTAAAATAATAATTTGCGCTACTTCACGCCGTCGCAAAATCGCAACAGCAGATAGTCAGCTGTATGCCAATCCTGGCTGCGTAGCCGCCGCCATATAGTGCAGGCCCCTGCGAGATCGCCAGTGCGGAAGAGGCAAAGCCCAAGATTGTGCGCGGCGAAATTATTGACGGGGTCTTTCGCACATACTTCGCGCAAACGAGGAAGCGCTGCTGCATACCTGCCCGCTTCACAGTCATAATATGCCGTGCTCTCTTCACCGTCCCGGCTATTGAGGTTATTGAGAGCTATGCCGCTGTCCCCGCCGGCGATGAGAGTTTTGACGGGTATTTTGTATTTGAATTTTGCGGTCTTGCTGCCAGTCTTGCCGGGGAGCCAGTTGCCCTGCGTCCGCCATATGGCGCGTATGCAGGCTGCATCTATAGTGGGCCAGAGTTTCTCCAGTATATATACGCTGTCTACCACACCTGCCGCTGTGATCTGCATACCCACCACTATCCTGCCCTGTATCTGTATATCCTGCGCATCGCGCGGACGGACGAAGTTGGCCTCTATAAACCTGAAAAGCGCGGGCTCCCCTCCTTTGTATTGCGGCATCGACTCCTCCGGCTCAGTTTTGGTCTCCGGCTTGCGCACATGGATATCCAGGGTACTATCCTGGGCCATGAGATGGCCAAGGCATAGCATTGTGATCACCGTGTGCAAAAGCTTTTTCATGAGCGATTGGTTTACAGCAATGATACGGAAAACGGCCTAATGAAAGCACACAGATGACACGGATCAGACAGATCAATAATCAAATCTCCTAAAGATCAGCCACTATCCCAAAAACAGCAGCGACAGACTTTTCCCTTCCTTCATTTTTCATTATCCTTGAGGATAGTTTTACATCAAAAATAACTCGATCATGAAAGGTAAATATCTACTGCCTGCGCTCCTGCTCCTCACCTGTATTATCTATCTGGGCGGATGTGGCAATAATGCCTCGACTAGCAACAATTCATCTATCACTGGCACCTGGAACTGGACCAGCCGCCGGAACCTCAATCAGGTCAATGGCAATACGACGCTGGATACTACAGCAGGTATCCCGGTCGGATATTCTACACTTACATTTGCTGAGCATAATAGACTCGGGATCTACTACCGGGATGTACTACACTATCAATACGCTGAGCACCCACACACTCAATATCAGCAATACCGATACGGTGAATACCATTCCGCTGACCACTGCTACTACTTTTTACGGATTTTCCCGATAGGCTCCGCCAAATAAAAACCGGAAACGGCTCGTACCCAGAGAGTACTTTTTGCTCCTGCTGACGGCCTTATCTCCGCCGGAGTGCAGCTTCGTATAAGATCCGGCAGGGTAGCTCACAGGCTAAAGCTGAAAAAAGGGCCCGATGTTTGATAGATGACGTCAACTCAGCATATTGCATAGTCGGGGCTACAAAAAAGCACCTTGATTTTTGCCCTCTGTGATACGAATCGGGCAAAAATCAGGGCCATTTGTGCAGTTATTCCTCACGAGCCATCACTTATTGCCTATTCCCTATCACTTATTCGTTTTGTATTGCCATTTGATGAGTTTGTACATAGCTTACAGCCGGATCACATATTTTTTGTTAAAAATTATTTATACATTTAAGACAATAACCCCACGAAATATGAAAACACTACTTACCCTTCGTCGCATTCTTCTTTTTTGTTGTTTCTGCTGTACGCTCTCTGTAGCCCGTGCGCAGTATATGCCGATACCCGATGCGAACTTCGGCACCTATCTCTATAATAACGGCTATGCCAGCTGCATGACCGGCAGCAGCGGCAGCGGATGGCAAATAGATCCCACCTGCGCCGGCCAGCAATATGTACCTGACCTCAATATGGACAATCTGGGCATCACTGACCTGACAGGGATAGAGTACCTGACCAACACAGCTCATATCAGCTGCCGGTACAATAACATACCCTATATAAATGACCTGCCGATGTACCTGCTGACCCTGGACTGCAGCAACTCACATGTGCAGTCACTGCCCTTCTCACTACCCAATAACCTAATGTACCTGTATGTAAATGACAATGACCTGTATGATAATATAATAAACCTGCCAACCAGTCTGGTAGACTACACCTGTAGTAATAATCACACAACGTACCTGCCGGGACTGCCCAGTACACTACAGATCCTGACCTGCAGCGGTAACCAGATAAGCCAATTGACCACATTGCCGGCGAGCCTGCGCAGGCTCTATTGTGACTACAACCCGATCACAACATTACCCGTGCTGCCGGCAGGGCTCACCGATTTCTGGATGCAGGCTTGCGGCCTGACCAGCCTCCCTGCGCTCCCGTCATCTATCACAAACATGGAAGTCAATTTGAATCTTCTGACTGTACTCCCTACACTACCCCCCAACCTGAGCACATTGGGATGCAACCAAAACCAGCTGACAAGCCTGCCGGCCCTGCCAGCTACGCTGCAAGACCTGGACTGCAATCAAAACTCAATAACGGTCATGCCTGCACTGCCACGCACTATGTACCGCCTTGACTGCCACTCCAATCTTCTATCGACACTGCCGGCATTGCCCGATACAATAAGCTCAATCAACTGCAGTTATAATCAACTGACCTCTCTGCCGGCGATGCCGCGTGCGATGGGTAGTCTGATCTGCAGCGGAAATCTAATAACCTCCATGCCGCTATTGCCAAACACTATGTACTTACTGAAGTGTGATGACAATGATATCAGGTCTTTTGTCAATATCCCTTCTTACCTGACCACTTTCACACTATACCTGAACCGTCACCTCAGCTGCCTGCCGCGTATCACACAGACGCAATTCACTGAGTTCAAATTCGGGTCAACCGCCCTTACTTGTTTGCCAAGCCGTTTCTCCGCGACGACATTCGATCTCAATCCGGGTACGATGCCGCTGTGTACACCGGCATCGGGCTGTGATTTCTACTACAATATAGCAGGCGGCATCCACAATGACGTATCTGCCAACTGTACATCTGACAGCATCAACCCCGGAGCGCCTATCACCAATGTAAAGGTGCAGCTCAAACAAGGCGGTAGCGTGATACAGCAGTTCTATACATTTAGCTCCGGTGGTTATTCATTTAAGACCCCAGCCTATGGCACCTATACAGTGAATATCGATACTACTTCTTTGCCCATCACGGTGGCCTGCCCTCAGTCTGACCTGCGTACGGTGACCATTTCTGCTATCGACTCGATCAAAAGAAATGAAAGCTTTGGGATGCAGTGCTCGGTGACGGATTTTGCGGTAGCGCACATCGAAGCGCCGACCTTCAGGGCTTCGCTACAGCAGCTCACTGCTCATATAGAGGCCGGCAATGTCGCACTGCTCAACTACCATGCCACCTGCGGCAGCGGCAGCTCGGGCACTGTGACCACTACCTACACCAACTCCGGCGTGCACTACACCGGACCTGCACCGGGTTCACTCACACCTACATCTGTATCAGGCAATACACTGACATATAATATTGCCGACCTCAATACACTCGGGAGCCACAGCCTGGACATTTTGTTCTCCGTGGACGCATCGGCAGTGCTGGGATCTACGACTTGCATCACCACCACGGTCACATCATCGGGATCAGATCCGGTGCCGGGCAATAATACGCTGACACAATGTTTCACGATCACGAACTCACTGGATCCTAACTACAAAGAAGCGTATCCGGAACGCATACAGCCGGGCGCTGCGGACTGGCTGACCTATACCATTCATTTCCAGAATACAGGAAACGACACTGCTTATCTCGTCATACTGCGTGATACGCTTAGCTCAAACCTTGATGCATCTTCTTTCCAATATCTGGCATCAAGCCATCATGCGGTGATACAGCTGGACCATAATGCGATGACTTTTACATTCCCGCATATCAATCTCGTGGATAGTGCCACGAACCCACCACTCAGTGAAGGATGGATACAATATCGTGTAAAGGCAAATGGCAACCTCACTGATGGCACTGCGATAAATAATACTGCGTACATATATTTTGATAATAACCCTGCCGTCGTGACCAATACCGCTACGACCAATGTAACTCTGCTCACCTGCAGCGACACCACTAGTACGCTCAGCCAGTCCATCTGCTCAGGAGATACATTCATGTTCTACGGGCAGGCGCTGACTGCACAGGGTACCTACAATGATACCTTTCCTCGTGCGGGTGGATGCGATAGCATCATCAGCCTGACACTCGTGGTACACCCCAAATATATAGCTCCGGCCACGTACGACACGATCTGTGATGGAGGCACACTCTCCTATCACGGTCAGTCGTTGACATCTGCGGGTACTTATAACGCTACGCTGCAAACCATACATGGATGCGACAGTATGGTCAGTATAGTGCTGGCCGTAAGGCCATCGGACATGACGATGATAGAAGACACTATATGCAGTGGATCGTCTTATGCATTCTACGGTCAGTCGTTGACTGCAACAGGCATGTATCTGGATACGCTGAGCAATGTCCACGGCTGCGATAGTGTGATCATGCTAATGCTGGAGGTCAGGGCATCAGATACTACGAGGATGGCAGATACGATCTGTAGTGGTGCATCATACACCTTCTACGGACGATCGCTCACTGCCGCGGGTACCTATGTGGATACAATGCACAATGTGCATGGCTGCGATAGTTTGATCGTACTAGATCTCCAAGTGAGGTCTTTGCCGGTGGTGAACTTCTCATGGGATTCGCTGGTAGCAACTCACTATCTGGATTATCGTTCTTTCGTTGATAGCAATGCTATCTGGTGCGAATTAGCTTTCCCCCGCTATATGATACCGCTGACCGGGGGATCGCCATCTGGTGGGACTTTCTCAGGGCTGGGTGTTCAGAATGATACTTTAAATGGCCACTTCGCTATGCAACATTTGTCAGGATTTCCCGCCCTTGATACGATCTACTATACATATACGGATGTGCATGGATGCAGTAATGTAACGAGTGCCATTTTGGTTGTAACAGTCTGCGAAGGTATCAATGATGTGGCCAACCTGAACGACATCCACCTGTATCCAAATCCGAACACAGGCACCTTCGCGCTGCAAATATCAAATAGCCACAACAGTAGCTACATCATCACTGATATGCTCGGAAATATGATCGAGGAGAAAGCTATCACATCGGATACACAAGCTATCGACATGCATGAAGCAGCGGCTGGCGTTTATACACTGACAGTGAAAGGAACACAAAGTTCGCGGCAGGTGAAGTTTGTAGTAGTGCGATAAAAAAACTGAAAACGGTCGGTCGGTCGGGAATACAGGAGATCCACGGATCCTGTATCCCTGATCCGCTGATTTTCAAAGTACCGGAAAGGCCTTTTAATCCTTTTAAGATACTCAACCTGGTGTCACGATGAAGTATCTAAGGGTCGGCATGATGGTAACAGATGAATGCATACTAATGTGGAGTTCAACGACGAAGTGATTCTGCTTGAACGTCAGCTTTCATATTTTTGACTAAATAAATATTTTCTTGTTACGATATTATAAAAGACATTTACATATCAACTTGAACTCAAACACAAATATGTTATTATGAAAAACTACACTCTATTCAGGATTCTGCTCATCTGTACTTTGTGTATCGCTATGAGTACTGCGCGGGCGCAATATGTAGCGATACCCGATACCAACTTTGGCAACTGGCTATACAATAATGGCTATGCCCCAGCCCTCACGGGCAACAGCGTCAGTGGCTGGCAACTGAACGGTTCGGACCCTTCTGTACGGAATGCAACCATGATCGACTGCCATTATTCCAATATACATGACCTGGAGGGTATAGGGGCTTTTATCAATGTGAAATATGTCAACTGTTCCCAAAATTACCTGACCACAATACCTTATCTACCCTACTACCTTGATTCTTTCAATTGTGAATTTAATCAGATCAGCTCCTTCAATACCTCATTTTGGCCCGTATACCTGCAGGTCATTCGCTGTAACCTTAATAACCTGCACAGCATGCTACCATTCCCGACAGACCTCAGAGAGCTATACTGCCAGGACAATCCAGCGCTTCACAGCCTGCCGTCCCTACCCTCCACACTGACCATACTCAACTGCTCTTATGACTCTCTCACTGCTGTGCCAGTACTACCGGCCAGTATCCGGGTACTAAACTGCAACAGCAACCAGCTCACCAGCCTGCCCGCCATGCCCAATGAGCTAGCAGAGCTTTACTGCAGCTTTAACCCACTGGGCTCACTCCCCGGCACACTGCCTGACTCGCTGCAAGTCCTGGAGTGCGGATACAACGGGCTCAGCACGCTTTCGGCACTGCCAGATCCCCTCTATTCCCTCTCATGCGGCTATAACAACCTCACAACACTGCCTACGGTCCCCCCCGGCATGCAATACCTGTCCTGCGATCATAATCCTATCACTAGCCTGCCTGCGCTCGTCGGGCTATATAACCTCATATATCTCATATGCAATAATGCCCAGCTCACGTCACTGCCATCTCTGCCCGGCACACTGCAACAGCTGGACTGCAGCCACAATATGATCACCTCACTGGCCGGCGTCTCTGCCACGAGCCTCAACTGCAGCTATAACCGCCTCACCACATTGACAACGCCCTATGCCTACATACTAGACTGCAGCCACAACATGATCACTACACTGTCGTCGGCGAACCCATTCCTGAGGGAACTGTATTGCAATGACAATCAGATAAGCGTATTGCCCTCACTGCCTGCGTCTATCATATCGCTCACCTGTAGCAATAATCCCTCCCTGTCCTGCCTGCCACGTATCACGCGAAATCAGCTCAATCTTCTTAATATCAAAGGCACAAATATCTCCTGCCTGCCCAATCGCTTCAGCAGCCATGTGTGCGACACTATACTGGCCAACTATCCTCTCTGCGATGCTACGAGTGGCTGCGAGTTTTACTATAATATTTCGGGTAATATCCACTACGACAACTCTCCCAACTGCCTTAATGATAGCCTCAATCCTGGTGTACCCGTCACAGGGATGAAAGTACAGCTCAAACAAGGCGGGTCAGTAGTACAGCAGTTCTATACATTTACTTCGGGTGGCTATTCATTCAAAACACCATCGCTGAGCACATATACTGTCAGTATAGATACTACCTCGCTTCCGTTGTCTGTGATATGCCCCGGATCAGGTGCACGCACGGTATCGCTCACCGCTATTGACTCTGTCCATATGTATGAGAACTTTGGTATGCGCTGCTCATCGGTAGACTTTGGCGTGATAGATATAGCATCCGCGCATCTCCGTCCCACCTTCTCCTCATACGTACATATCAATGCGGGAAATATCTCCCTGTTGCAATACAGTACCGACTGCGGCGCAGGTACATCAGGCATCATCACGACCACCTGGACCAATGCCGGTCAGTACAGCGGGCCCGCCGCCGGTGCACTCACTCCCACGTCTGTATCCGGGCACACACTGACCTATATTGTCACCGACCTCGACTCTATACACGAGGGCAGCCTGGACTTCATATTTACAGTAGATACCGGTGCGGTAGTAGGATCGCAACTGTGCATCACTACTACTGTCGCAGTAGCTCCTGCTGACGCACAGCCTGCCAATGACTCGCGTACGGAGTGCTATACTATAGTACACTCATGGGACCCTAACTATAAAGAAGTATACCCATCGAGGCTTCTACCTGCAAACGCCGACTGGCTCACCTACACCATCCACTTCCAGAATACGGGCAGCGACACCGCCTATCTCGTGGTACTGAAAGACACACTCAGCCAGTATGTCGATGCAGCGTCCTTCCAGTACCTCGCATCGAGCCATCATGCGGTGGTGCAACTCGACCATAATGTAATGACGTTTACCTTCCCGCATATCAACCTCGTAGACAGTGCGACTAATCCCGCCCTCAGTGAAGGATGGATACAGTACAGGGTGAAGGCAAATCCAAATCTCACCGATGGCACTCTGATCAATAACACCGCCTTTATCTACTTTGACAATAACCCTGCGGTAGTGACCAATACGGCTACGACTAATGTAACTCTCGTCACATGTAGCGACACGACGATTTCACTCAGTCAATCTATCTGTGCCGGAGATACCTTTACATTCTACGGGCAGCAGCTCACAGCACAGGGTATCTACAATGATACCATGCCACGCGCCGGTGGCTGTGACAGTATCATCAGCCTCACGCTTGCCGTACATCCGAAGTATATAGCACCTTCTACGCATGATACGATCTGCGATGGTGATGTGTATGCATTCCACGGACAGTCGCTGATGGTGGCAGGTCCGTATAGCGCGACACTTCAGAGCGTATATGGATGCGATAGCATCGTCAGCATCATACTCGCGGTACGGCCATCTGATATGACGATGCTGGAGGATACGATATGCAGCGGCGCATCCTATGCTTTCTACGGGCAATCACTGACGGCGTCGGGTATGTATATGGATACACTGCAAAACATGCATGGCTGCGATAGTGTGATCATGCTGATGCTGGAGGTACGCGCATCTGATACGACGAGACTCGCTGATACGATATGCAGCGGAACATCTTACTTATTTTATGGAAGGTCGCTCACAGCAGCAGGCACCTATACGGATACGCTGCTCAATGTCCACGGCTGCGATAGCCTGATCGTATTGGCGCTGGCGGTACGGCCCGCACCGGTAGTTAGCTGGACACAATCCGACACATTCTATTGCGTCAGCGATGTTGGCCCTCCTTCATTTTGGCTTTTGACAAATGCTGCCCCTGCTGGGGGCATATTCGCCGGTGGACCTATATCACAGGATTCATTGGACATATCGCCATACAGGGATACAATATACGTAATCAGCTATAGCTATACTGATAGGCATGGATGTACCGCTTCGATCAACAAAACATTTCTATTTACCGTGTGCCCTGGTGTCATAGAGAGTCCTATGGATAAATATATCCATCTCTATCCAAATCCAAACAGCGGTGTATTTACTTTGCAAACATCAGACAACAGGAATAGTGAATACATCATCACTGATATGCTGGGCAATATGATAGAGGATAAAGCCATCACCTCAGACTCACAAGCGATAGATATGAGCGAGGCAGCTGCAGGAGTCTATACACTGACGGTTAAAGGCATACAAAGCTCGCATCAGGTGAGGTTTGTGGTGGTGAGATAGATACTGGATGCGAGATACTTGATACTGGTTAATATAAAAAGCGAAACAGTTTTTCTGTTCCGCTTTTAAAGTGATAGATTTAGAGCATAATCTACCGCTATGAAAACTACTTTACTTTACCGCTTATGGCTGGTGCTTTGTTTGTGTGTCGCTATGGGGACTGCGCGGGGGCAAGTAGTATCTATCCCAGATCAGAATTTTGCGAGTTGGTTGGATGGGCACAGCTTCCCAATCAGCGGCAACTCTACGAGCGGATATTTTTTAAATGCTTCCGATCCTCTGGTCATTAATGCATCGAGTATAGATTGCGAGTCTTATAGCATCTCAAATCTGGATGGGATACAATACTTCACCCACCTGCAAACACTCAACTGCTCCAATAATCATCTCGCAGGTCTTCCTACATTATCATCTACAGTAAAATACCTGATCCTAAGCCACAATTATTTCACAACATTGCCAGCCTTGTCTTCCGGACTCATCACTTTAGATTGCAGTTACAATCCCCTTCACACGCTTTCCTCTTTCCCGTCCTCGTTGAAATATCTTACATGCAATCATGATTCCCTAAACAACTTATCACAGCTTAGTACTTCATTGCTTGAGTTGGATTGCACGTTTAATCAATTAACTAGTTTGCCGGCATTACCGACACATTTGCAGACGCTGGCCTGTGGCTTCAATCCCGTTACTGCATTGCCTTCCCTCCCGGCATCCCTTACATCCTTAAGTTGCATGGATGCCAGCTTAACTACGACACCTTCTTTACCTACAGCATTGACGTTTTTGAGTATAACCTCCAATCATGTGACTGTTTTACCCGCACTGCCAGATTCCCTGAGAACCTTCGATTGTAGTTTTAATTCGATCTCCGTATTACCAGCTCTTCCACCTTATTTAAATAGGCTCGATTGCAGTTACAATACACTCAGCACCATACCTGCATTGCCAGTCCCTTTACAAACGCTGTATTGTCATTCCAATCATATCACTGTCCTGCCAGCATTATCCGATTCCCTTCAGACATTTTGGTGCCAAAAGAATTTACTATCCGCACTGCCAGCACTGCCAGATCCACTCACAGAGCTGGAATGCGACTATAACTCAATAGCATCGCTGCCAGCCTTGCCTCCCCACCTTCACCTGTTGACATGCAGCAAAAATAATTTATCTGCCCTGCCATCATTACCTGCCAGCCTTACCCTTCTTGGCTGCGGATCCAATCGTTTGACTACCTTGCCAGATCTCCCTATCCGACTCAATGAGTTTGCTTGCGATTCCAATCCATCCCTGACATGTCTGCCACGAATTTATAGTCCTCCGTTATATTCCTTTTTCATAGCCGGGACAAATATCCATTGTCTCCCCAACCTACTGACAGCAATCCAGTATGATATAAATCCGGCTACCATGCCACTGTGCGATGCCGCTTCAGGCTGTGACTTTTATTACAATGTAGCAGGCACAGTGCATTCTGACACCTCGGCTACATGCACATCTGATAGCATTCACCCAGGTGCATCGATCACTAATATGAAAGTGCAGCTAAAGCAAGCCGGTAGCGTAATACAACAGTTTTATACTTTCAATTCAGGTGGTTATTCATTTAAGACACCAGGATACGGCAGCTATACAGTAGATATAGATACAACCGCCCTACCGCTATCAATAGTGTGCCCGTCATCTATGATGCGCAGTGTAGTGATATCTGCCGCTGACTCTGTCAAAAAATATGAAAGTTTTGGTGCTCAATGCTCAGGGATTGATTTTGGAGTTTATAATTTACCGGCACCACGCTTTCGCCCTGGCTTTCAAACCGGAGTCCATATCAGTGCTGGCAATGTAGCACGCTTGAGATATAATATAGACTGCGGCGCAGGAACTGCAGGCACCGTCACAACCACGTGGACTAATGCTTTGCATTATATAGGTCCTGCGTCAGGGGCATTGACTCCATCTTCTGTTTCTGGCAATATAGTGACATATAATCTGGCTGATCTCAATATTCTGGAGGAAGGTGACCTTGACATTATTTTACTTACAGATCCATCTGCTATATTGGGTACTACAGCCTGTCTTACCATTACAATCACACCTACGATACCCGACCTTATACCTGCCAATAATACTCTAACACAATGTTTCCAAATACGTAATTCATATGATCCAAATCTAAAGGATGTGTATCCTGAAAACATACAGCCCGGCGCTACCGACTGGCTCACGTACACCATCCACTTCCAGAATACAGGAAGCGATACTGCCTATCTCGTAGTGCTCAAAGACACTCTCAGCCAGTATATAGATGCAGCATCATTCCAATACCTCGCGTCGAGTCATCATGCTGTGATACAGCTGGACCATAATGCGATGACGTTTACATTCCCACATATCAATCTGGTGGATAGTGCCACTAATCCGCCGCTGAGTGAGGGGTGGATACAGTATCGTGTAAAGGCAAATGCCAACCTGACGAATGGCACTGCGATCAATAATACGGCGTATATCTACTTTGATAATAATCCGGCGGTGGTGACAAACACCGTGACTACTACAGTAGCTGCATGTGTAAATACAACCACACCGATCAGTCATGCGATGTGCGCGGGAGATACGTTCACATTCTATATACAACATCTGACTGCTTCAGGGATCTATGCGGATACGTTTCAGGTGGTGGGCGGATGTGATAGTATCATCAATCTGACGCTGACGGTGAAGCCATCTGCCTCCCAAACGATCAATGTTACGGCATTCAATGCAGCCTTCTATATTTTTGGCGGAGATACGCTTAGGAACGCAGGTACTTATTATGATACACTCCCGTCGGTCAATGGCTGTGATAGTACTATCACGCTACATCTCTCGTTCGGAGTCGACGGAGTACATGACATCACCGGAATCAGCGACATTCACCTCTATCCAAATCCCAACACCGGCTCATTCACCCTGCAAACATCAAACAGTCACAACAGTAACTACATCATCACCGACATGCTGGGCGAAGTGATCGAAGAGAAAGCTATCACATCCGATACCCAGGCTATAGATATGCGTGATGCAGCTGCCGGAGTTTATACACTGACGGTGAAAGGAATGCAAAGTTCACGGCAGGTGAGGTTCACTATGGTGAGGTAAACACTGATTTGCAATTGACAATTGTAAACTATCAATTGTCAATCATCACTGCGCCAGTGGGCGTTTTTTGATCATACCGCCTTTGGTGTCTTTGACCGGGCTCATGACGACGAATGCATCGGCGTCTATTTTCTCTATTTCTGTTTGCAGGCGGTGGAGCTCGAGGCGGGTGATGACGATGTAGATGATGTCTGCATCGCGTGTATCTCCGTGGCGGCCATATCCGCGTTTGCCGCGGTATACGGTGAGGCCGCGGCCCAGCTGGGATTTGATCATCTCTGATATCTGTTGGCTCTGACCTGATATGATCGTGACTCCGATATATTCTTCTATGCCTTCGATGATGAAGTCGAGCATTTTGGAGGCTACCAGATAGGTGATCATAGAGTATAGCGCGGCCTCTACTGACAGTACCCAGGCGGCGATGGAAAAGATGAGGACATTCACTGCAATGATAACGTCGCCGACGGTCAGGCTGAATTTGCGACTGAGAAATATAGCGAGCACCTCTGTGCCATCTATCACCGCTCCGCCCCTCATGCACAGGCCTATACCTGCTCCGAGAAAGAAGCCACCAAATACGGCCACCAGCAACCGGTCATGCGTAACCTCGGGGAAATGCACGAAGGCGATACACACTACGAGCCCTGTGATGGCTATCGCCGTTCGAATGGCAAACTGCCTGCTGATGACATGATATGCGAGCAGGACAAAAGGAATATTGATGACGGGCAAGAGTATGAAAAGGGGCAGGCGGGTGACCTCTGCTGCGAGGAGAGATATGCCTGTCACGCCGCCATCGATAAACTGATTGGGCAGGAGGAAGCTCTCGAGGCCGAATGCGGCGCAGCCGATGCCGAGTGAGATGAGTATGATGTCTTTGAGCAGGCGGCGGGTGAGGATGCGCAGCTCGCGGAAACCTTTGGCCATACGGAAGGAAGAATAATCTGCAGATGGTGTTTCCGGTTTCTTTTTGTGCCGGAGCACAGTCTGCACGATCACCTGATGCATGAATGGATTCATAAAAGATGTTTTGTAAATAATAAAAAGCCTGCACAGTGTGTGCCGGAAAAAGTGTAAGGGGCACGGAAGGCAAAGCAAAAGCCCTCCGATACCCCTTACGTCATCATGTTTTTGCAGTTCTTAGTTTAACCCTAACCAAAGTTTCAATGCAAAAAGCACAATGATAAGTATAGCAAAAGAGCCCCCTATCAGGAGAAATGACCTGAAACAGCCGGAGCGCTCGTCCGGGTGTGCTTCTATATTTTGAGATAATGGATCCATGATCTGATTTTGTGATAAAGAAATAAATGCTGCGGTGCAGCTCAGAAAAATGGAGGATGTGCCAGGACGATGGCCTATGATACACCCCGTGGGCATACATAGAATAGTATATAGTGGAACTATATCCTCCGCAGGTATGCGGAGGGTATCATATGAGTAGCCGCCGGATGGATATGAATAGCGGAGTGGCAGCAGGAAGCACTGCATGCTGCCCGCAGCGGAAATAAATGAAGTGATGGTCCGCACGATGACCGGCACGGCAATATATATCAGGATATATATCAGAAATGCCGCGCACCAGATGAGCGCTGACCTGGGCAGACAGAGACTGCGGCATCACAGCATCCTCCAGTATAGAGAAGGCTGTGGAGATGACCCCGCCGGCATCTATCATAGTACCCTGCCGGACATGCTCGCCACCACCATGGCGGTGATCAGTACTGACGGCATAGCTGCTCAGCGTACTGAGTAGCAATAGCAGGCTGCAAAGAATTTTTATGACGGACTTTAGTTTCATCTGACGGAGGTGAAGATAGGGTTTTGAGGTGGAAGCAAATGGATCCGCTACCGGAAATAACATCTCTTAATTAATTACCTCCTTCTCCCGATGGGCGCCACCCGCTGGTGGACCATGGTGAGCCCGACGATGAGCATGCCCTTCAGCGTATCGATGATGAGGTTGTCTGGTTTGTGGAAAGCTACGAAGATGGCGATGCCGATCGCGATCCAGAAATACCCCATGAGGTAGCAGAGAGTGGCATAGTTGGGGTTATTATTGACCAGCTGGTATAGGGCGAGGCCGATGACCAGCGATACAAACAGGCATAGCCAGCCGACTATATAGGCGAGAAAAAGTGCTGTATCTCCACTGACCGCCAGGCCAAACATTTTGCCCATCAGGTCCCTGGCAAAGAAGAGTCCCCCGGCGAGGCCCAGCTCTACGATCAGCGACAGGAGTAATACGGCGATGAGTAGTTTGCGTGCCATAAGCGTATGGGTTTAGTATGGATGGTCTCAAAGACAAAAAATCCTGATAAAGCTACAAGGTTATTATCGCTTTCCAAAAATGACTACAAAAAGTGGCGATAATTTACCCCAAAAAACAAACTCTCTACCCCAGCATAGTGGCGAAAGGTAGAATTTAAATTTTCAGATATATATACAAATAACTGGAAATGTATGCATTGCAAAAAACGCATAATATTGTAATCATCCGGGGGCTTTACTTTTTTATCCGCACGTTGTATTTTTGAGTAAAATAAAACCACCCATGGTACTACGAGATCCAGGACACGAGAAACAGCTGCTGATATATGTAGGGATCATCATAGCCCTGCTGATAGTCGGCAGTATGTATGCCTATATGGGCGTACGCTGATCACACCAACCGGCCTAACCAACCCGCAAAACACATAAAAAGCCTTCTGATAATATCAGAGGGCTTTGTGTTATAATATACTGATGGAGCGGAGTGTCAGGCCTTCTTGAAGATAGTGATGCCCAAAACAAGCATAACTACCCATACTGCAATAAAAATGAAGAATAATATCTTGGCTATAGAAGCAGCTCCGGCCTCTATACCAGTGAATCCAAATATGCCCGCCACAATAGCAACTATAAGGAATATGAATGACCATTTTAACATAGCCTGGAATTTATATGGTGAAATAATATGGGTACAGTAAAAAATTCGTGCCAAAACGATGAGACAAAAACTATTGCCTGGTAAGTTTGGAAGAAGAGATAAGCGTACCATCGGTATCGTAGATGCGCACGATATAAACACCGGGTCGCACATCCGATATAGAAACTGTCCCCGCAGTGATCTGTTCGCTCAATACGACCTCTCCTATCATATTCATCAGCTCGATGCGAAAGGCTCCTCCGCCTTTGATATATATAATGTCTTGGGCAGGATTGGGATAGATGGTCACACGTGACTCCTGCATATATGCTCCTGCAGCCGCTGCACTATAGAGGCCGGTAGGGAATGCACTCATAAAATAACCAGAAAGAAAAAGTGTAAGTAGCAGAGTTCTCATGATGCATAATTTATATCAGCTTTGAGAAAAATCAAAAAACAGCTACCTATATACAAGCATATAGCGTGCCAAAAGAAAAAGAAACCATAACAAAACATTGGCTATCAGGCCGGTTTGGAGAAATCCGTGAGGAGTATATCGTGGAGCATTTTTTTGAGGCGGATGGTGTCTGTAGGCTTGATATAAAAGCCTGCTGCGCCCAGCTCCATCGCTCTTTTGCGATGAATATCATCGACCGAAGAGGTCCACATGATACAGGGAGTATTTTTGTAATGCGGTTCAAACCTAAGCGCCTCAAGAAACTGGAATCCATCCATGCCGGGCATATTGAGATCTACGAGTATGAGGTCGAGGTCGGGCAGTGACCTGAGCTTGGCGAGGCCGTATAGCGCACTATCCGCTGTGGTGAACGTCAATGAAGGAGACAGCCCCTTAAAGGTATGCACCAGAACGGTCAGATCGTCCGTCTCGTCATCTATCAGCAAAATATTATGGTATAAGTACATATTGTCGAAAATATCGGCGATCAAAAGATCACTCAAAGGTATTGGTTCAATAAATGATAAACGCTTTCCTGGATACTAAAAACTAATGATAATGAGCGCAAAATATAAGTATTCATCTTACTTAAAAAACAATTATAGTTATTTTTTGTGAGGAGACGGTTTCCGGTCAAAATCCGTCAGGAGCAAATCCCCATATTGAAAACAAATATCCTAATACAAAAAGGGGGCCGGAATAGTATGCGGCACGATTTTTCGAGCTCCTGCGGTATGCCGGAAGATATTCAAACACAATGCTGTATCGCGGGCGGGGGCCCTGCCGGAATCATGCTCGGCTACCTGCTGGCACGAGCTGGAGTAGATGTGGTAGTGCTGGAGAAACATGCGGATTTTTTCCGGGACTTTCGCGGGGATACGATACATCCCTCTACGATGGAGGTGCTGTATGAACTGGGCATCCTGGATGCTTTCCTGAGGGTGCCGCACCAGGCACTGTATGAACTGTACGTGCGGCTGAACGGTGAACATGTGAAGGTGGTGGACTTCAGCCACCTGCCGGTACACTGCCAGTATATCGCGCTGATGCCTCAGTGGGATTTTCTGTCTTTCCTCGCGGAAGCGGGCCAAAAATTCCCCTCCTTCCATCTTTATAAAAATGCTGAGGTCACCGGACTGATCCATGAGGGTGCTCAGGTGAGAGGAGTCAGGGCCAGAACTCCCGGAGGGGAGCAGGCTATATATACTCCGCTCACTGTAGGTGCAGATGGCCGTGACTCTGTGGTACGCCTGCTCGCCGGCCTGGAGGTGATAGAGAGCGGCGTGCCCATAGATGTGCTGTGGCTGCGTATACCCAAGGGCAAAGAGATCAAAGAACAGACGCTGGGATATTTCAAAGAAGGGAAGACGATGGTGCTCATAGACCGCGATGAATACTATCAATGCGGCTATATCATAGCCAAGGGTGCTTACGAAGAAATACGCGCACGCGGCCTGGAGTCCTTTCGCGCAGATGTGCTGAGCCTGGCGCCATTTCTCCGGGGCTACGTGGATGCTATAAACAGTTGGGATGATATCAAACTGCTGACGGTACAGATCAACCACCTGTCACGATGGTATACGGATGGCCTGCTATGTATCGGCGATGCGGCGCATGCTATGTCGCCGGCGGGTGGTGTGGGTATCAACCTCGCCATACAGGATGCAGTAGCTGCCGCCAATATCCTCTCTGGTGCACTCAAAAAAGGAAACGTGACCACGGTACTGCTAAAGAAGGTACAACAGCGCCGCGAGATGCCCGCGCGAGTCATCCAGCGCATACAGGAATTCATACATGATAAGTTCATCAATGCTCAATATGAGCCGGGCCCGGGGGGAAACAAATTAACGTCGGCCTTCGTGTGGGTGCTCAGGCATATCCCTATCCTCCAGCGTATACCTGCGCGGGTAGTGGGTATGGGACTCCGGCCGGAGCATGTGAGATGATGCAGTAGTATCCGGGACTATAACTGAACGGATAGCTCACCGCTGAGAACATGCCTGAGTATTATTTTCAGTTTATCTACATCAGTAGGCTTGATGATAAATCCTGCTGCCCCCAGGTCCATTGCTTTTTTCCGGTTATTCTCATCGACAGAAGAAGTCCATGCGATACATGGAATACCCCGGTAGGCGGGCTCGAGCTTCAGCGCCTGGAGGTATTCAAAGCCATCCATACCCGGCATATTGAGGTCTACAAATATCAGGTCGAGCTCAGGCAGCCTCCTGATCAGGTTCAAACCATGAAGGCCATTGTCTGCTGTATGGCAGATGATAGCGGGGTCGAGCGCTTTCAACGCACGGCTAAAGACGGTCAGATCACCATCGTCATCATCGATCAACAATATATTTTTATACAGATCCATATTTTTCAGAGAAATATTGTGTCGGCAAATATATGTGCTAAAACAGGTTCAGGTATTTCCTATTTCCGGGAAAAACTTTCGCTTTTTACTGAAAAGAATAAAATAGTGATCTCGGGGGGATAAATCAAACATAATACTCATATTTTTTTTCCTCATTGTCTTTTAAAACAATAACTGTTAAGCGCTAAGATATTTTATCAGCACAAACAGAAAAACAATAAAAAGTTAAATTATTTGCCGTCAGTCAATTCGTGTATCGCCTTCCTTCTTTTGTCCTTGAGCTCTTTGAAATGAGAGGGAGGGAACCCGGTAGCTTTTTTGAACTGCGCAGAGAAATGCGACAGATTACTGTAGTGAAGCTTGTGCGCTATCTGTGAGAGTGTCAGTTCTTCAAAAAGCATCATTTCCTTGGCCCGCTCCATGCGCACTGCCGTCATATAGCCGGCGATGGTCATGGCCATGACCTCCGTAAAAAGGTTGGACAGGTAATTGTAATCGTAGTGTAGCGCCTGGCTGAGATAATCAGAGAAATTGACCGTTGGCCTTCTGATGGCAGTCACATAGTCGAGGATGCACTTTTTGATCTGCTCGACGACGATGCCATTTTTGCTCTCTACTATCTCCAGGCCCACCTTTTTTATCTCATTATTGAACCGGCGCTTGACCTCAGCAGACATTTTCTCTTTGACATCGGCCTCGCCCAATTCTACTTTGAGTGGAGTGAGCTTAAATTTCCTGAGCGTATCGCGCACTACAACCTTGCAGCTTTCGCAGGCCATATTCCTGATATAAAGTTTCACTTGGGTAAATGTTTGAACCGCTAAGTTGATGAAAATTAAGCAACAGGGACAACTATATTTAGGTTCAAAAATTTATATATTTTACTGATGCATCGTCATCCGTACCAATGATAATATACCTGATAAAACTAAACTTTGGATCAAAACTGATCTATGGTATCTCAAATAATAATACGGGCTTGATGCCTAATACATCACACATGGTTTTGACCAGTGACAGTGATGTGTTACTTTTGCCATGCTCTATACGATTGAGAGACCCCGGCTCTATATCACAACTAAAAGCAAAGGCTCTTTGTGTGAAACCCTTTGAAATCCGGATGACCCGCAGGTTTTTGCCCACGGATACCAGAAATGCAAGGTTCTCTTTTTTTCTCATCCTGCAAGGTAGCCTTTAAATAACCGCTACCGTGATATATTAATCGGGCAGCAATTATCCGACAGAGTCGATGGTTTGATTTAAAAGCGTCCAATACAATCCGAGGTCTGTCACTACTTTTGAAAAACTGGTGAAATCAACCGGCTTTACGATATAGCTATTGACGCCCATCTCATATCCTGTCTTGATGTCCTTCTCCTGATTGGAAGCGGTCAGGATAACGATGGGGATCGCCTTGGTAAGCGCATTCTCCTTTAGGAGCTTCACTACTTCGAGGCCGTTTATTTTTGGCAATTTCAGGTCGAGCAGTATGATCTTGGGAAAATTCCGGGAGCTCCTGTATTCATAGTTCTCCCGGGCAAAGATAAAATCAAGCGCCTCCGCTCCGTCTGCCACATGAAAAAGCCGCTCAGCAAGATTGTGTTTGGTCAAAGCCCTGATAGCCAGTTTGGCCTCAAATGGATTGTCCTCTACGAGCAGTATATCTGTCTTACTATTATCCATAGTTTGCATTTAATTTGAAATTATACAGGGAAATGAAAAATAAAATGTAGCACCTTCATTCACTTTGGCCTCAGCCCATATCTGCCCGCCCTGCCTGGTCACAATGCGATGCGTCAGCGCAAGGCCTACACCGGTGCCCTCATAGTCCGAGCCGTCATGTAGTCGCTGGAATACACCGAATAATTTATCGGCATACTGCATATCAAAACCCGCACCGTTGTCTTTGACATAATAGGTGATGGATCCGTTGAGCAGTTTTGATCCCACCTCGATACGGGGATCTTTGCTTTTGGCGGAGTATTTTATAGCATTGGAGAGCAGGTTTATCCAGACCTGCTTAGTGAGGTTGGGGTCGCAGTCTGCAGGCGGCAGATCATGCAGCATGATGACCGGAGTAGATATATTTCCTGTTTTGAATTCGTCGATAACGCTATTTGCCATCTGAGTCATATTGATACGCTTCTTGTCGACCGAAGCACGCCCCAGGCGGGAGAAATTGAGCAGATCATCTATGAGGTGGCCCATCTGGTCGGTGGTCGACATAATGACCTGCAGATTGTCTTTGTCCTCTTCGTTAAGCTTACCCTCGCAATCATCTATCAGTAGCTGGCCATAGCCATTGATAATACGCAGCGGGGCGCGCAGGTCATGTGATACAGAGTAACTGAAGGCTTCGAGCTCATTATTTGAAGACTCGAGTTGCGCAGTGCGTTCTTTGACTTTCTTTTCGAGCGATTCATTGATCGCTTTTATATTTTCCTCATTGTTTTTCTGATCGCTGATATCTGTGAGAGACATGGTCAGCCCTATGATCTGCTCACCCTCCCTGACCGCCAGCATCCGGATATGATACCATGTCGGCATCAGGCCGGGATTGGGGTATTTGATCTCATAGTATATGTCCTGGCCGGTCAGTGCTTTTCCCATCATACCACGCAGTATGGGACCTCTCTCCGCGAGGAAATAGTCTATGATGCAATTGCCTTCCTCAAATTTTACATGAAGGTCCTTTTGAGCGAACTGCTGTATGCGCTGGTTAAATGACACAATATGCAGTGTGGGGTCCAGCAGCAAATATCCTGTATCCGTATTCTCAAAAACAGCACGGAGATTGGCTTCGGACTTACGTATCTCTTCTTCGGCCTGTTTGCGCGCTGAGATATCCTGTATGATCCCTATACTATATTGTACTGTACCATGCTGGTCCTTTATCGAATTGAGATTGAGCTCTCCCCATAGTATATTCCCGGTTTTGGTGATGTACCTTTTCTCACAGCGGAAGTTGCTGATACCACCGAGAAATAATTGGCGGATAAGTGGCTTGTCCCTCTCATAATCTTCAGGATGGGTAAACTTGGAAAAGTGCATGCCTATCATCTCATCGAGGCTATACCCGAGCATATCTGCAAATGCCTCATTGGTCTTAAATAGTATACCATCAGGCCCAGACCAGCTGACACCGAGCATAGGGTTGGAGCAGATCAACCTGTAACCTTCCTCACTTTGCTTTAACAGTTCCTCGGCTATTTTCCTGTCATTGATATCAGTGGCTACTCCATCTATGCGGATGAGGGCTCCATTTTGATCAAGCGTGGGTGTCACGGTACTTTCTATCCAGCGCCAGCTTTGGTCCTTATGCCTGATACGGTATTGGCTGTGTACTATTTTCCCGATCTCGAGAAGCGGCTGGTTATTTCCAATAAAAGCGGAGTCGTCCGGATGGATCAGTTCTCTCCATAGGCCGGGATTGGCATAAAATGCTGCAGGTGGATAGCCAAATATCTTTTCACAGGCGGGCGACATTTGCAGGAATTTGAAATTGACCAGATCCAGGGAGTACAATACTTCACCGATACTATTGAAAAGGTTGCTTAATTCCAGACTGGCTTTTCCGAGCTTTTCTTCGGCCAGCCTTTTGTCTGTGATATCTCTTGTTACCCCGTCTACCCTGACCGGTACACCACTGGCGTCAAGTGTAGGTATCAGATTGTACTCTATCCACCGGAGGTCTTTGTTTTTATTTATTATACGGCATTGGCCCAATATATGCTCACCTGCCGCCAGGCGGGGAGTAAGCGCCATGACGCTATCCATATCATCGGGATGAGTCATCTGGTACCACAGGGTGATATCGGCATAAAAATCTTCAGGCTTGTACCCATAGACCTTCTCGCACGCCGGGGATATGCGTATGACGCTGCCGTTTGCCATATCTATAGAGTATATTACCTCCTCGATTGTATTGAACAGGTTATTCAATTCCTGATGGGCCTTTTCCAGATTTTGTTCGGCTATTTTTTTGTCAGTGATATCCCTGGTGACACCATCTATCCTGATCAGCAGTCCCTCTTCATTGAGCGTAGGCACCATATTGTACTCCACCCAGCGCATAGTACCGCTCTTGTGTGCAATGCGACACTGACCGATAATATGCTCACCCATCATCAATGAGGCATAGTGGCCGCTGACCCTCTCCAGGTCGTCAGGATGGGTGACCATATACCAAAGGTTGATATCTCCGCAGAAATCAATGGGTTTGTAGCCATAGACCTTTTCACAGGCCGGTGACATATGTGTAATTTTGCCGCTCATGACATCGACGGAGTATATCACTTCATCGATGGTATTAAACAGGGTATTCAATTCCTGATGGGCCTTTTCTAAATTTTGCTCGGCCGACTTCCTATCGCTGATGTCTACCACACTGCCGCGCATGAGTGAGCGCCCCGGGATGGAAAGCCTCGTCAGGTGCACCTCGCAGGGGAAGGACGCACCCTCCGCATTGCAATGCGCCCATTCAAAACAGACTTTGGCACCGGTCATGGCAATACCAACCTGCTCCATCGCAGCAGAGGTTGAATCACGGCCATCGGGCTGGACCGGGGGACTGATATCTCCGGGTGTTTTTGCCGCCAGCTCTTCGCGCGAATACCCGAACATCTTCGTCGCATTGGCATTGCAATCCGTAAGCAATCCTGTCTCGAGGTCCAGTATCACGATGGCCTCGGGAGCCGACTCAAATAATTCCCGGAAATTGCGCTCGCTCTGGCGCAGGGACTCTTCCGCTACTTTCCGCTCGGTGATATCGCGGACAAATCCGATGAACTGATATTTATCTTTGACCAATGAAGGTGAAACGCTCAATGAAATATCAAATTCCCCTCTGTGCTTACTAAGTGCGCGGACCTCAAGCGTCTTGCCCAGTATGGGCCCATCACCCGATCTCATAAAGTGCTTCATACCGCGCTCGTGCATCTCGCGAAACCGCTCGGGAATAACAACTTCACTCAAAAGAGTCCCAAGTACTTCATCTTCTTCCCAGCCAAAAAGTGCTACAGATTTATCATCCCACTTGACGATCTTTCCCTTATCGTCGATAATAACAATGGCGTCTAATGACGCATTGAATATGGTCTGTATCTGCAACTGGCTTTCGCGGAGATCTATTTCTACATGCTTGCGACCTGTGATATCCCGTGTGACACCATCCAGACGGACAAGGTGGCCTTCATTGTTCATAGTGGGTGTCACAGAATTTTCTATCCAGCGGATGTATCCGTCCTTGTGTATGATGCGGTACTGATTTTTGACCTGCAGGCCGCTATTGAGCCGGGCGTTGTGATCTTCCAGCAGGTACCTGTCGTCGGGGTGCATGACCTGATTCCAAAGGTCGCCATTGGCATAGAAATCCGCAGGCTTGTATCCATATATCGCCTCGCATGCCGGAGACATATGTATCAGCTGATAGGAGACCATGTCGACAGAATATACGACGTCATCGATATTATTGAAAAGCATGCTGAGATCTCTATTGGCCTTCTCGAGCTCCAGCTGTGCATTTTTCCTGGTTGTGATATCATTGACCACCGCATCCTTGCAGATCAGCCTGCCGGATTGGAGAGTAGGTATCCCTTTTACATTTACCCATCGGATGCTTTTGTCTTTGTGTATGATCCTGTACTCTAGATTTACGATCTCTCCACGCGACAGTATCTCCTCGCTATTTGCGATCAGATGCATATCATCGGGATGGATCAGTCGCCTCCGTAGCAGTGGATCTGCGATAAACTCCTCTATAGTATATCCATAGATCTTCTCGCAGGCTGGTGATATGAATACATAGCGACCGGTGGTCATATCCATCGAGAAGAATGCCTCATTGATATTATTGAGTATCCTATTGAGTTCACCATGGGTCTTTTTGACCTCATCGGCTTCTTTGCGGAGCTGGCCATTGAGATGGAGCATCTCCTTGGAGCTGAGGTCGCTGGAGCGTTCGAGCAGCTTCCTGTCATTCTCATAATGCTCATAGGAGTCGCTGATGACCTGTAAAAAGGCCTTGTACTGATCTGGCAGATCATCAGTCGCTCCAAGGTATTTTTTGGCTTGTCTCTCTAAAAGTTTATTCAGCATATAGGATACGGGTATAATTCAGTTATCATTTCACTGAAAAAATAACATGGTTATAATAATATTCGCTTACGCGATAAGTAAAACTATGTTTATCAATACAATTAAGATATTGTTATTTTACCATACATACAAGTAACCATCCGTAACAAAAGTAAATGCAGCCCTGACTGGCAAAACTGATAAAAATCATATCCCGGTATGAATCTGGTCAAGAAAAGAGAGAAAAATAGAAACTGAAAAGTCAAAACTGAACACAGGTCCCCGGCAATATATATGCATCAGGCTGTCAGCGTTATGATCTGGCTTATGGTACTAATGTAACGATTGCTATTTGCCTTCCATATACCTCAGGCAGAGATCTATCGTAGCCTGTATACCTTTCTTGTGTGTGCGCTCGACGCCGTGGGAGGCGGCGACACCGGGGCCGATGAGAGCCACCTTATAGTCTTTGCCGGCGCGGAGTGCAGCGCTGCCATCACTGCCGTAGTATGGATAGACGTCAATAGCGTACGGGATCTTATTGACATCGGCTAGTGCGACGAGCTTCTTTCTAAACTCATAGTCATATGGGCCGGAGGAGTCCTTGGCGCATATGGAGCAGCGGACCTCGGTGCCTTCGCAGGCCTCGCCGAGGACGCCCATGTCGATGACGAGGAGCTCACTGATGGTGTCGCTATAGCCTACGGTGCCGCCGTGGCCGACCTCTTCATAGTTGGAGAAGAAAAGCTCTACCGGTGGCGCGATGCCTTTCTCCTTGCAGTACCTCGCGATCTCAAAGAGGACGAAGCAGCCCGCTTTATTGTCCATAAAGCGTGACTTGATAAAACCATTGGCGTATTCGCGATAGCGTGGCTCGAATGCGATAATGTCGCCGATCTGTATGCTGAGTTTGGCGACGTCCTCTTTGGTGTAGACCTCTTCGTCAATACGGATATGCATATTATCGAGGCTGCGCTTCTCGGTTTCGCGCTTGTGATTGGCATGAGCTGATGGATCGTCGAATAGAAGCGTACCGGTATAGACCTGGCCGCTAAGTGTGATGATATTCACATACTCTCCCTCTGCACTGGTGAGCAGCAGACCGCCCAGCGGGCTGAAGTGGAGTGTGCCGTCCACTTTGATACCCGATACGATAGCGCCGAGTGTATCGACGTGCGCAGCGATGGCGAGGGTCGGCTTGTCTCCGAGTGCACAGCGGACAGCGCCTTTATTGGTGTATTCGGGTTTGTAGCCGAGAGCTACAAGATAGTCATAGATATATTTACCGGCTTTGGCTGTGTAGCCGGTGGGGGAGTCGATATTGACGAGTTCTTCGAGTGCTTTGTAGTTTGACATATATCAAAGAAAAGGATTTCCCGGAAAGCGGCAAAGAGGCAAATACATCTCCGCAAAGACGCAAAGGATATAAGGAAATACAAAGGCACCAACTGAACGAAACACATCTATCGTAGACCCGGACCATAAATTATGTAATGAACAATTAACTCATCATTAGTTTGGTGAAAGGCAACAACCCAATTATCAATAGATATACATGAGAGGAGAAGCTCAGCTAATATAGTATTCCCGCATACGGGATACTTGACGCGCGGGAGTGCATAGCCCGCGATCTTATCAATAAGTTTATCAATAAAACGAGAACCACTACCGGGTGTATTTCGACCCTCCACCCATAAACCGATCTCCAGCAGCGCGTTTTCAGCTTCAGGCTTTAAAGTCAGTTTCATTTGGCGGCTATCCGTTTAGCAATTCGTTGCTTTATATCTGCCTTTACCTTTGAAGCAGGCTTCGCTTTGCCACCTGCCGTTCTTAGTGTATACTCTCTTAATTCATCTTCGGTAAACTTTCTTCCTATCCCCAACGCTACATCTTTAGTGCTTAGTGGTTTGAACTTAGCTTCAGTTATCTCTATACCGAGCTCATTAGCCAGATGGGTGAACAAAAGTTCTTGTTTCTTATTAGCGACGGTGACAGCAAGTGTTTTCATTGCATGATTTTGAGTCAAAGATAATGTAATATTGCCTACCTAAAAATACCCCAGTGGGCATTAAGTCTTTCCTCATCCTCATAACATTAGGTATCTTCCTACAGGACTGCAAGGCACCGCACTATGATGTGGTTAATAATAATACTGCCTTTTGTGCAGCAGCGCCTAATACCTGCGACTGGATGCACGACATCATTATGGCCCGTCCTGATGCATCGCTGTCCGACATCTGCCTGCCCGGTTCTCATGATGCGGCGATGTATATCGCACAACATTGTACTGCCTTTACCAATCACGGCAATACGCAGACACAGTACCTGACCATGAAGAACCAACTCGAAGCGGGGCTGCGCATCTATGACCTTCGGCCTGTATACTACCAGGGTGAGTTCTATACGGAGCACTCTACGCGATGCAATGGCCTCGGCTGCAAAGGCGATATGATGAAGAATATCCTGCGTGATACGCGGGCATTTCTCGATGCGCACTCTGAGCTGGTGATCTTTGAGCTATCGCATTTCTGCAACTCCTCTCCTACCGATACGGCATTCCTCGCATTGCTAAATGAAACACTCGGCGACAGGATATACAGGGAGCCGGAGATGCGCGACAAGAAAAAACTATTTATCAACCGCGCGCTGAAGCCTATACTCGGCGATGGCAGCAAGGGCAAGGTGCTGCTGATCCTGCATGGCGTGGAGAGCACTGCGGAGAACCGGGCTAAGGGTTGGTTCGCGGGGAATACGATACAAATGACGGGTGGCTGGAGCAATGACAATCACTATCCTGATCTGCGCGAGCATCAGCTGCAGCGCTTCGCAGCCTACAAGGGCAATGGCGATGAGCTCTATCAGCTGGCATGGCAGATCACGCAGCATGATGCACAGGCGGTACGCGGAGCCTTCGATCCTAACTCTCCTACTACGATACGCAAGAGTGCTGTGAAAGCCAATGCACAGTTGCCGCTATTTCTCGATAGCCTCATCACGAGTGGCGCGATACACAAGGATAAAATACCTAACCTGATCTGGGATGACCTGGGTGACACGATGGTGACGCATCAGTGCATCAGGCTGAGCAGGATCGGAACAGAGTGAACATACTGGATGCTAGTTGCTGGATGCTAGATTAATACACACCTTCATTACGGAAACAGATCAAATACCCTAACCTTGTCACGAGAGTTGGTGCTGTGGCAGGAGGTGCAGATGGCACCTTTATTATTGATCGTGTAGCCTGTGCCGGTGAGTCCGTACTCAGCCCAGACCCAGCCACCGGCGGCGCTGGTGTCATCGGGTAGTTTCTCCATGATGGCATATCCGTGCGGGTTGTTTCCGGTGCTGTCGTCATGCAGTTCTTTCACCACCAGCGAGTGCACAGGGAATGAACCACCTGCAGGCAGCTTGCCATTGTCAGTGAGTGCGGCATAGGCGATGAGATTGAACCGTACGCGAAAAAAACCTGAATGCGCGGACTGCGGTGATGAACGGTGAATAGTGCTGTCGCTCTTGTAATAGGTAAAGCCTTCTTTCGTCACGGATTTAGCGAAGATACCCGCATCTGTCTCTTCCGGTTTTGGCGCAGTCTTGCTACACTCTATCAGCGATAGCGACACCATGGAGAAAAATGCACAACAGATAAGGGTATGCTTCACAGAACTGTTTGTAATGTATAGTTGTGAAGATAGTGGATTACTTACAGAATACTTTTATATCAAAACCGGAATATCATTTCAACTTATCGGCATACTATCACTGCTGCTGTGTCGCCCCTAAATCCCCTGAGAGGGCAGGGCTGTTTCATTCTAGTATTTTAACGTATAAAATGGCGGTATTATTGCTTCTGCTTCGACCTCCAAACCTCCTGAAGGAGGCTTAAATACATTGCAAATAACTCAAAGCATTCTCTTTTCTTTACTACTGAAGCATTGTTATTATTAGATAGAGGTTGCCTACCTGAATAGATTGATGCCAGATTAGTCGGGCAGGCTTTCCGCAGGATTCGAACGACTTTTATAATTTCTATTTTTTATGGGTGAAAAGCTCTCGCATGACGTATAATTATTGTTTGATAATCAATGTTTCATTCTCGATTTGTATACAACTGGCGTAAGCAAGGCTCCCATAGCACAAAATGCTAGAATGAAACAGCCCTACCCGAAAGGCGACTATAATACATTACTAAAGACTCACTCCAAAGATATTCCATATTGCTATCTTCCCCGTATCAGTTTCATAAATGTCTGGCTATTGTACCATGTAGAATGTTGCTTGTAGGTGATATGCTCATTTTGCCTCAGAGATTCCTGGTATTGCTTCAGGGCTTTATCCGGATAGCCGCTATCAAGCAATCCTTCTGCATAACTGTCCAGTGCATTGAAGCTCCATGGATTTAGCCGGGTATTGAGCAGGAATATCGCTGTAGCGCCTTCGAAATTGCCATCCCTGAGCAGGCTATAGCCGTCACTATTGATAGCCTTCTCGTCATAGATATGATCGTATCCCATCACTTTCATCACGCCACGGCTGCGCTCCAGCGAATCGCGGAAAAGATCCACGAGATGAGTCAGCTCCGCAGAGTCATGCGTATCAAATGCCATCTCGAGATCGCCTCGCTGGCTCATAGACATGATATCGGTTTTGCAGCCGGCATTCTCCGGCACGAAATCTACCTCTCTATATAGACTGTCGGATGTGCGGCAGCCATTGAGATACAGATGTCCTTTGAGGCCAGTGGGAATGAGCGGGCGCAGGGATGTATCACAGCTGGTATATATGACACAGGAGGCTACCTTCTGCTTGTACTGCATGGCGAATGCAACGCCATCTCTCGTGCCATCGGGCATACAGTCTGCACGGCGCCAGGCGAGGTGCATAGTACTGTTGCCTGTCGTGGCATCGATGCTGTACAGATCAGGTGCGATGGCCTGGACGTGGCCCCTGGCGCGCTGAAGCACGGTCCAGAGGTTATTGTATGGAGTGACAGGTATACCGAGGTACGACAGCGTGCCGGTCATATCGCCCGCCGGCAGAAAAGCAGGAGCATGATAGGAATGATAGCTGAGGTAGATGCAGCGAAGCCTGGTACTGTCAGCATCAAAACGGAAGGAAATACCCGCACGATCGCACACGTACCAGAACCCGAGCGCTCCCCAATCGACATAGCGGCCGGTGTCTGCGGCCATGAGCTGTTTCACTTTCTTCAGTGAGGTATTGCTATCTACTGGTATTGCATTGACGAGTAGCTGGGTGGCGGTGAGTGATATGTTGGTTTTGCAAAAGGCGATAGTGGTGGCGCCGAGCATGAGGGCCATCCATATGCTACGAAGTATCTTCTGTTTTTCCATGGGTGCAAATCAAATATTCTTTCACAGAGAATTAAAACCTGTGATACATCTATAAACCGACAAGAACATCCAAAGATACCGCGCGCGACAAAGGCAGTACGGGCCTTTACGCTTGAAAGCTTTAATTTATTGAGCCATCCGGAGTTCCGATTTTCGCAGGAATATTGTTTCTGATATCGGGGTCATATAGTGCGCATGATCCGTGTATTCGGGCAATTTTATCCCCCATATCAGCTGTTATTACTACTACAGGATATTGGTACATTTTTTTCTACATTTGGCCAATGCACACCTATCCTCTTCACTTACTTCTGGCCGACGATGATGAAGATGACCGTATGCTTTTTCATGAAGCTCTACGTGAGTCGCCTGTAGAATTGAAGCTTGTAACGGTGAAAGATGGGGTTCAATTGATGGAATTACTCCTTGACAAAGAAACCACTTTGCCTCATATGCTCTTTCTTGACCTGAATATGCCGCGAAAAACGGGTATCGAGTGCCTGATCGAGATAAAGCAGCATGAAACCTTAAAGCGTCTACCGGTTATCATTTACTCTACTTCCTTTATCCCCAATGTGGTTAATGAGGTGTATGAACACGGAGCTCACCATTATATCCGTAAGCCCGGCGAATTTTCGAAACTAAAGAGGGCAATTCATCAAGCGATAAGCGTCACACCTCAAAGTAATCTGGTGCAGCCTGCCAGGGAGAATTTTGTAATTCAGGATTAATGGATATTCAATTGGCAGCTAAGCACCCCGATAATAATATCCTGTTTCTGGCCGGAGGCGGAGAGATGGGCAAACTAACCCGCGAAAAGGATTGGAGTAAAACATCCCTGGGCCATCCACAATCCTGGCCGCAAAGCCTGCGCACGACGCTTAGCATTATCCTCAACTCAAGATTTCCGATGTTCCTTTTTTGGGGAGAGGATCATATCTGTTTTTACAATGATGCTTATCGCCCTAGCCTGGGCAAAGAGGGAAAACACCCCGCCATACTGGGTATGAAGGGAGCCGAAGCCTGGACAGAAATATGGCCGGTCATCAAACCTCTGATGGACCAGGTGCTATCGGGCGGAGAATCAATATGGAGTGAAGACCAGCTGATCCCGATATACCGCAATGGGAAAATAGAAGATGTATACTGGACCTTCAGCTATAGTCCGGTGAATGATGAGACAGGAAGCCCTGCGGGAGTTTTCGTGACGTGTACGGAGACGACAGACAAGGTATTCACGCTTCGGGAATTAGAAGAAAGTAAAAGCGAACTGGAGGTAGCCATAATGGTCACCACCGATGAATTGGAAAGGCAAGTGAATGAAAGAACCAAAGAACTCGTCCTGACGAATGAATCACTGAGAAAAAGTGAGGAGCGGTACCACCTGATGGTGGAGGAAGTACAGGACTATGCCATCCTATACCTCAACAGGGAAGGTATCGTAGAAAACTGGAACACGGGAGCAGAGAAAATAAAGGGATACAAGGCCAAAGAGATCATAGGCAAAAGTTTTTCAAATTTTTATACAGAAGAAGACAAAAAGAGCAATCTCCCCCGGAAACTATTGGCACAGGCTGCGGAAAAGGGCAGGGCTGTACAGGAAGGATGGCGCGTACGCAAAGATGGGAGCCATTTCTGGGCGAGCGTGGTGATCACGGCCGTGCATAATGAGAAAAATGAAGTGATCGGATTCTCAAAGGTGACGCACGACCTGACCGAGAAAAAGGAGTATGAGGACAAGCTCAAAAAAACGGCCTCAGAACTGGAGCAGAAATATATCGACCTGGAGAAGGTCAATGCTGAACTGCAATCCTTCGCCTATATTTCCAGTCATGACTTGCAGGAACCCCTTAGAAAAATACAAACATTAACCTCTATCCTCCTGGAAAGAGAAACTGCAAACCTGACGGCTAGCGGACAGGACCTGTTTAGACGCATACAGGTTTCTGCGCTGCGGATGCAGACACTCATCAATGACCTGCTGGCATACTCCAGAACGAGCACAGCTGACAGGGAATATAAGTATGTGGACCTCAACAAAATACTCGAAGAGGTGAAAACCGACCTGATAGAAGAGCTGCAGCAAAAGCATGCGACGCTTGAGGCGAGTGGGTTATGCGAGGTGAGTATTATACCGTTTCAGTTTCGGCAGTTGCTGCACAATTTATTCAGTAATTCATTGAAATTTTCGGACCCTGAGCGTCCCCTGCATATCGAAGTGAAAGGAGAAGTAGCTAAAGGATCAACATTTGATAACGATCAACTATCCAGGAATACATTCTATTGCCACATTCGTATCGCGGATAACGGGATCGGTTTTGAACAGCAATATGAAGGCAAGATATTTGACCTGTTCCAGCGGCTGCATGAGAAGGACAAGTACGGCGGCACCGGTATCGGCCTGGCGATCGTAAAAAAGATCGTGGATAACCACGATGGTGTGATCACGGCATCCGGGGTGCTGGGCAAAGGGGCCACGTTTGATATTTATTTTCCGATGCGGTAAGAATGCAATTGTCTGAATCAGAATTCACAGAATTGGAAATTTTCAGAATGCTATACAGGCATTATATGCTGACCGCGTCTCACCCTTAGCCATGCTGAACGGTAGTGAAGCATCTACGTGCTATAACAAAATATTTTTCACGCGAAGACGCAAAGGCGCTAAGAATACAATTGTCTGAAATCAGAATTTTCAGAATACTACACAGGTGATAGACGCTCCACCCTTGTGTTATAGTTCGCAGAAGGCAGAAGTGAAAAATATCCTGTGTCAGATTTGGCTCCAATTGCACGCCGGATAACGTCCTCCCAAACCTCTTAAACAGCCGCCCCATCCCAAAGAGACGGGACAGAGGGCGGCTATATGATGTCGATACGCCAGCGCGTCAGGGATGGCAGTGGTGTCTATCAGCTGAGCCAATAGACACTACTATTAGCCTTACATCACCGTGATGCGATAAGCTCTCTGTACTCCCGTTGTGGTCGTCACTGTCAGCACATAGCTGCCTGTTGCAATGCCGGAGGTGCGAAGTGTGATATGGTCAGCCGCGCCGCTATACACGACATCGCTGACGGCCTGGCCCGCGATGTCGGTGATGGTGGTGTGGGTGATGGGCTCGTGCGCGGTGACCTGTAGCGTGCCGTGTGAGGGATTGGGATATACGGTAAGGGCCTCTTGCTTGGCATCATGCAAGCCGCTTGGCACCCCGCCGAGCTTGACGAGCCATGCGTCGGTGGAGCCTTGAGGCGAAGCGACGTCGCCATCGGCAGATGTCGCATCGCTGAAGAAGAGCAGCCCTCCATCGGCAGTAGTGATGATATCTCTGGCGAACTCAAAATCGCTGCCGCCATAAGGTGCGCGCCACAGTTCAGCACCATCGATGTCAAAGGCCGCTACCACGGCATCATTCTGCCCATGCAGGCCGGGGAATACGGAATCTTCATCCGCACTTCCGAGGGCGTAGAAGCCATCCGCAGTGGCATTCTGGATGACCTTGCTATAGTGCCAGCCGGTGGGATGGTTGCTGAGGATATTGGCATTGTGGTCGAGCTCGATGATGCGGGTATTGCCATGCGGCTGGTACTGCTGCCAGTCCCTCCAGGTGATCCAGTAGGAGCCGTTCATCTCAGACTGTATGATATGGGGCTCGATGACTGTCTCGCTATTGTGCAGGAGGTCTTTGGACAGCAGCAGATGGCCGGTGGAGTCAAACTTGTAGAGCACGATATCATTATAGAGGCCCGTGGGCCCGCAGTCTGTACAGTGCTGGAGGAGGTCGGTCTGGAGGATGGCGATGAGCAGTATATTGCCATCGGCATCGCGGATGATATCGCCGGGCATATAGGTCCAGAAAATGTCAGGGTCGACGGACACGAGCAGCGTCTGTTCAAAACTGGTCTCCCAGACCGGTGTGTCTATATCCAGGTAGTGACGGTACATGGTCAGGTGCAGCGAGTCGTGGCTATAGCCCGCGACGAGATTGGGGTTGCCATTGATACGGACGGTATAGGTTTCATTGTCAGATGGCCTGGCGGTGAGCGATGCGATGAAAGTATTGTGATCGAGGAATGCTCCTGTGCTATCGAGGTGCAGCAGGTCGTGAAAGGGCATGCCCTGTGGCGTGATGGAGATGTCTATCACCATATCGCCCGCCGCGCCGACATGCACCCACTGCGGTGTGAAATCAAAAACATTCGAAGAGTTGGGCAGGTTGTTTATAGCCATAGGGTTGAAGAACCTCTCCCACACTATCCTGCCGAACTGGTCTGTATTGCGCACGGCAAGATAATAGTAGTAGACGCCGGTCGGATCCTCGCGCGACTCGACAGAGGTGACGATGAGGTGGCCGTTAGCGGCGTTCTGCACGCGGGCAGCATTGTCGCTCTGCACGGAGCCATAGCTATGCTGCCAGTTGATCGATGGCGCCTGCGCAAAGGTGAATGAATAGATGATAGTAAGCAGGCTCAGTATGATGATCCTTTGGTATCCGGTACGCATATATGTGTCTTTTGGTGATGAATGATTACAGTGCAAAGGACTTGCTTTGCTCACCGGTACGGGACTAAAGATGGGGTTAAATATTAAAGGTCTGATGAGGGATTGTGCAGTAAGGGTGCCTCGCTTATGTTGGGCATCCTGTCCTATCCTACTAATGCTCTGACACTATTTCTATTCCCTTTGCGGGATGCGCCTTTGCTCCTTCACGTGCTCCATGGGATGGTATTTTTCGAAGCGGCGTACATCGCTCTTGTTCTTCAGCACTCCCTCATAGCGCCGAGTGGTCTCAAAGAGATAGGTGGTCTCCGTGACCGGCTTTTGATTCTTGTAGTACTTCTTGGCGCCCGTGGCATCGACCAGCATATCATAGGTATCGGGACCGATGATGATGGTGGTCTTCTCGGTGCTGTCCTTTGTATTGCTCCGGGCGGTGGTCTTCCTGTAGGTGGCAAATCTGTTTCTCTCTGCTACTGCTTTGCGCACCAGCGCCCTGCGTGTCGCGATGGATACGGTATCATGGCGTGATGCACGGCGGCGGTCATATTCATATATAGCGGTGATATAGGCACGGGCTACTTCAGGATTCGTTCGTGACAGTATCTTTGAGTTGGCCAGTAGCGAGTCGGTGCTTTCATCGGTGCGTTCCATTTCCATCTCGATAGGTATCTTGAGGACATCCTCATCCATCTTGTTGACTATCTTATATGCCTGGGGCAGCATACCGGGCTTGTAGAACAGGATGGTATACTCCTTGTCACCCACGCTGAACCGGAACTCACCCTTCTTGTCAGTGACGAGCTTCTTATAGAATTTGTTTCCCTCAAATACCATGATCATGACGCCGGGCTCAGGCTTGCCGCCACGTACCGCCCGTCCGTAGAGGCGCACCTGCTGCGCGCTAGCTGCCGCAGCCATCAGCATTACGATCACTATGAGCCAGACCATCCGCATGATACTCAAGGTATAAAAGAAAAGCAACACCTGCGCAAACCTTATGTGCGAAAAGGCTCATTGATGGTCATGGGACTGTCACAAAGATCATGGATGGCGTATGCTCAATCGATGGTTGTCATTCCCTAACAAACTTCGCCGATCCATTTTGGATACGTAGAATATATATTCCGCTTGCAATATTTTTCGTCTCTATTCTTGTCGCTGCATAATCCAGTATGCCAGACAGGATAGTCCTTCCCGTGACATCTATCACATCGTAGCTATCCGCTATTCCCGTATATCCGCTGACGATGACAAAACCCGCCGCCGGATTTGGATAAACCTTCAGTATCTCCTCATCAGTTGTAAGCCTGCTAATATCAGTTGGAAACTGTGCATTGCACAAAGAGTCGCTCGCAGTGGTCAGCTCCATTTGGTTATTGACGGCCAATGCAATGGCTAAGTGGCCGTCTTCATCGGCAACCATATGCCTGGAGTCGCTATAGTCGCGGTTTATCGTTGAGATGGTATCGGTAGAAAACCATGTACCACCCTCAGAATACTTTCTGATCATCTGTTTTTTGATACTAAAGTGTAAATCCGGCACTTCCTGGATATACTCCGCAGAAATATATAAAGAGCCATTGCATCCCAGAGTCATAGCCTGTGCAGGCGTAGCTATGGGGACACTATTTATTAAACTCAAAGAAGTGTCGCGCTTTACAATATTGACTGTATAAGATGCTGAAAGTATTTGAGGTCCTGAAGACCGGTTTTCCCAATGTTCAAGTGTATCATAAGAATCCAAATAATATAAGAAGCCTCCTCTGTATAAAAGACTTTCCCCGAATATTTGCGCCTGTGAAACGACCACGCCGGATGTAGTACCCGTATATTCCCTTCTTACCGTCCCTTGAGGTTCATTCGACCACTTCTTCAAAACACCGGACGAATCTATCTCAGTCAGAAATATATTGACTAGTCTATATCTGGAATCTTGCGCGCTTCCATCATATTCCTGACCCATGCAAACTATGCGATTCGCATCGATATGAGTTACTTCAGTAAAGTAAGTGTCATTGCCATCTGAAGGTTGCTGAAAGTGCCTTTCCCAAACCTTGCTCAAATGAGGGTCAAGTTTGAATATATACGTTCCTCTATTCGCGGCCCCGCTTGTCGCCTCATATATAAAGCCTACTACATATACAGAGCCATCCTCAGTCACGGTCAGATCCGTAGGTTGTATATAGTTATACTGCCCCACCGAAAACTGATAATTTCCCGAGTCTACCACATCGCAAGATGTATCAAAAATGAAGACCTGTACCGTACTGTGAAAAGTTGAATCAAACTTTTGCGATACCATGTACAGCTTATCATTATATGCCTTTATTGCAGCTACACCATTTCCATATCCATTATTACTAGTTTCAGCATTGGGTATAAACTTTGTATATAGCATTTGGCCATCCAGCGTCAGTTTGGATATAATAGCTCGCTCACTTGTAGCAGTATCCATTTGACCTCCCACATAGCAGTATCCATCCAGGATACAGATGCCGCGCGACTCATATTGATGCCAACTAGGCAGGAACAAACGGTCGTTTTTATCGGAAAAACTCTGCCCCATAGCAATAAATATGGAACAAATACAAACGCAAATGACTAATAAAATACGTTTCACAAATCGACATTTGGCAACTAACGGCCGAAGACTTTTATTATTGTCAACTCAATACCATATCCTAGCGTCCCCTCATTCTCATCTATATTTTGCATTAATAACTTTCACCACTTGACAATAACTCTATTAAATTGAAAAACAACAACATCCAAACTGCTTTAACAAATCATGGCCCGCTGGTATGCTCTTTGATTTATCTCAGGTGACATGTTATTTCTCATCAAAATCTAAAGTCATGAAAGGAATTAAAATATTGTTAGCCATACTTCTGGTCGGAGGTATCGCGCTAAACTCATGTAAAAAAAATGATAGCGGAGGACCTATGTACTCTGTCAGGATGACCGATGCACCGGGCCCATATGCTAAGGTCAATATAGACATACAAGGTGTACAACTGATAGAATCCAATGGTACTGTGGTGACCCTGAATGTACACGCCGGAGTATACAACCTGCTGAATTTCGCTAATGGACTGGACACGCTTATCGCCTGGGGAAATGTACCAAACGGATCTATAACCATAGAACATGTACATCTTATACTAGGCCCCAATAACTCCATAGAGATCGGTGGCCAGACATATCCTATCGCTATCCCGGCGGGTGAGGACGTGGGACTTATTTTTGCCGTACATCAGACCATGCAGGGAAACAATACGATCATCCTGATCGACTTCGATGCCAATCAGTCTATCATCGATGAAGGCAATGGCCACTTCCACTGCAGGCCGGTGATCAGGTGGATAGATTACTATAGTCACCTGCACGGAGCTATCAAAGGGCGTATCACACCAGAGCATACACTGGCTATCGTGACCGCAGAGGCTAATGGAAATTTTTTCTCATCAGGTGAATCGGATGATGGGGACTTTAAGATCAGGGGCCTGGCTGCAGGTACATATACTGTAGTCATCACTCCTGCTCCGCCACTCTCGCCGCGAACCATCACTAACGTGACAGTGACTGCTGATCAAACTACAGACCTGGGCAGCGTCTCATTCTAAAGAATTGCTTTCAAATGGGTAATAAAGAAGTTGTGCTGATTACAGCATAACTTCTTTTCCCAATTTGCCCATTCCGTACAGTATCACCTCAGATCGGGAACATTCCCCAATGTTGTACTACTGATGTTCACTGTGGTATGGTCTTTGAACTCATGACACAATAAGACTTTAATTAATTAAAAACAGATAGTATGAAAAGGATAACAATGATGATGAGCATAGTGCTCATAGCGGCGGTGATGATCGTGCTGAACTCTTGTGACAAAAAAAATGCGACAGCCAGTGGCTCATCTTATAAAGTAAGGATGACAGACGCACCTGGCCCATATTCGCAGGTGAATGTGGATGTACAATCGGTAGAAGTGACAGGTTCCAATGGTACCGCCATGCTTAATACGCATGCAGGTATATATAACCTGTTGCAATTTTCCAACGGACTGGATACGCTCATAGCCTGGGGCCAACTCAATGTCGGAACCATACAACAGGTACGGCTCATATTAGGACCTAATAACTCACTCGCAGTGAACGGTACCACCCATGCGATGACAGTCCCAAGCGGAGAAGAAACCGGACTGAAGATAAATGTACACCAGACGCTGGTGGCGGGTGACAACATCCTGCTGGTAGACTTTGATGCCACCCAATCTGTGGTGGACGAAGGAAACGGCAACTTTCACCTCAAGCCGGTCCTGCGCGCTGTGAATATCGATGCTGCTGCCAGCGGCAGTATCACAGGTCATATCAGTACCGCCGGTACCCTGGCGATAGTGACCGTGACGGGAAATGGGAATACATTCTCAACCGGTGTAGCAGTGAATGGGTACTTTATGCTGGCCGGGCTCGCAGCAGGGGCATATACGGTGACAGTGACCCCGGCATTGCCACTGCAACCAGTGACCGTATCTAATGTAACAGTGACAGCGGGTACATCTACAGATATCGGCATGGTGACCTTGTAAAATAAAATATAGAAGAGGCTGCATGCGATATGTGCAGCCTCTTCTCTTCGAAAAATGAATGAGGCGGTTGAGGAAATTATTTCACGAAAAAACAATGAAGCATATTATGAAAAAGCTCATATACATATTGACTCTCGCTCTGTGCAGTGAATATGCTAACGCCCAGGAACGGCACCTTAGCGAAGCGACATTTGCCTCAGGGTGTTTCTGGCATGAGCAGGCACTCTTCCAGAGCGTCAGAGGTGTGGATACTGTCATATCCGGCTATGCCGGAGGCACCACTGCCAATCCCACCTATGAGCAGGTCGAGACCGGCACCACAGGACATGCAGAGACTGTCAATATCAAATACGACAGTACCAAAATATCCTATCTCGATCTACTCAAAGTGTTTATCGAGTCTGAGGAAGACCCTACCCAGATCGATGGCCAGGGCCCCGATAAGGGGCAGCAATACCGATCCATCATTTTCTACAGAAATAAAGTAGAGAAAGCTCAGGCAGAAAACTATATACTGAAGCTCAATAAATCAGGAAAGTACAAAGGGACCATCTCGGCCCAGATCGTGCCTTTTACAAAGTTCTATAAAGCAGAAGAATATCATCAGGACTACGTATCGCACAATCCCACCAATGGATACGTGCAGACCGTGTCGATACCTGCTATCAAGAAGTACCAGCATGGCCACCCGGGCATGATCAAGGATGGTAGGATGCTGAAATAGGTTTGGGTTAAACAATGTTTGTATAAAGTAGCAGCCATCCGGGTCCCGGGTGGCTGTTTTGTCATCCTCGTGTCAAACAAATTAATTATTGTAATCTCCTGCAAACTATTGGCACGGTTTTCCCGTTATAGTATATAGAAACCAGAGACGTTATTTTTTAACCCCGCTAAACTAAATCATATGAATCTCAATTATGATCAATCCCCGGAAACACTGCAAGCACTGCTTGCCACAGCCGATGAAAACCTTCCTACACATAGTATAGCCGTAGACTACGACGGCGAAGTGATCGTAGACCCGGAGATCCGCTATCCGGATGTAGATATCAAGAGATATAAATTTCGCACGCATATCTGGAATGCCAGCATCCGCAGCGCAAAGAAACTACAGGCACTCCATGCCGCACTGATGAGTGTCATCAATGCACAGCCACGCACGCTTGGCAATAGTGACTACAGTATCGCTGCATAATATCAACTTTTCATACATCGTGCTAAGGCATGTCGCTGCACTCGCATGAAGCGACATGCCAATTTCTAAACGTCATAAGAGTTAAATGTGTTTATATAAACAGCCATCCGGTACAAGGGTGGCTGTTTTCTTATTTATGCACACTACTGAGATACAAAATGGCATGACATTCGCTGATGTAATTGAAAACCTGCGAATCCGATTATTCATTATAAATCGGGAAACACATGAATGTATGCCATCAGTCCTATGAATCATTGATCCAGCTGCTTAGATCAGCTGATACCGGGGCCAAGCCTCATCAGGTATAAAAAACACTCGTTGATTTGGAATAGGCAGCCTCCCTTGGGGGCTGTTTTTATAGGGGGCTACGCCCAAAAAGAAAAACCGGAGGCATAGGCAGGTGCAAGCGGTTCAAACTCTTTAATGCAGTGAAGAAAGACACAAAAGGTTAAGGCTGTACATATATGTGCCCAAACATAATCATTGTGGCATCCCGCTCTTTTACAACTATTTACAAAACAATAATCCCATTGTCCCGTATATAGTAAAAATCCCCCCTCAAAATGTCCACATCCTATCCTTCTAATTGCACACAACGCTTCTATCACATCTCACGGATATACATCCCTATCATACTCCTGCTGATAGCGACCACTCTATCCTACGGATAGTGACCAGGCATATTCCGCCTGTGACGGATCTAAACTCATCGCACCAATACAAATGACGCTTGCAGATCAAGCGCATGAAATTGTAATCCTCCGTTTATTTATTCGCTTAAAAGCATTTCACGACCTGAGCCCAATGCTCGGAGAACAGGAATGAAAAGAAGGCCGCCTGCATGATCTGGCATCCCTTCAACTCACGCCTGCTAATAAAATCAGTATGAAAAAGAACCTACTCAAAAGCGGCATAGCTATTATCCTATTCTCGCTGCCCATCATGACTTTCGGACAAGTGCCTGACCTGGGGACTGCCGGATGTTTTGCGCTCTACACCGTCACGGGCGCAGTCAGCAACACTGGTATTTCTACCATCACCGGAGATGTCGGGACCAACACAGGTGCCATCACAGGATTCGGCACTGTGCATGGAGCGATACATAATACTGACAGCCACACTGCTCAAAGCTCTATAGACCTGCTCAAAGCATATGCCCAGCTAAACGCAATGATACCCACCTCCCCACATATACCAGTGCTCGGAAACGGAGAGACACTATATGCAGGTGTATACTATATAGCAGCTGCCGGATCTGCACTGACTGACCTGTATCTGGATGGCCAGGGGGATTCCTCAGCGCTTTTCATTTTCCAGATAGGAGGAGCTTTTACTACAGGGGCTTCGACCGTGGTCCATCTGATCAATGGAGCACAGGTGAGTAACGTATTCTGGAAAGTCGAAGGAGCTATCAGCATGGCCGCAGGCACAGAGATGAAAGGAACCATGATAGCAAATAATGGCGCCATCGGCATGGGCGATGGCGGTCTCATGGATGGGAGGATGCTCTCTACTACCGGCGCTATCAGTGTATACGGAGTGCAGTCATCTAATACGATAGGGTGCACGCCTATGCCCGGAGAGTCCCTGCCTGTTGAGCTAACCTCAATCTCTGTAGAGTGCCTGAAGACAAAAACGCTATTGCGATGGAGTACTGCGTCGGAGATCAATAATAGTTACTTCACGGTGGAGAGTAGTGCAGATGCTATCGCCTGGGAGAAAAAAGATATAGTGCGCGGAGCCGGGAACTCCAATACCACACTAAATTATTCATATACTGATCCTTCACATTACGAAGAAAGCGGACATCGCTATTATCGCCTGAAACAAACGGATTTTGATGGACAATTCAAATATTCGCCGATCCAAAGTGCAGATAATTGCGGCAGTGTAAACACAACGATACGGGTATACCCCAATCCCTCTGATGGGAAATTTACCTTGACGCTAAAAGGCGGAAGTGATGAGGTCTTTTCTACCGACATATACAATATGATGAGTGAACGCGTAGATGGGTCGATCGGTTTTCAATCGACATTTGATCTGTCAGCTATGATGCCAGGTGTCTATTTCATACAGGTACATCAATCCTCAAAAACCGTCATGCAAAAGATCGTGGTACAAAAGTGAAGAGATGAGCATCACTTGATCAGATTGCGCCTCAGCGCCATCGCCACAGCGGCGATCATATTGTTCGCGCAGAGCTTGCGCATGATGTTCTTGCGGTGCGTCTCGACGGTCTCAGGGCTGATGTACAGCATCACAGATATCTGCTGCGTAGTGTGGCCGTGTGAGGCCCATGTGAGCATCTCCAACTCACGGGGTGATAGTGTGTGGCGCTTAGGCCTCTCTTCTGTGTATGCGGGTGCTGTGGTAGTTATCCTCTGTATCCCGTACCCGTAGCTGTCCGTTTCGCCTTTGTCATTCATGGTGTATTGTGTTTGGATGATGAGGACAAATCTATCCGTGGCCAGGCGCCCCCTGAAACACATTTACTCTGGAATATTAGCTTCCTGAGCAGCTGGCCTCAGGGCCGGAATGCGCTGAAAGGCCTATCAATACTCAGTTATGGCTAACTGTTTCCCGGTATAAAAAACCGGCCAAAAAACACTCTCACAAGGCTTTATTTCATACATTTGAAATACCCCGCTAACAATCCAAAATCGATGAATGGCCCGTCAGGATGACCTTTTTGAACTCATAAGATCCCTCACGCCCAGTGAGAAGAGATACTTCAAACTCCATGCAGATAAATACATATCAGATGGCTACAAGAGTCAATATGAAAAGCTGTATGATGCGCTGAATAACTGGCCGGGCGATGAGTATGACGAGAAGGAATTTAAGAAAAAGAACAAGGGCAAGACCTTCCTGAAAAATCTCCCGCATGAGAAAAACTACCTGAAGACGCTGCTGCTAAAGACACTGCGAAATTTTCATACCCACACGGACACCGCCGCAGCGCTGCATGAGATGCTACTCGACATCCGGCTGCTGATCAGCAAGGGGCTGAAGCAGCAAGCTACAACGATGATAGAGCGGGCTATGGTGATAGCCGAGGAGCAGGAGCTATATAGCGAGATATTTCTGCTGAATGATTTTTTGCTGGCTCTGGATAATATCGGAGTCAGGCTACAGCCAGTGGCGGCTGACAAGATGCACAAAAATGAGCATAAGATACTAAGGCGCATGGAGCATACCCGAGAGGCTATATATCTGCGTGTTCAGATGATCGACATAGACCGCCGTGCAGCCGGGTCTGCTCGCGAGGCAGAAGCAAGCCTGATAATAAACAAAACCCTGTCACTCGTAGATAGCCCATCGCTATCGCGACGAGCAGAGATCAGCCTGCTGATCATACAGCAGCTTTACCTGATCCATCATCACAAATACGCAGAAGCGATGACACTCACCAGCGATTGGATACAGCGGATAGAAAAAGCAAAAGACAATTACAGTTACTCACCTGAGCAGTACCGATCCACACTCGCCAACTATCTGCTATGCCTGATGCACTGTGAGCAGTTTGACATCATACCTGATGCAATCGCAAAGATCAAAACAATGCGGCTATCTGATGAGAGAGCGGCAGCCGCTTCATTCCGCATTACAGTACAATATGAACTCATATACCTGCTCAATAAACCCGGATCCCAAAACTCTGGCGAGATCATAGCAGCGATAGAACAAGGCCTGAGAAAGTTCAGGGCATTCATCTCAGAAATGCAAATGGTGGAAATGAGATTCAATATAGCGTTGCTCCATTTCCTCCAGAAAAACTATGATACAGCGCTGAAAGATATATCAGTACTCCTGTTCCTCAGTGGGCGTGACGAACGCTACACCTACACTACCGGTATGGCACGCACTATGGAGTGGATGTGCCAATGTAGCACTGGCAATTATGACATACTAGACAGCTCGCTGCGCAATCTCAGGCGATACTATGCTGATCGTGACCAAAACAACGAAATGCTCCATCAAGCATGGCAGCTATATGGTGGCATAATTAAAGAGGCTGGCCGTAAGCAACCCTTCATCGCATCGGCTCGGAAAAATATAGCCGCGACTCCGACAGCGCCTCAGTGGGAACAACTCAAAGCGATCATTTTGGCCTGGCTCTAAAGTTAGCTGATATGCTCCAGATCAAGTACTCCAAATTCTACCTGATTGTAGTGCCCGTTCATTTTTATGTAGTAAACACTATTTAAAGGAAACTCGATAGCGCCGCCGCCTACCAGAGTAGCTGATATCACGCCCCGAGTATTCGGACTAAAGCTTATTGTACTCGCCTGCAGGGTGCGTACTACAGGTACTGCATTACGTAGCATATCAAATGTACCGTCGCTCTCCAGCGTATCATCTTTTGCAGTCACTCCACTTGTCAAATTCAATATTTTAGGATCGTTGATATACGGTGCGTTCGCATCGTAGTTGATGGCTACCAGACATAACTGATTAATAGTATTGTGATTGGTGATTCTGTAGAAGTTTTTATCCGGATCTATATTTTTCAGGACATCGCTCATTTCTGTATATTTTAAAAATTTAAAAAAATAATTCTTAAGGTTGCTATTTGCACCGAACTCCAATCTAATTCTATTGCTCAGTGATACTTTCGATCGATGCTACACCGAATACTACTTCATTAGGATTCTTGCCAGCAGATATTTGTACTACGCAATTTAGTGAGAACTCATCGGCTTTTTCGCCATCAGGGCGGTAGCCTGAGATTATCCCGGGCGGATTGAAATCGATAGTATCAGCCTGGAGTATAACTGTGAATATCGGCCATTCATACTGATCTTCAAAAGTACCTGCAGTACCTAATGATGTATTAACTGCTGTCACACTTTCTTTGAGATCCAGGATTTTAAATCCATCTATATTACCTTTGACATCGTACGAGCCTACCACTAATTCTTTAGCTGGTGAAAGTCTGTAAAATCCTTGCATGGGATTCACAGAGCCTAAAACATCAGGAGGTATTATTGCTTTTTCTTCCATATTGTATTTTAAAAAAAATAAAAAAAATAATTACTCAATAAATCTACAACCTATTCATATAAAAAAGAACAAATACATCTTTTTTAGCAAAAAAATACCGGAAAATGGGGATGGGGGATCATATAGCCCTCCTGACGATCAGCGGCAACCTGCCTTTGGGCCGGAGCGTGACCAGCGCTTCGAGTTCGAGTTTGAAACCCTTTGGTACGGCAAACTCATACTTCGAGCATATCATTGCAAGAATGAGCTGCATTTCCATCATGGCAAAGTTATTGCCAATGCAGAGCCTCGCGCCTCCGCCAAAAGGAAAGTAGGCATAGCGCGGTTTGTCCTTCATACGCTCCGGGAGGAAACGGTCGGGATCGAACCTGAGCGGGTCATCCCAGTACCTGGGATTGCGGTGCGTGAGGTATGGGAACATCATCATCGTGTCACCTTTCTTGATGAGGTAACCCTCCATCACATCGTCACGCGTAGCCTCGCGGCCTATGATCCATGCGGGCGGATAAAGGCGCATCACTTCTTTCACAGCGCGTGTGGTATAGTCGAGCTTCATCAGGCTCTCAAAGGTGAGCGGGCCTTCGGCCAATACCTTTTGTGTTTCTTCCTTTATTCTTTTTGCAGCATCAGGATTCATCGCCATGAGGTACATGGCAAATGACATCGCATTGGCTGTAGTCTCATGCCCCGCCAGGAAGATCGTGATGACCTCATCGCGCAGTTGTGCGTCGGTCATACGCTCTGCTGTGTCTGCATCCTCCACCTCCATGAGCATGGTGAGCAGGTCGTCGTTTTGCGCACCCGTGGCACGCCTCTCTGCGATGATATCAAAGATGAGTTTATTGAGTATGTCGCGGTTTTTTGCCATACGGAGATTATATGGTGTGGGCATCCACTGCGGCAGCCGTATGAGCTTTGTGGTCTCTGTGCTGAGTCCCTTCATGAGGAAGCCGAGCGCATCGCTGATCTTCATAAACTCACCACTCGCATCTGTGCTGAGCAGCGTACGGCTCACGATGCTGAGCGTGATCTGTGTCATCTCCGCATGTATATCCAGTTCCGCTTCTCCCCTCTTTTCCCAGTCATCCATCAGCTGATCCGTGATATCTATGATCTGCTGTACGAATGTCGCGAGGCGCTTCTTGTGAAACACCGGCGCTATCAGCCTCCGCTGCTTCATCCAGAACTCGCCCTCATTGGTCAGCAGGCCATTGCCGAGGAGGTATTTGAGGTTGGCATTCTCACGGCCCTTGGAGTAGAGCTGGCTATCGGAGAATATATGCTCTATCATCTCCGGCTTGTAGACATTGATATAGTAGTATGGCCCGATGCGCAGGCGCGATATATCTTCGTATTCTTTAGCATGGCGCTCTATGAGGCCGAGCACATTCGTGCGGAGTTCTTTCGCAGCAGTGAATATGATATTGCCCTTGGGGCCTGTAGGGAGTTTGGCTTCGGTCATAGTACTTTATTAAACGGATGAGGAAGGTAAAGATTTTATCGGCGGGGAAATGAGGAAATCGGTGTAATGCCCTCTGCTCATAATAAACAGCGAATGAGAATACATTTCCCGCAAAGACGCAAAGAATTTAAGAACAGCCGACATACATTTCACTCGAAGATCACAAAGGGATTAAGTCAATGCAGGTAAGCTCACGAAGATTGAATACAAATACATGTTTCTCGCTAGGATGCTAACTGCTGTTCCCCATGTAGGGGGGGCTGTTTCATTCTAGTATTTCAACGTATAAAATGGCGATATTATTGCTTCTGCGTCGCCTCCAAACCTCCTAAAGGAGAGCTTTAATACATTGCAAAGGATTCATGTATTCTCTTGCCTTTTTTACTACTGAAGCATTGTTATTATTTGACAGAGGTTGCCCGCCTAATAGATTGATGCCGGATTAGTCGGGCAGGCCTTCCGCAGGATTCTTCGAACGACTTTTATAATTTCTATTTTTTATGGGTAAAAAGCTCTCGCATGACGTGTAATTATTGTTTGATAATCACCATAGCACAAAATACTAGAATGAAACAGCCCTGCCCATATAGGAAGGAACAGGTCTGGTTTTAGTCTTTCAAATATAATTTTATTTAGTTTGGGTTAACGCAGTACATCTATAAATAAAAAAAGCGCAGTGGCTACTGCGCTTCAAAAAACGATATGATCTGCCGCTTAGTACGGCATTGGTATGTGCTTATTATATCTGGTCGTCGTTCTTATTACCAGTCAGGTCCGGCATGTCGGAGTCATGCAACGCAGGATTATTGCTGTCATTTATCCCGCCATTATCAAATGGTATCTGGCTTTGTGCAGGAGCCGCTGGTGCTTTCACTACCGGTGCTTTTGGAGCAGGAGCCTTTACGGCCTTTTTAGCTGGAGCAGCTTTCTTAGCTACCGGCCTAGGAGCGGGCTTTGCTGCCTTCACTACTTTTTTAGGTGCAGCTTTTTTGACTGCTTTTTTAGCAGCAGGTTTAGCGGCTTTTTTAGCGACCTTTTTAGGTGCTGCTTTCTTCGCTGCTTTTTTAGGAGCGGCTTTCTTTGCAGCCTTCTTAGGAGCAGCTTTTTTCACCACTTTTTTGGCGGCTTTCTTTACTGCTTTTTTTGCAGCCTTCTTGGGGGCAGCTTTTTTCGCGGCTTTTTTAGCTGCCTTTTTTACCGGAGCGGACTTCTTTTTTGCTGCCGGTTTTTTGGATTTAGCCGAAGCTGCTTTTTTGTTTTTCTTTTTTTGGATTGCCATGATCGTTTTGTTTAGTATTTAAATATACAATGTTTAAAACATAAATACCATGTGGCAATAGAAAAAATAAAGTCGGCCCGCTACCTATTTTATAAAAACAAAAACCGGCCCATATGGACCGGCTTTGCATATGATCGATATATGCTTCTTATGGGCAGTATTGGCTGCTCTCCCATGTAGCGAGGGTGCTGATAGCGGTCTGCACATTGGATGGAGCGGTGAACTGGCTGGTGTCTGTGATCTGGCCGAGCGTGGCGAGCCAGTTCTCTACGATGGTCGCGGCGCTGGTCACGTTAGACGGCGGAGAGATTGTGTTGCCATACAGTTTGAGCGTAGCGACGAGCAGCAATCCGTTCTTGGCATCATTCGCCGGGTCGTTGTAGTAGATAGTGGATGTGCCAGAGGCGGTATAGTTGTAGCCACCTACTGTCACGACAGTAGCGGCATTAGGCCATGCATTCTCTCCGTTGAAGAGGAGCTGCGGATTCAGGATGCAAGTCGTAGTGCACGGCTGCTTGCATGCTGAGAAATAGGTCGCCCAGTTGCCGCCGCCGCTATAGGAACCATGAGTAGCTGTGGTGGTCGTGAAGCGAGTACCTGCTCCCCAAGCCGTCTCGCTGCTGCCGCACGTATTGCTAAGTGTAGCATGTGCAGCTACACAGAAGCAATTGCCCAGGCGGGTAAGAGGTATCGTGAAAGTATAGGTGCGTGTATTATTGTTATTGAAAGATGTAGCATATGGGAACTGGCCGGGAACCGGATTGCCGGAATTATTGACAGGGATCTGTGCGCAGTCTCCAGCGTAGAGGTGCAGTTGAGACAGCCTCCAGTTGCCAGTGACGGTGTAGGTGACATAGAGGTTATTGGCATCATTGGCCACAGTCACAGAACCTGCATCGGTATGCTGGCCAGCTATGAGGTCTACCACCAAAGGCGTACCACAAGGCTGATAGGTGACAGGCGGAGGAGTGGTGATGCGTCCGCACTTAGTGCTCATCATATCAGATGTGGCCTGAGCTTGCGGATTTGATGTGTTGTTTTCTTTTTTGCACGATGCAAGGCCAAATGTCAGTGCCAGTGCTAAAATCAGGACGAGGGTTTGAGTTTGTTTCATAACAAAAGTTTAATGGTAAAATAAAATAGGGTGCCATCATTTAGAATGATTGCATTTTCACAGGGCCAAAAAATATGCCGTTTTTGGGAGCTTTGTTCTTTCCCCATCTGATAGTTTGAATTATACATGAATGCCTTAAAATTATGAATTTAGAGAAATCCTTCACTTTAAATATCCTATAATGTGACAAAAAAGGCCCCATCAGGATGAGATGGGGCCTTTAGATAAGCTTGCTGGCTCGCCATTGCCCTTATAGCTTTGTGATGGTCATCCTGGACGGGCTGACCAGATTTATAGCGGTCGCTGTATTCGTGTTTTGGACCTGAACTTTCACCACATCGCCCGCAGCCAGCTGCAATACGGAGGATATATGCCCACGCGAAAGTACAGGCGTAGCGCCGATGAGATTACCGCTATTGGCCGAAAGGCCAAGCTCTACGATAGAACCATTGACCATCAGTACGCTGAAGGTAGCGGTATTATTAGTATTGCAGAGACTGACCTCTACAGAGTATGCGCCGCCCTGACCAGTACCCACTGTATAGGAATATGTGCCGGTATTAAATGAACCCTTGGTAGGAGTCACCGTCACTGAATTAAACTGGACATCTGCTACCGGTGTGGTGACCGGCGGGCCTGCAGAACCCGCTGGTACAGACTGAGATGCTGACATCGTAACCACCAAATCGATAGCGGCACTGCCGCCAGTCCCAGTCGGGCCAGTAGCTCCTGCGGTACCATTTGTTCCCGCAGCACCAGTTGGTCCGGTAGGACCTGCAGTACCGTTAGTACCGTTTGTACCATTAGTACCAGCTGCCCCTGTCGGGCCGGTAGCTCCGTCTGCGCCATTAGTTCCATCGATGCCGTTTGTACCGTCTATCCCATTTGTACCATCTACACCGTCAGTGCCATCGGCACCTGTGGGTCCTGTAGCACCTGCACCGGTAGGACCTGTCGGGCCTGTATGGCCTGTATGGCCTATCGGTCCTTCAGAAGGGCCCGGAGGACCAGTCACTCCCGTAGCACCGGTAGGACCTGTGACACCGTCTACGCCATCGACACCGTTTGCGCCATCTACTCCATTCGTACCATCAGCGCCTGTAGGACCGGTTGCCCCATCCACACCATTTGTGCCATCAGCGCCGGTAGGTCCGGTAGAGCCATCGATACCGTTAGTACCATCAGCACCTGTCGGACCTGTAGCACCATCGATGCCATTGATGCCATCTGCTCCACTTGGGCCAGTAGCTCCATCGAGGCCATTCTCACCGTTGATACCATCTATACCATTGGTACCATCAGCACCTGTCGGACCAGTCGCACCATCCACACCTGTCGGACCTGTAGCACCATCGATGCCATTGGTGCCATCAGCACCAGTAGGGCCTGTGGCACCATCTATGCCATTTGTACCGTCAGCACCTGTAGGGCCTGTGGCACCATCCAGGCCATTCTCACCGTTGATTCCATCTACACCGTTTGTGCCATCAGTACCGGTAGGGCCAGTGGCCCCGTCTATACCATTAGTACCATCGGCACCTGTAGGGCCGGTAGCACCATCGAGACCATTGGTACCATCAGCGCCTGTCGGACCTGTGACTCCGTCAATACCATTGCTGCCGTCTGCACCAGTGGGACCTGTCGGACCACCTGCGGGACCGGTGGGGCCATCTGCACCCGTAGGGCCTGTAGTACCGTCTGCGCCATTTGCGCCGTCATTACCGTTCAGGCCAGTGGGACCTGTCGGACCCGGAGGACCGATCGGGCCTTCAGATGGACCCGGAGGACCGGTCACACCGGTAGGACCTGTAGCGCCATCGACACCGTTCGTTCCATCCCCACCTGTGGGGCCGGTAATTCCATCTATACCATTCGTTCCGTCTGCGCCAGTCGGGCCTGTGACACCATCTACTCCGTTTATTCCATCTGCGCCCGTGGGACCAGTGGAGCCATCGATACCATTCGCTCCATCTGCGCCGGTAGGACCGGTGACACCATCGACTCCATTAGTACCATTTGCACCGGTAGGGCCTGCGGCTCCATCTGCTCCATCCGTTCCATTTGCACCATCAGCACCGGTAGGACCGGTGGCTCCATCGATACCGTTTGTACCATTTGATCCTGTCGGTCCGGTGGCGCCGTCGATACCATTTGTCCCATCAGCACCTGCAGGACCGGTAGCACCATCGACTCCATTGATTCCATCAGCACCAGCGGGACCAGTAGCTCCGTCCACTCCATTTATTCCATCTACGCCAGCTGGACCTGTAGCCCCATCGAGGCCATTCGATCCATTGCTACCAGCAGCGCCGGTAGGACCGGTAGGTCCGTCGATGCCATTGTTGCCATCAGCACCTGTGGCGCCGTTAGCTCCCATGGGACCAGTAGCGCCATCGACTCCGTTAGTGCCATTATTACCTGCGGCACCTGTAGCTCCATTCGCACCTGTAGCACCATCTGCCCCATTCGATCCATTGGCACCCGTCGCACCAGCAGGACCGGTCACACCGGTAGCTCCGCGGGGACCAGTGGGGCCAAATCCATTGCCTGAGAAAAGTGCATATGGCACACTCTGCAGTTGCGACGTACCCATGTCGATATAGTTGGTGCCGCCTGTGGCATCTATTTCTACTTGCAGGAATTTGGCACCGGCAGCCCAGTTGACATTGGCCAGATTGCTGATACCGCTGGCATTGCCACTGCCGATGACAGTATTCATCAGGCCCAGTGAATTAGTGGTCAGTGAATGTGTCTCCTGGAAAAGAATATTGCCTGCGGGAGATACGTTGTGTATCGAAAACCTTACTGAAACAGCCTGGTTGGTCACTACATTACCTTGTGCATTGCGCACGATGGCCTGATAGTTGACACCCTGAGGGACTTGTGCAAATACGCAGGTCATGCACAATATCAGGACACCGGATAAAATAAGTTTAATTCTCTTCATGCGATCAGATTTTGGGTGGATAAATAGGAAGACGTACGTCATCAATTGGTCCTCTAATGAACTTAATTAATAAGAAAAAAAAGAATTTATTTTCAAATGCAGTATAAAATGTGTAGTGAATAAAACACCTGCTCTGGCACAAAAAAAAGTGGCTGGTGTTTTTTACACCAACCACTTGAATTGTTTTTATTTATTCTTAGAAAGTTATCACACGCTTGTCGTACGACACAGCAGTGACTGTACCTGAAAGCGACGCTGAAGCCCGCAGCTTATACGAACCTGGAGGCAGGACCGAGGTCACTGAGCCCCACTGTATCAGCGCAGCAGTACCTGAGGTGCCGGTGTTACCTGTCGCTATTACATTGTCGGATGCATCTGTGATATAGAAGTAGGCAGCAATGGTGCCTGATGAACGCGAAACACTCACCATATAAGTGACCACAGCATTGCTAGCCAGTGTAAACGAAGTGATATCAGTGATACCTCCATTGCCTAGTGCTATACTGATAGAGTTGGCCAGCGAACCAGTGTAAGCAGCACTCGCGCCAGAAGGACCAGTAGGACCTGTCGCACCTGCAGCGCCTGCAGTGCCATTCGTACCGTTAGTACCAGCAGCACCGGTAGGACCTGTCGCACCTGCAGCGCCAGTAGGACCTGTAGCACCTGCAGCGCCATTCGTACCGTTAGTACCAGCAGCACCAGTAGGACCTGTAGCACCCGCAGCACCATTTGTACCGTTAGTACCAGCTGCACCGGTAGGACCTGTGGCACCTGCAGCGCCATTTGTACCGTTAGTACCGGCTGCACCGGTAGGACCTGTAGCTCCATTCGTACCGTTAGTTCCGTCGATTCCATTTGTGCCATCTAGACCGTTGGTCCCATCTACGCCATTGGTACCATCAGCACCAGTAGGGCCGGTAGCACCTGTCGCGCCATCTATACCATTGGTTCCGTCGATTCCATTGGTTCCATCTACACCGTTGGTTCCGTCGATTCCATTGGTTCCGTTTGTACCGTTGGTTCCATCTACGCCATTAGTACCATCAGCACCAGTAGGGCCAGTAGCACCTGTAGCGCCAGCGGCGCCTGTAGCCCCTGGAAATCCAAATCCCGGAGGGCCCGGAGTACCAGGAGTACCTGCAGGACCAGTAGGACCGGTAGCACCATCTGCACCAGTAGGACCAGTAGCACCGCCAGCGGAGCCAGTAGGACCATCTGCTCCTGTAGGGCCTGTAGCGCCATCTATACCGTTAGTGCCGTCTATACCATTGGTACCGTCAGCACCAGATGGGCCAGCAGGACCTGTAGCACCATCTATTCCATTAGTTCCGTTTGTACCCGCTGCACCAGTCGGTCCGGTAGCACCATCGACACCATTAGTTCCGTTTGTGCCAGCTGCACCTGTAGGGCCTGTGGCGCCGTCTGTACCATTAGTACCATCAGCACCAGTCGGTCCCGTAGGACCTGTAGCGCCATCGATACCATTGGTTCCAGCTGCACCAATTGGTCCGGTGGCACCGTCTGAGCCATCAGTGCCATTAGCACCGGTAGCTCCTGTAGCTCCATCGGTTCCGTTAGTACCATTTGCGCCTGTCGGACCAGTGGGGCCATCAGTTCCGGTGGGGCCTTGCGGACCACCAGATGGACCGGTAGCACCTGTAGGGCCGGTAGGACCCGAAGGGCCACCTGCAGGACCTGTAGCGCCATCAGCGCCGGTAGGACCTGTAGCACCGTCTACTCCATTAGTTCCGTCGATTCCGGAAGGGCCAGTGGCTCCAGTGGCACCATCTGCTCCATTAGTGCCTGCAGCTCCGGTAGGACCAGTAGCACCATCCACTCCGTTTGTGCCATCCGCACCTGTCGGGCCAGTGGCGCCATCTACACCATTCGTGCCGTTAGTACCCGCCGCACCTGTAGCGCCATCAGCTCCGGTAGGACCAGTCGCGCCATCTACTCCATTAGTTCCATCAGCACCGGTGGGGCCGGTAGCTCCATCGACACCGTTTGTGCCATTAGTACCGGCAGGTCCGGTAGCACCGTCTACTCCGTTAGTTCCATTAGCACCCGTAGGGCCAGTCGCACCGTCTACTCCATTAGTTCCGTTTGTACCTGCTGCACCGGTCACGCCATCTACACCGTTAGTGCCATTTGCACCGGTAGCACCAGCGGGGCCTGTGGCTCCGTCATTGCCGTTAGTTCCGTTTGTGCCATTCGCTCCTGTAGGGCCTGCTGGTCCCGCTGCTCCGGCCACACCATTGGCTCCGGTAGCACCTGCGGCACCCTGAGGACCAGTAGGGCCTGTACCTCCACCGCCACCATTGGCTGCATAGAGTGCGTATGGCACACTGAGCAGGCTGGCAGATCCCATATCGATAAAGCTGCTGCCTCCGTTGGGATAGTATTCTGTTTGCAAATATTTAGAACCGGCGGCCCAGTTGATCGCGCTGAATGTGCCGATGGACGGTGTGCCGGTACCAATAGCCGCTACGAAGAGGCCAAATTGATTGGTCGATCCGGTATCAACCTCCTGGTATTCTATCGTGCCTGTGGCTGAGCCTGTGCGGATGCTGAAACGCATCTTGACAGACACATTGCTCACGATACCTCCGAAGGCATTCCTGACGACGGTTTGATAATTCATGGCTTGCGGAACCTGCGCCACCGCTGACACAGAGAGTATCAGGGCAAGTACAAGTAATAAGGGTTTAACTCTATTCATGAGATTGGGTTTAAAGTGTTTTAATCTGAAAGACGTGACAAAAGAACTACATATATTTTGGAAACGGAGATGTTAAAACTTCTTTTTTTCAACAAATAAGTAAGCGTGCTGCGTTTCGCATAATGGATTTACATTATATCCATTCTGTCTCCCACTGCCAGTGCGGGACTTGTTTTATTCTATTATGGTGTATAAAAAAAGTGGCTGGCGCATCTTCCCAGCCACCTTGATAATACAATTTACATACGCAGCAATCGCCGATAATGATATGCTTACTGGCAAGAAAATGTAGTCATAAAACCACCACCTTCTGATAGCCATTATCCGTCAGCGTCCTGCCTATGGCGGAGGTATCGCTGCCATGTCACAAAAAAAAATGGCCGGTGCATGTGCACCAGCCATCAGACTAACTAAAAACCCTAAATCTTTAATCACCTATCGCCATCCATGTGACGGTGGAGTGGGTATCTCCGGTGAATACCTGTGTACCTGCGTAGACAAAGCCACCGGTAGAAATGCCCCATATCTTGCATGGTATGTTGGCCCCGCTCGCGGCACCGTTGTCATTGACCGTGGCGGTGACAGAATACAAATGATTAAACGTCGTCGCGAAATAAGCCTGATTGGCACCGTTGCTGGTGTATGATCCCGTGCCCCACTGTATCAGTATGCTACCTACTCTCGCATATCCGGTACTGCCGATGCTCTGGCTGGCCCAGCTATTTATAGTGGCCGTACCTATAGTACCATTAGAGACATTGGCAGTGGGAATATCGACCCTGCCGTTATTGTTTACTACCAATGCATTGGTAGCGCTGCTGGTGGTGAATGCGAGGCTCGCAGGGCTGGACAATATCCTGTTATTGAAATCAGGCGCAGTAGCACTGGTTGCACCGGAGGTGAAATCTATATACTCCAGATTGCTGGCACCGGCGGTGCGCAGCTCGATACCTGCATTGCCGGAAGAGAGGTTGCGTATGTGCACCTTTGTTTCCTCAGAAATATAGCTATGCACGATATCCAGTGTGGCTGTAGGTGCCGATGTACCCATTCCGACCTTGCTGGTACGCGTGGGGTCTGTATTGAACATAAAATTGCCGGTATTGGCTGTGAAGGTCATATTGTGCGTGCCTATACCTACGGTCCTGTCTCCTCCTATGCTGCCATCAGCGGTGTATATATTCGGTATATTGTTTACATCGAGCGAATTTGACGCGATACCATTGACTGTAGACGTGAGCGTACCTGCGTTGAAAGAAAGAGCATTGCTCGTCACCGTCGGGCCTGTAGGGCCTGTAGGGCCGATGGGACCGCCGCCAGGTCCTGTAGGGCCGGGCACTCCGGCACCTGTAGGGCCCGGAGGGCCTGTAGCACCCCAGTTGCCCGTGAAGCCTGTAGGTCCCTGACGTCCATCAAGGCCTGTAGGTCCTGTTCGTCCACCATTGCCGGTATATCCCTGTGGTCCCGGATAGCCCTGATTGCCCTGAGGACCTGTAGGGCCTGTAGCTCCCACAGTACCTACTCCCGTAGGACCTGCCGCGCCTGCAGGACCTGTCGCGCCTACGGGATTGCTCCAGGTAGCGAGGCCGTTGACATCGCTGGTGAGAACTTTACCAGCTGCCGGTGCTCCTCCCCTGATCCTGACTGTGCCATTCACATCGAGTGTAGTACTCGGGCCATTAGTTCCAATACCGACATTGCCATTGCT
>JAOQAO010000150.1 GCA_025963485.1 Bacteroidota bacterium | reverse complement strand
GCTTGTATTCTTCATTGATCTTTGGCCGGTAGGTCTTTTTGCGGGTCTCGAGCTTCTTGTTGGTATCGACGATGTCGCGTTGCAATCTGTTGAGTCCCTCGACCTGTGACGAGGTCGGCTCGCCCTGGTAGAAGTTGACGCCGGCATAGATATCACTGATCTTGTCACGGATCTTTTCTTCATCTACGAATAGTACCGTGCGTCCCTCCTTGACCGGGACCAACTCGGCGCGGATGGCCTCCAGGCTATCGTAGTATTCTTTGACGATCGGCGATTTGTCCTTCATGTCTTTGATGAGCTTCTGCTCGGTCATCACAGAGTCCATGAGCGCAGCGAGCGACTCCTGCATATGAAAGCTGCGCATCACAGCCTCGTAATCTGCATCCTTCTGCGCTTTGGTGCTATGGTCGAGCGGGTCTTCTATCAGCGTGATCTGCCCTTCTGTATTGAGCGGACCGGCTATGATCTTCACTTTGTATTTGCCCTCGCGGACCATAGGGCCGATAGTAGATGTCCAGTCGGCTTACGATCCGCCCTCTGCTAAGCGCGGAGGCTTGATGAGCATATTCCAGGTGATGCGGTTGATACCTTTGCGCTTGGTACCAGGCAGCTCTACGAGCAGCTTATTCTGGTCGTCATATATCTGCACTTTCACCTCCCCACTATTGACGCGTTGCTTCATGTAGTACATGATAGCGACCTCCTCGCTGCTATTGGGACCGGAGTAGCCGGTGCCATCAGGCCATGTCCCGCCGAAGTGCCCCACAGTCACCGGCGCAGAGCGTGCATCTACATAGCTGATGTCCTCATTGAGCAGTTTCGGCGTGAGCCTGCGCAGTGGCGAGATATCATCTACGATCAGTACTCCCCTGCCGTGCGTGGCGAGCACCAGGTCATTGGTACGTGGCTCGATGACCATGTCGCGTACGAGTGCATAGTCGGGTATGTGGCCCTTCATCTGCACCCAGTTGGCGCCGCCGTCGATGCTGGTGTACAGTCCCATCTCCGTGCCTACGAATAGCAGGTCCCTGCTCACGATATCTTCGCATATCTTATGCGCGTAGCCCTTGAACGAAAGGCTGCGGAACATGGTCCACGTCTTGCCCATGTCCGTGCTTTTGCCCACATAGGTATTGACATCACCGTACATGTGATTGTCAAAGGTGGCGTAGACAATGTTTTTATCATATCTGGATGGCGCTATGCTGCTGACCCATGTCTGCGGCGGGATGCCGGATGTTTTATAGTTGTTCGCGACATTGGTCCATGCTTTGCCGCCGTCAAGGGAGTATTGCAGGTTGCCGTCATCGGTGCCGACCCAGATCATCTTCTCATCTATCGGCGATTCGGCGATGGTGAAAATAGTACAGTGGTTCTCCGCCGATGTATTGTCATTGGTCAGGCCGCCACTCTCCTCTTGTTTCTGCTTCAGGGGATCATTAGTAGTGAGGTCTGGTGAGATGCGGTCCCACTTCACCCCTTTATTCTCCGTCATATACAGGAACTGTGAACCCATATACAGCCGCCTCTTATTGGTCGGGCTTTTTACGATAGGTGTATTCCAGTTGAAGCGTAGCTTCGGGTCACCCTCTCCTGCCTTGGGTTGTATGTCTTGCCCGATATTTGCTTTGACCTCCGTGCGCTGAATGTGTCCTCCCTGATATTCGCTGTACACAATGTCAGTATTCTCTCCATCAGGCTGCACCCAGAATCCATCTCCACCGCCGACATTCTTCCAGTCCGCATTGCGGATACCACCCGGTGACTGCGATGGTGCGCGCCATGAGCCATTATCCTGCAGTCCGCAGTAGACATAGTAGGGCAGGTTATCATCCACCTGCACATGATATAGCTGCGCCACCGGGATACTATTCAGGTAATGCCAGTTATTGCCGCGATCCACGCTCATGTATACGCCACCATCGGTGCCGACATACATGTGCGAATTATCCTTGGGGTCGATCCACAGCGCATGCATATCGCTATGCAGCCAGCCTTGTATATTCTGCGCACCCACCCAGCTATAGCCACCGTCCTCGCTATACTCAAACTGGAAGGCCGGGCGATAGACACGCTTAGGGTCCTTAGGATCGATGACTATCGTGCTGAAATAGAACGGACGCGCACATACATTGTCATCTGCCGTCTGGTTCTTCCACGTCTCTCCGCCATCGGCGGAAATGTAAAGGCCGGTATTTTTGCCTTCCACTATCGCCACCATATTGTCAGGAGCCGATGGCGCGATGGCTATAGCTGCGCGGCCTATAGTATCTGCAGTAATGCCTTTCTGTATCTTGCGCCAGGTCTTGCCACCGTCGGTAGACTTCATGATCGCGCTCGCAGGGCCACCAGAACTGAATGCAAACGGCTTGCGGCGAAATTGCCACATCGTAGCATACATCACATCCGGATTCTGAGGATTGATCACGAAGTCAGCACAGCCTGTGCTGTCATTGGTAAAGAGTATCTTATTCCATGTCTTCCCTGCATCCATAGTTTTGTACAAGCCACGATCAGCAGAGTTGCTCCAGAGTTTGCCGGGCACGGCGACATAGACAGTATTGGCATCGCGAGGATCGATCACTATCTTTGAGATATGCTCGCTATTGGGCAGTCCGGTGAAGACCCAGTTCTCACCCGCATCGGTAGATTTGTAGAGGCCATTGCCGACAGAGACCGTGTTTCGCATATTGCTCTCTCCTGTGCCGACCCAGATGATATCGGGGTTCTTCTGGTCGATGGTCACAGCGCCTATGCTCTGGCAGTATTTATCAAACACCGGGGCAAAGCCTGAGCCACCGCTAGTCGTCTTCCACACGCCGCCACCTGCAGTACCGATATACATGATACGCGGATCTGCATTGACCCCATCTATGGAGGTGATGCGTCCGCCCGTCACTGCCGGGCCGATATGGCGCGCATCTATTTTGCCGAGGGCTGCACTGGTGAGCTTGACTTGCGCGGGTTCTGCGGCTTTTGCTTTGCCCTTCTGCGCATCAGCCTGGATAATCAAAAGGGATAATGCAGTACAGAGGATTATTCTGGCCCCCAAACCCCCAAAGGGGGCTTTAACAGCCTTCGTATTACTGGTCTTTGTGTTCATATATATTTCGCTTTTGTATTAAAGCCCCTTTGGGGTTTGGGGCCTTTACTTCTTTACCACTTTATCAAATATGCTTGCTTCGATCGTTGGATTCACTTCCACTTTGGTATAGGTCACAGGGCCACCCTGCTCAGCGCCATTCTCATCTACACCCTGGTTGGAGTAAGGCACTATGATGCCATAATCCGTCTTGCGGAAGTCGGAGTAGGTCGTATATCCCTTCTCCTCCTTGTCTTTGAAACGGACACGCTTGGCTATCTTCAGGATGTAATAGGTATCTGCATCTATGTAGTAGTACATCATGTCGCCGTCTTTGGTAGTGAGGCGCACCTTATGGACATCGGAGCCGTCCATATCTTCGGTGCCGAGGTATTCGACGGTATAACCTTTGGCCTTGTAATCAAAGAGCAGGCCCTGCGGATCGGCATCGAGTTTGGCGCTGCGGAGCTCATTGGGCGACATGGGATCGGTCTCGCGCTTGCCACCAAAGGGATTATAGTTCCAGCCGCTGTCTGCGCGCATAGCGTTCTTTGCCGTCATGCCCTGCCAGGAGAAGTCGGAGTAGAAACTAATAGAAGGTTTATTGGTTTCTACTTTCTGTACCGGGGCGAGCATACCGGGGCCCATGACATAGTTTCCCGTGCAGCGGATCGTATTGACGCGCGCCCATTTCTCTTTGCCACCTGTGGCATCGAAGTGCTTATTGATAATATCATCGGCTGTTTGCGCCTGTACTATCATACAGGCCAGGAGCATAGTCAGTGTCAGTAATCCTTTCATATTTAATCATTCGTTACAGAAAATAGTATTTCCATCAGGTTCATGCGCCTCAGAAGAGCGGACGCCGGCACATGTGGCTGTCAATATAAAAGTATAACAAAATGTGATGCCCCGGTCAAATGAAGGGTAAATAATATGTGCGAAAAGGTTAGAAATGCTAGCACCTTGATGTTCCTAAAAATGTATCGTTTCAACTCCCTCACAATCCCAGTGTTGTTCTTTACAGATTTTTTTTGCCTGTTGATTATATAACATTATTTTGTTGTTAATAAATCAGTTAGATGTACTGACATGTATCATGAACCGGCTCATATATCTTGTTTGCCTTTTGTTTCTTAAAAAAGAGTTTTTAGTTGTACTGTATGAATATGACCACCTTTACTTTATATTGGCATACGTACAAAAACTACGTCAGGAAGATCGTCTTGCCTTCGGATAATGGAGATCTAAGAGATATCTCTTTTTGGCGCAATGAGATATTCTGCAGCATGATGACCTATATCGCACCGGTCAGTATCATAGCTCTTATCCCCAGTGTATATATGGCCTTCCGCAATGGCTTTCCTGTTGTCGGCGTTTCGGATCTGGCTGCCTTCATCCTGCTCATCGCCATCATGACGACACGCGGATTGACACTGCCGCAGCGGAAGTTCATTTTCATTTGTATCATCTATACACTATCCATCGTGCTGCTATATTACGTGAGCACCTCGGGTGCCGGTATGCTATTCCTGCTGGCACTCACCGTGCTCACGGCGATCGTATACTCGCCTGCCGCAGCTTACTATTCAGCACTGGCCAATACGCTCATTTGTATCGTCTTCGGAATCCTGATCTATATGGGTATCCATGTATCTATTGATACGGACCAAAAGGTAGGCACCTGGATCGCAGTCTCATCAAACCTCATCCTGCTCAGCCTCGCATGTGCCGAGGGGCTCAACCTGCTCCTCAAAGGCCTGGACACTACGATCCATGAAAGGCTGATCGCCGAAAAGGAGATCAAAGAACTCAATGAAAACCTGGAAAGACGGATCACTGATCGCACTGCAGCCCTGACCGAAGCCAATAAGGCGCTGGAGTCTTTCTCCTATATAGCAGCACATGACCTGCAGTCACCACTGAGGGTACTATCCGGCTATAGTTCCATCCTCAAAATGGATCACCGGGATGAACTCAGCCCCGACGCCCAGCGGCTCCTCGATATCATCATCAAAAGCAGCGGCCATATGAGCAAGCTGGTGGCCGACCTCCTCACCTTCTCACGCGCCAGCCACGACATCATCGATCACAAGAAAATAAACTGCAATGACCTGGTACAGGAAATTGTGAACCAGGTAAAGCTCACATTCACCAGCGCTGCCGAAGTTCATATCCATGATCTCGGAGATGCCATATGCGATGCGGGCCTGATGCGCCAGGTCTGGTCCAATCTTATCTCCAATGCATTCAAGTATTCATCCAAAAAAGAAAAGCCCGTCATAGAGATAGGCCGTAAAGATACCCGTGGTGAAACTATCTTCTATGTGAAAGACAACGGTGCAGGATTTGACATGGACAAAGCCCCGCGGCTATTCCAGGTATTCAACAGGCTCCATGCAGGGACAGATTTTGAAGGTAACGGCATAGGACTCGCACTTGCCCGCAATATCATCGTCCGTCACGGCGGGCGCATATGGGCCGAAGCGGAAGTAGATAAAGGTGCTACATTCTACTTCACACTGCCGGAGTGAGAGCATCGCGCTATGCACGCCGATTTTGAGCAACTATCATTTAAGTTTATTGAACGTAAAAAAAGGTGGAATTATTCCTTTACAAATTTTCTAATAATACTTCTGTTGCTATTCTGAATGCGAAGACAATAAACGCCTAAAGGCAAAGATGAAATGTCTATTTCTTTTTGAGTATACGGTACGGGCCATTGTCGCCCTGACATATCAAAAACTACTACACCCATATTTTCTATGGATGTAGTAGTAATGAGTTTGTCATTGGCAGGAATGGGATAGAATCTTAAATCCTCGCTTGTTGGCTCATTTATGCCTATATGGCTATAATCATATAAAGAATCACCTAAATATTCAACAGTGCAATCGGGATACACGCGGAACTTCCACAGCTTAAAAAATATGCATCCTGTCTCACAATGATCGTATCCATATTCATAAGTCAAATCAACAAAACCCGTCCCGATGGAATCACTAATATGATATCCATGAGAATGACTGCATCCACTATCATCACCAATTGGGAAGATTTGCGCATCATAAATTCGCGATCCTGCTTTTTGACGCAACAAGGCATCAGTATTGTAATTACTATCAGATTGAAGAATAACATTGATCTTAGACTGATTGGTGTATGCCCCTCTTACGGTAGTAAAACGGTAAGGAATAATAAAACTGTCAAGATCGGCATAACCAGTTGGGATAATACCATTTTTCAAATGCTGTGTCCATAAAAGGTTTGAATCTGCTTCTACTACGATATTGCGGTCATTTCTAAGGCCCGTCGGGCAATGAACATGTATTGGTAGCAACCTACAAACACTATCACTAGCTGGTTCTATAGTATCGTTATAGACGGCTATAAGAGCATTCAGAAATGTATCAATATAGGTTTGAGGAATAAAAATGCTGTCACGAAAGCCTCCATACGGCACACTGTAAACCCTTCCAATTGCAAGGTCTATGGCATCATTATAGTATAATGCCTTGATGCTATCGCTTGTCATACATGAAGATATTACAGGCTGTGCTTTACAAAAATTAATTATCATACAAATCCCTATAAACATAAATGCCCTTTTCATTGTACTGTATTTAATACTTAGTAAACTTAATTGCACGTGAAAACTCCCGGCCCTGTACTCTGTAAAGATACACACCTGCGTCCAAATCCTGTATATTTACCACATATTGATTTGCGCCGTTAACTGCCACTCCATCGAATACGGCTTTTACCTTTTTGCCCTGCATATCAAAAAGCGAAATTGCTAAAGCCTGTTCTTTGTCCAAATCAATAACAAGCGTATTTGATGAAGCTGATGGATTGGGGAAAAGAGAGATGGAATATCCCTGATCTTTTACTTCTTCGATTGCAGTATGAACACCATCCCAGATGCGTAATGAATAGGCCAATTTTATAGTAAGAGTATCTGCCGTACCGAGAGGATACCAGCATTGGTCCGTATGTGTCGCGCTATCCTTTATCAGATAGTAGTATGCGGTGATGGTAGCTGACGATTGGGTGACATTACTTATACTTACTTGGGATCTGTCTACTATGGTCGCATTGCCCTGAAGCGCACCTAACAGATTGGATGCGTTTGAACGAACCCATGCATCCTGTATTTGCTCGTTAGGTTGCAGATTATGCGAAATAACCGATGTTACTTTGTATATGTTGGCTTTGTGAGTGCCAAAATTGTGTAACTCATAAGAACAACAGTTAGTACAAATATACGCGTCATGGCCTTGGTCATCCAGATAATAAGTTTGAAAATGAACTAATGTGTCTGTGGCTACAAGTTGAATGGTCCTAGTAGCAGGAAAATGCTTATTGTCATAATGCCTCACATAATAATGCGGTTTTTCTACGGCATGAAGCGCAGCACTGGCATTGACCCGACCATATCCAATTGTATCATTACGCAAAGGATAAATTGACGCCGTCCTTTGAATAAGGAACTCATCATCTTCACTTTCCAGATTATTAAATCCTGTGTCAGTGAGATTAATATAACTATGGAGCAGCGCCACTATAGCGGTGACATGAGGCGCAGAGGCGGAAGTACCGGTAAAATTTTTTATACCGCCGCCGGTGTCTAAAGCGGTTACATTGAGACCAGAAAAAGGTGCAACTACATCAATATCGTGCCCAAAGCTGGCACCTGAGGCCCAATTGCCATCCGGTCCGGAACCTCCGACTGCAATCACACGCTCATCAAAAAAGCAGGCAGGAAATTGAGTGCTGGTATCCCCCTTATTCCCTGTAGATGTTATCACTGTTACTTTGTTGAGCACAGCATCTTTTTCTGCATCTTGTATTTCCCTCATATCGGAAAGTCCCATTGCACTTGTATCTTGCCAAAATCCCCAAGAGCAGTTAATGATATGCACTCCGTACATCCAGGGAAATTGTGAACTAACTGTTATACCCTGTTGAAAAGCTTTTGCGACATCTGTTACACTGGTAAATACAATGGTGTCGTAAGGAGGGCCGATAAAATAGAAAATATTAAATCCATACAAGCTAACTCCGTTATTGTTGTTTTGGAAGGTATCGTTTGTAGCGAATTGCCCACCGGCGATGCCCGCGATATCACTTGATCTGCCTGTTGTATAATTATTTCTGACAGCCCCGATAATACTGGCGCAGGCCGTACCGTGGCTAATACGATCTGGGTGTGTTTCAAGCGTCATATCCTGTCCATTGTTATAGAAATCCCATCCACCCTTTACACGATTAATACATTGCGAAAAATTATTAAAACAAAAATCATCATCTCTGAAATCTATTCCGGTATCAAAGATTCCTACCCGAATGCGAGATTTGCCCGTTTCCAAATCCCAGGCGCCTTCCGCATTGATATTAGCGTTGGGATAGGAACCTGTAGAATGGAGGGAGGACTGTCCGGCGGCATATTGAAAATCATTTGGCGTATTATCCAAGTGGCCGCAATGATTCAACGCCGCATAGTCAATATGTGAGGGTATGGAATTTAATGAATCTAGTGCCTTCTTGTAAACAGTAGAATTCTTGAAATAACCATTCGGGGCATGTAACACCAGATGGGACCATAATTTACGAACAGGCACCGTATCACCGTTTCGCGCTATTGAGTATGTGACTTTATTCGTGAAATAGGGATAAATCTTACTTGCAGTCCACAATCCGACATTTGTTCCTAGTTTTCCTGATAAGGTCGTTACCAATGTCGATGGAAGAATTTTGCTCACTGTAGAATATTGTAATCCTCCGGTACCAGCAAATGTAGTATCAATATCATTAGGATTGAAGACTACAATTAGTTCATTTTGCATGTAGCTAGGTTGACCGGAGGCATTATGGACAGTAGCCATAGGAATTACGAGGGCATCGTATTTAATAGTGGTGTACGTATATTTGCCGTTAAATAAAGTTCGGCCATAAACAAAAATACTTCCACCGCTATCTATTTTAATATTGCGCCCTTCATCGTTTGAGACGGTAGTGTCTGAATATAGCATTTCCCATAGCGGTTTGCCAGTGGAATCATATGACATTGTGATCTGCTTATATCTCCCTGCGACAAACATCTTTCCTGTGACGTAGATATTATTTGCCACGTCCATATCCATATCATAGCCTTTAGCATCCTGACCGGGCATGGCGCATGATCTTCGCCTGTCCCAGACAATTACGCTGTCTCTCATTTTAATGGTCCAGATAGCTTTAGAACTATCCACATTGGCTACCCATCCAGTGAGGATTATATTATCTCTGCTGTCCAACTTTATGGCTGAAACTTCATCGTTTTTGTTATTACCACCATCAAGGGTTTTTGTCCAAACAAGGTGAAGCGCACTATCCAGTTTAACCACCTTAATATCGGTATTACCCGCACCTGTTTGCACTACACCTGTAAAGTAAATATTGGCTTGTTTGTCGCGCACCATTCCGATTGGTTTCGCAATATATGCGCTACCATTATTCGTTCTGGTCTTACTGAGTATATTGCCTGCGGTGTCAAAGGTCAGGGTAATAAAATCGCCGCTGCTAGAAGACAAGCCGCTTACGCCGTATGCAGCCAAGGGAGTAGAACTGAAAGGAGTGTAGAACGGCGCCTTGAGGTCGGCTATGCCGTCATAGAGTCCTACGCTATCATAAGAGGCCACCCATTGCTGCACAGAGTGGCTATTGTACTTAATAACGACTATTTTGAAATCTAAGAGCCCGGTCTGGCTCGTACCTCCTACAAAGAAGTTGCCAAGATTATCAAAGCGTATACTTGTACCGATATTATAACCGCCATATGCACCAGTGTATTTGAGCGTGTCAAGGATGTGCCCGACAGAATCCAACACAAGGGTAGTGATAGATGATGTATGCGTACTGGTATCGCCTTCTGCTCCGGTAACATAAATTTTATTACCGTAGGTAGCTATGTCAGTAGCAAAGTCGATACCGCTAAAAGTTCCATCATATTCCTTTTTCCAAATAGGTTTTCCTGATGAGCTATATTTTGAAATAAGGAAATTTTCATTTTGCCCGGCATGAAAAGTATTGCCTACAACTATAATATTGCCGGCGGCATCAAATCGCGATGCCTGAAAATCAAAAATGGCAGTCGGTGAACCGTCTTTAGCTACCCAATCCTGATTAACAAGGGTCTGAGCATTGCAAAGAAAAGTACAGAAACATAGGATGACGAATGTCATCCTTAAAGTCATAGTCCGTGTCATGTTGTTTGGTTTGTGGTGAATAAAAAAGTCAGCACACAAATCCATAGGTGATAAAAAGAACGAACGGGTCAGCAAATCAATTAAGAACCTATCAATAAAACAATCCCCTAAAAAGGTGATGCCTTAAGTAGATAAATGATAAATAGCAAAAAAAGCCAGCTTCCCCTTTTAGCTGATATGTGTCCGTGGAGTTCGTACAGACGGTTTGTAATGGATCGGAGATTAAGACAAAAAGAAAGGGCGTGAACCCCTACGTGAAATCCATGCCTGATAAGGCCCTTGACAAGCCCATGTAGCAATGAAAAACAGCAAAGGCCACACCCCGAAGGGTGCGGTGCTTGTACTGTTTCTGGCTACATGATAAAAGTGTCAAGGTTTAATCAGGCAGAAACTTCGTTAGCAACGCAATTTCTTTATGTCGTTTGGTTTTTTTATTCCATGCGGTAAATGTAGGTTTCTAAAACCATAAAAAAAATACCCTTTTAAGGGGATGCTTTATTATGCAATAAATTAATGTAAAAATGACATTGAAAATGGTGAGGCAGAAGTAGACAAGGACGCTACATTCTATTCATCCTGCCGGAATAAGGTGCTGGAAATGAAGCTATAGAAACTATACCTGATCTACTTGGTGTAAGATAAGGTAATATCCCGGGTCATCAGCGGGCTGCCTGAGCTGACAGTATCAACTTTACGGATACTCATTTTGTAGGGTTCCAGCGAATCCACATCATACCAGTCGCCTGCCGGATGTGATGCACTGATCAGGGCTAACCGACCTCCGCTATAAGTATAAGTACCGCTCGTAGACGAGGCCCCCTGCGGGTATAAAGTATAGGTGCCGTCAGTATTGATCTGCAACAGGTTGAAGCCCGGTGGCACATGCTGCAGGTTGTCACTGGTAGTGACATGGTCGGTCTGGTCTATCTCATGTATACTGGCCTCATCCCACGAGCCGGTTATTTTGGGTGTGGTGTCGGCAGCCTTGCCGCATGATATGAGGCAGACACTGCCAGAAATAAATATAAGCGCTAATAAAAGAGGCCTGACCTGCATTACGATTTCTTGTTTAGGAATAGGAGTAAGCGTTAAAGATAGGAAAGGTTTTAAAAACAAACGATATAGACCTCCATATTCCTTATGGAAATGTTACTACTTATCTTTTGTAATTTTTGCCGAACCCATCAGCACCCCTGAGTGATCGAAAACACTAAGTACGTAATCCCCTGCAGCAAGTTCAGAAATGGAGATCATCTTTTCTGTTGTATTAATAGACTTGCATATCCGCCCGCCGAGATCGGTGAGCACTATCTGCTTGATTCCTTCTATCGGAACAGTTACAATATCATAACCGGGATTGGGATATACGCCAATTGATTTTAGCGGCTTTGGATCTGAGATGCCGGTCGCACAGGCTTTGGTCACCTGCTTTGCTATTTGAGTATGCGTATCACTATACCGGATGGTATATATCTCTGGTGCGAGCGATTCTCCCTCCAGCGTGACCTCATAGTGCCCCGCAGCCAGGGGTTTGTTTGCGCAAAAAACCTGAACAATATCTCCTCCCCTGTTATGGACATCCAAAGTCACAGAATCGTCTGAAACCAGATCAAAGACGATAGTCGCCTGATCGCAAAAATCATTAGGGATATCTACGTGAGTCCATGTCTGCGCATGCAAAGCGCCAGTTATAAATACAGCTATCAGCAATAAGGGTTTCATCTATACGATTTAGGGATCAAAGGTAATATGATAGGTTATGAGACATTTGTCAATAGCATTCGCCGAAACATCCAAAGCATTCGCCGGAGAGTGCTCAAACACATAACGAATGTCAGTATTTGCATTTTTTTTCTGATAAACAAAGTACGACTTGGCGTTTACAATAGCCCCCTTGTAATGTAATGGATTGTTCTTGAAGCTAATATCCAATAGCTGCGTAAACGTACGGGATCAAAAATCCGACCCCGATGCAATTTAAGAATCAGTACCCGATAGTGACCCCGATCCTCACTACAAACACGACTAAAAAAATGAAGTACCCCTACCCCTGCCCTTCACCATTGCGCCGTGGCTTCCTGCAACTACTGCTACTGGCTATACTGATCGTAGTATCTTTCAGTATGGCGTTCGCACAGTGTACAGGATGTACCTCGACGATCACGACAAACACCTCCGCCGTCACTATCGCCACTGGACAAGTAGTATGCATTAACTATGCGGGTACGTTTACGAAGGCTATCATTATGACCGGAGGCACCCTATGCATCGGACCTGCCACGACTGTCTCAACCGCAGTCACTATACCCACCGGTGCTGCGATGAGTATATACGGATCATACACGGGTAGTATGACACAAAACGGCGGAGCTATCACTACATACAGCGGCGGCACTTTCCATCCATCATCATATACAGTCAACGGAGGTTCACTCACCATCAACTCCGGAGGAACTGCCATCCTGGGCACACCTACATTTCCCAGCGGATATGTTTTGACAAATAATGGCGCTATCACTATAGCAGGTTTCACACTCAATAGCGGAGCGACCATGACACTCACAGGCACTTCGCAAACCATTAGCGGCAGTGTGACCAACAATGGTACACTGACCATCGACGGCCCCTCTACGATCAGCGGTTCTTTCTCACAAAACAGTGGAGCTGTTGCATCCTTCATCAATGGTGTCACCGTGACAGGCAGCGTGGCCAATAATGGTACGATCAATCTCAATGGCGCTTTCTCCGTGGGGGGTGCATATACTTCCAATAGCAGCGCTACTATCAAAGCTACCGGTACATCCGGTTGCAATTCAGTCACGGTAGGTGGCTTGATCTCGGGCGCGGGTACATTCAACGGAAGCGGCTATGCCATGACCATCAGCCCCACGCCCGCCTGCTGCATGAGCAATGGCGCGACAGGGGCCCCTGCCACTCCTACTCAGCAACCAACAGCCATAGCGGGATCTATCAGCGGCAACACTGTCAATGGCAGCTTCACTGCACCATCTGCCTCTATCGCCGGCTATATCGTACTGCGCTATGTGGGCACTGTAGCTCCGGGCTGCAATCCTGTCAATAACACGGCCTACTCCGTGGGTGACGCCATAGGCAGTTGTACTGTAGCAGCGAAGGTCACAGGAGGCAGCACAGGCACCAAGAACTTCACCGATGATATCCCCCCGGCTACTACCAACTGCGGCAAGAACGTATACTATCGTATCTTCTCTTATAATGGAACAGGTGCATGCACCATGTTCAATACGACCTCTCCGCTTACGAGCAGTTTGCCGATAGCGTCCTTCACAGCCACGGTGACAGGCACAGCTACTTTCTGTGCAGGCGTGGGTACTACGCTCACGGCATCGGCAGGAGTATCCTATGCATGGAATACCACCGCCACCACGCAGGCGATCACAGCTTCCGCCGGCGGCACCTATACAGTGACGGTGACCAGCGATATGGGCTGCACCGCCACGGCGAGCAAAGCAGTCAATGCAAACGCCGTACCGAATGCGGTGATCACTGCATCTGGGGCGATGACATTCTGCGCACCGGGCAGCGTGACACTCACCGCATCAGGTGGTGGTACATACCTGTGGAGCACCGGCGCGAGCACAGCCGCTATCACAGCATCTTCATCCAATACATATATCGTCACCGTGACCAATGCAGCAGGCTGCAAAGATACCGCGATCAAAGTCGTGACTGTGAATGCAAGCCCGACAGCGACGACTACTGTGTCGGGTGCGACGACATTTTGCACAGGAGGCAGCGTGACACTCACTGCATCTGGTGGCGGCACCTATCTCTGGAGCACAGGAGCCAGTATGACGGCCATCGCAGCGACGACCTCGGGCACATATATAGTCACAGTGACTAACGCCGCAGGGTGTACAGACACCTCGATACGCGTCGTCACTGTCAATGCTAAACCCACCCCTACAGTCAATAGCCCTGCGATCTGCACAGGAGCTACAGCTACACTGACCGCTACCGGCGGAGGCACATACCTGTGGAATACAACTGCAACTACTACATCTATCACGACATCTACAGCGGGCACCTACACGGTGACAGTCACCGCAGCCAATACCTGTACAGCCACAGCCAGTGGCACTGTGACGGTCAATGCACTGCCTACACCTACGGTGAACAGCGCAACGATATGCTCGGGCGCCTCTGCGACCCTCACAGTTACAGGAGGCGGTACTTATCTGTGGAGCACTGCCGCTACCACATCATCTATATCGACATCCACTGCGGGCACCTATCGCGTCACTGTGACCACTGCCAGCGGATGTACCGCATCGGCCAGCGGGACAGTGACCGTCAATACCGCTCCCTCTCCTACGGTCAATAGTCCGACCATTTGCGCCGGTGCTACTGCTACGCTTACAGCGACAGGAGGCGGTACCTATCTATGGAGCACCGCTGCGACGTCAGCATCTATCACTACATCTACAGCGGGCACATATACAGTGACAGTCACTGCTGCTAATACCTGTACAGCCACTGCCAACGGAGTGGTGACTGTGCGCGCCAACCCTACCCTCAGCGCTTCATCCAATACTCCTGCATGTATAGGCACATCTATCACACTGCTGGCGAGCGCATCAGGCGCTGCTTCATATACCTACTCATGGAGCGGACCTGCGGGCTTCACCTCCACATCAGCATCGTCCTCAGTAAACAATGCCACCACTACAAATGGGGGCACCTACAACGTGACCGTGACTGATAATAATACCTGTACTGCTACTGCCTCCGCTACTGTCATTGTCGATGCCAGCTGCGTCGACTCTACCACTGTGGGCGCCAATGGCGGCGGATCATCTGACGCACCATGTACCCAGATACTGCGCTTCGATCACTACAATGATGCCGTAGCAGGCGCCGGAGGACAAAACCATACCTGGATACTCAAAAACGGCAACATGCTCACGATGACGATCACGCGCACCGCCGGTAATTTCACCGCTGTGACAGCGCCGACATGGTCCGGTGCGGCCTTCGGCCAAAGCGGATATACAGGCCTCACGGGCAAGACAGTACTCTACACACCGGCCAGCGGCTACTCCAAGGTTATTTTCTCAAACATACAGATGAAGGACTCACTCGGAGCTACGATCAATAACTTCACCCTGCTCGGCCTCGATGCAGAAAGTACGGATAATGCCGAGCGCGATACACTCGTGAGCAATGGCACCGTATGGTTTGACTATGACACGATCACACCACCGGGTATCGGCAGCGTACCGTCCGAGATCGGTATCGGCACCAGTACCCTGGTATGGACCGGCACCGGCCCGGCCAATGCACGCTCACGCCTCGTATCTACAAACAATCCGACCAGTTTCAGTTTCTCTACCGTGGCGGGCGGGCTCCAGGGTTTTGCCATGGGCGTATCCAATCCTGTGCAGGCACCATCGGCGATCACGATATGCTCCAATAGTTCATTCAACGCGACACCTACTAATCTCCCGGCAGGCACGACATACACATGGACCGCACCTGTCGTGTCACCTGCAGGCAGCATCACAGGTGCCAGTGCGCAGAGTACAGCCGTTGCAGTTGTAGGCCAGGCCCTCATCAATACGTCAGGTGCCGATGCCACAGCTACATACACAGTCGTACCATCCAATAACTGTAGCGGCCTCGGCTACACCGTGACCATCACAGTGAAACCTGCACCAACGGCTACCATCACTACATCCGGTCCCGCATGCATGGGCGGCAATATCACTGTCACTGCTACACCTAGCGCTGGTGCGCCACTCACATACGCCTGGAGCGGTCCATCCAGCTTCACCTCTACGTCCAATATATATACCATCACCAGCGGCACAGCAGCCAAAGCAGGAACATACAATGTCACCATCACCGGTAGTAATACCTGTACGGCCACCTCATCGGCGGCAGTTTCATTTGTGAATTGTGTATCGGTGAGCGGTAGCATATTTGATGACGGTACTGGCAAGGGAGTGGTGAATGCAAGGGATACTGTGAGCAGTTTTGGCCAGACAGTCTACGCGGTGATCGCAGATACGAATGGACTCGTGATCAACTCCGGCCTAGTCGCAGCCAATGGCTCATTCACAGTGGGCAATATACTCCCGTCTACATCAGGCATGACCATACGTATGAGCACTGTCAATCCCACAGCAGGCGCAGTGGTACCTGCCGCATCGTGGCCAGCAAACTGGCTCGGCACGCTGGGCCAATATGGAACAAACAACCTCGCAGGCACCGGAGTATACAATAACGCAAACGAACTCATACCTGTCAAAACAGGCACGAGCAATATCACAGGCATGATGATCGGCTTCGACAGGCTCGCACCGCCGGTCAATCAGCAATACACCATCAGCCGCCCTCCCCGCCATACCATCAAATCGCTCACCACAGCAGCAGGTCTCGGCAATGTTACCTGGACAGATCCGGAAGATGGCGTGGATAAAGGATCATTCGTCGTATCGAGTGTCGCCAATATGCATAGCAATATACTTTTCTACGATAGCAACGCTAATAATACGCTCGATACCAATGAGGCAGTGAAGGGATACAGGGTGATAAACACCTTCAACTTCACCAGACTGAAAATTAAATTTGAAGGAGTGTCTTCTATCAATGCGGCCTTCGCTTTTGCTTATATTGATTCAGCAGGCAAGACCAATCCAACGACGCATACATATACGGTCACCTGGACCGGAGGCGCACTGCCTGTCAAACTGGAATATTTCACAGCAGAAAAAAGGGACGAACACGCTTCATTGCTCAAATGGACCACTGTGTCTGAGATCAATAACGACCGTTTCGAAATAGAGCGCTCGGATAATGCGACGGAGTGGTTCAAGATAGGCGAGGTGAAAGGTGCAGGTAATAGCAATGACAATATCGATTACACACTCGTAGACGACCAGCCCCTGGAGGGAGCCAACTACTACCGCCTGAAACAAGTGGATATGGATGGCCACTATGAATACTCAGATGTCACAGAGGTGGAGTTCGGCGCAGCACAACATAGTACGACGGTCATGACCCTCTATCCCAACCCGCTACATACCGGCAAACCACTCAACATAGCACTCGCAGGCACAGCGGATGGTATCAAACTCATCACCATCACCGACGCCCTCGGCCAGCCGGTATACAAATACGAACCATCCAACGAGCAAGGTTATAAAATACCCGCTCTCAACCTGCCCTCCGGCACATATATCGTCAACGTCATCTCACAAGCCAATGAATCCTTTGGCTCCAAGATAATCATACAATAAAGATCGGGTTTTGTTTTAGTGTTTTTCTCGACAGCGCGGGGTGCAAGCCTTGCGCTGTTTTTTTGTTTTGACCTATCCGGTCCAATGCTTTTTCAATTCCTGCTCCCATCGCCTGGCCCGGGCCTCGCCGGAATGTATGGCAGTGATATGCTTGTGATGAATTCTTTTGAGCGTTTTTTTGTGAGTGTTCTGTGTGAGCCTGTCTATCTTGCATCGTATAGCGCCGGTGATTGCTTCCATGCCCTCCACTTTTACTATTTCTGGTGCATCCCCAAAAAACTTCATCTGGCACCATTGCCCGTCATCCGGGTTGAACCATGTGAGATAGCCATTTTGCAAGACCTGCAGGGGCTCTGTAATAGCTCCGGTAAAACTGTAACGCACTCCAGGTGCAGTCACAGGATCGAAATAATTGGGAGTATAAAAATCGCTCAGCCAAATGCCATTGACAGAATAACCAAAGGAAATATCCTGACAGGGATCACTGACCTCGACGAGATATTGGACACGGCCCTGTGCTGGATCCTTGCTTCCCGACGTTACAGTTTTGTTGCCAGAGGGATCGACCAGTATCTCACATATCTCATGACTGCATGTCAGCTGCCACGAGTCACCATACAGCACCAGTGAATACGGTTGGTTATTATCATCCAGATGGTAGCCTTGCAGGTCTGGCCTGTCCAGCTGATCCATGATGATCACCGGTGCATATCCCACCGGCACACTGGCGAGATCAGGGAAAGCGGAAATAATGGCTTTTACTCCCCAAATGGGACCAAGATCACGCGTGGCTTGTTTCTGCAGAGCTGCTGCAGTCTGCGCCAGAGTAGCCGGGTCAATATTGCCAGTCCGGTCTATGATCGCTATATGTTGTATCAGCATAAATATATATCAGGGGGTTATCAACATGCACTGCAGTGACTATTGAAAATCAAGTTTAACCACCGGGTGGATCTCCCACGCCGTTTTAGGATGAAAGGTGATACCTCCTGCCGAAAAACCGACCACTCCGGCAGGATGATCTATATCAAAAAAAAGCGGTCCCTCTATCGAAACAGGTATGAGTTCCTCAACAGGTTTGAATGCACCGTCTCCACAGGCGAGGTCTCCAAATTTTTCAATGATCTGACTGCGGACATCATTCATATCAGCGTAGTCATGACTATTTTTGGGTGGTAAAGCAGAAAACTCAATATTGAATAGTTTCATCCTGGTTCCGCCGACCTCTCCGTTTCCGACGATGCAGTGGAAGTCATTGTCATTTTCACGGTAGATCCCATATATATAAGCGGTACTTACCTTCACGTACTTTTGCTCTTCGGCTACTCTCTCACTCGTCGGCAATTTCGTGATCTTAGGATCATGTGCTTTCATATCCGCATCGGATGGCAGATCCGCGATGAGGTCATTGATGGTATTATACCTGGTCACATTACCCCTGAATATACTCGTCTTGGCGTCCATGCGATCAGTACCGGCAAAATAATCGCTGGTGCATTTCTCTGCTTTGCTGCCAGTGCTGGTCCTCGCAGCAGCCATGGCACTGGCCATCGTGCCATCGTGTTCATCCCACGCTACGGAGTCACGATGAACTTTCATCATTTTATAATGTTTAGCCCCGATCTTCAGATAAAATGTATCCATGCGAAGATTAGCCACTGTAGTGACGGTATCAAATTTCCTGGCATTGGCAGCTGAACTTTTCTCTTCACCTTTACAGCCTGCTATATTTTTTTCGCATTTGCAGCAAGCCGATATAGTCACAGTTACCGTTACCATAAATATCAGCACTATTAAAATATTGTACTTTTTCATGTTGCCGTCTTTAGGATTTATTAATTACCTTTTATAGGAGCAGGTATTGCCGATTTATTTTCTGCTGTCTTTAGTGCCACATAAGCACCGGAGCTAAGACCCAGCAGGATGAGGTTATTGGGTGTGATCACAGGCATCACAGCATTGATATCGCTCATACAGCAGCCCACACCGAGACCGTGCAGACCGAGGATGCACTTATAAATGAACCAGCCGCCAAATAGCAGGTTGAAAATAAATGCCTGTAAGCGATGAATACTGATACCGTCCTTATCAGAGAGGATATCCAGCAGAAAACCTTCACTGGCCTGATTGACATTGAGATTTCTCATGGACGCGGTAGTGGCCGCGGCCTTTGAGTCAGAGATATCAATCAGAGTAGCAGTACCGGTAGTAAGGATACCGATACCCAGGAGGATCAAAGTTGATTCGTTGAATGTAGGTATCTCCCCGGTCGCGATCAGTATCGTGATAAAGGCAGCAAACACGATAAAGGTCCACCATACGAGCTGGACCCGCGCGAAACTATATGGCCTGGGAACTGCTGTACTATTGTCACTGATGAAGTGCCATTTCAATTGTAAAGCGATAGCGACCCCCAAAAGTACCACCGCGACAATGGCATAAAGAATTTGTGCATTCATATTTATGGTATTGAGTTTAGATTAAATACACCCGGCTCAAAACAACATGAAAATAATTTATAATTTATTAAAAAACAATACCCATTTATAGGTATTTATTAATCGGTAGCATCGCTCATTGGGGGGGGTAAAAAACCGGGAAGCCGGCCCGGACCAAACCAATATTCCGGCAAATTTTATTTATGAAAAACGAAGAGTGCCTGAATACAATTAACTAGCTTCCTTACTAATTAATCAATGTCAATTGTAAATTGCATACATGATTACCTCAGGAGAAACAGAGCAACTCAAATCGCAACTAAAGCAAGCCACCGATGCAGCGCAAATCGATATCCTGCTCGTACTGCTGGAAAAGCTGGTGGCGACCTCTGACGATGAAGCCCGGATATACACTGACCGTTTGGAGCTTTTGGTCGCCAAGACAGGATCAATACTATATAAGTCATGGGTACTGTACTATAATGCTGCTATAGCCCATATGAGCGGTGATAATGACCTGGCTTTGCTTTTAGCCGATCAGGCCCTCGCGGGCTTTGAGCAAATGAATGAAAATCCAGGTATCATGAAGGCTCTAAAACTGATGGGCCTAGCATATGACATCATGGGCCGCTATCCCGAGTCTATGGCGGTACGCAGCCGGTATTTGGCCGTGGCTGAAAGTACCGGTGACAAGGCTTACATAGCAGATGCCCTAATTGAACTTGGAAATATCTATTACCGGCAGGATCAAAGTACTGAGGCATACGGATACTATGATAAAGCCCTACAACTCGCACGCGAAACCGGGGACAAAGAAAGAATAGCAACAGTGTATAGCAACAAAGGAAACTGCTATCGCAAACAAGGACGCTATGCGGAAGCACTGAATGATCAGCTCTCGGCTCTCAGGCTCCGAGAAGAGATAGGTGACCAGCGCGGTATGGCGATGTCTCAAATGAATATCGGACTGATGTACGAAACGGCCGGCCATCATGCCGAGGCGATGGAGAACTACCATGGCGCCGTCAGGATCCTGTCACAGCTCAATGACAAAAAGTCGCTGGCAAGTACATATAATAACATGGGTAACGTACTCAGCAGGGAGGGCAAGTTCGCAGAGGGACGCAAATACCATCAGGACGCGCTAAGGCTAAGGATCGAGATAGGTGATGTGATGGGCCAGAGCACAGCATACAGCTGCCTTGGATTGGGCTATCACCATGAGGGACTGCATGAGAAGGCACTGGAAAATATGCGGGCAAGCCTGAAGATAGATGAAGAAATAGGCCATGCCTACGGTGCGGCGATCAATCTGATCAATATCGCCAATGTCCTGCTGGATCAGGGAGATGTCCCGAGCGCGCTGACTCAAACTAACAAGGCCCTGGAAATAAATCCTGATAAAGGAGATAAGCCATTCCTAAGTGGTGCATATGAGTCGCTTGTTTCCATATACAAAGCTATGGGAGACTACGCATCAGCTCTGAATTACCTCGAGATGAAGGACGAGATGATCAAAAAAATACAGGAAGAACAGGTATCAAAAGAACTTGCACAACTGAGCCTGAGGCATGAATTGGAGCAACAGGAAAAGGAACTGGATTTTGAGAAACGAGAAAAGGAGCTGACCCAAAATCTCCTGCTCAATATCCTCCCAGCCAAAGTAGCGGCAGAACTCAAAGAAAAGGGCTCCGCTGCTGCCCGTCACTTTGGCGATGTGACAGTTTTATTCACCGACTTCAAAGGATTCACGATAGTGAGTGAAAGACTCACACCACAGCAGCTGGTCGATGAGCTCCACACTTGCTTCTCCGCATTCGACGAGATCATGCAGAAACATGGCATAGAGAAAATAAAGACCGTAGGCGATGCTTATCTCGCGGTTTCAGGTTTGCCGCAGGCAAATCCCAACCATGCATCTGATGTAATCCGTACCGCTATAGCGATCAGAGATTTTATGATACAGCGTAAACTTGAGACTCGTGACCTGGGACTTGAGACATTTGAAATAAGGATCGGCATACACTCCGGCTCAGTAGTCGCCGGCATCGTTGGCACTAAGAAATTTGCTTACGACATCTGGGGTGATACGGTGAATACTGCCGCACGCATGGAGCAGAATAGTGAAGCAGGAAAGATCAATATCTCTGAGACCACTTATCAGTTAGTAAAGGACAATTTCACCTGCGAATATCGCGGCGAAATAGAGGCCAAGAATAAGGGGAAGTTGAAGATGTATTTTGTACGATAATAGTTCAAGGTACTTGTTATCTTACAATACAAATATCCGGGAACCAAGGCCCTGACCGTCGAATATAATTGTCCAAATCCGACCTATAACGAAAATCAGCCAATCCCTTAACCAGCTTACAATTAGACTTCTTTTTTCCGATATAATGGGACATTCGGCACCCATAAATTCATTTTTCTTCCTTTTTTATCCATCTCCCTACACGTTACCTTCGACGATTGACTAATACAGACGTATTAGTGCAGCGTTGTAACCCTCTTTATTCCATTTGTAAATCCCGTCGTTATGAAACATCTCCAACTTATTCTGGTCTCTCTATTACTCACTTTATCGCTGACCATCAGTGCACAAGTACCGCAGCATATCAACTATCAGGCGGTCGTGCGCAATTCGCTGGGAGATGTGGTGCCCAATACGAATGTGAAATTGCAATTTATCATACATGACTCCTCTCCTGCGGGTGCGGCAGTATATACTGAGACGACGACTACGATTGTTACGAATCCATTTGGCCTCGTAAATACTGCTATCGGAGCCAATGCCAACCTGAGTACAGTGGCCTGGGGTACAAATACAAAATGGCTGGAGGTGAAGGTGGATGTGGGCGTGACAGGGACATTTATCAGTATGGGCACTTCGCAGCTCAATGCGGTGCCCTATGCACTATTTGCAGCTAACGCTCCCACGGGGGCAACAGGACCAACTGGCCCCGCAGGCTCCCAAGGACCTTCGGGTGCCAATGGTCCGACTGGCGCTACAGGCATCGGTGTGACAGGAGCCACAGGCGCAGGCGGTGGAGCGACTGGTGTGACAGGACCCGCAGGTATAGCCGGAGCGACTGGTCCTACTGGCCCCGATGGCATGATGGGTATGACAGGTAGTGATGGAGCGACAGGTCCGGCAGGTACACAAGGTAGTACCGGAGCGCAGGGTGCTACCGGAGCACAAGGTACCACAGGTGCCAATGGCGGCACTGGCGGTACAGGACCTACAGGATCGCAAGGCAACACAGGCGCACAAGGTGCGGCTGGACCTACAGGAGCTAATGGCGCCGCAGGTGCGACAGGCCTGCAAGGCAATACGGGCGCAGCAGGTGCGACCGGACCATCAGGTATCAACGGATCAACAGGTCTTAATGGCGCAACAGGCGCTAACGGATCGACGGGGACTCAAGGTAGTACAGGAGCGCAAGGCACAACAGGTGCTACAGGAAGCAACGGCTCTACTGGTGCTGCGGGTCCTACTGGTTCGCAAGGTGCAACTGGTGGGCAGGGGGCGACAGGGCCGACCGGAAACAATGGCGCAACAGGATCTAATGGAGCCACGGGACCGCAGGGAGTGACAGGCGCGCAAGGTGGCACAGGTGCTACGGGTTCCAATGGCTCGATCGGTGCTACCGGCCCAACAGGCATACAGGGCACTACAGGTGCGCAAGGTGCAACTGGAACACGAGGCAACACAGGAGCAACAGGAGCAAACGGGGCGATAGGAGCAAATGGCTCAACAGGATCGCAGGGTGCCACAGGAGCGCAAGGTGCGACTGGAGCTACCGGAGCTAATGGGTTCACAGGTGCGGCGGGACCGACAGGATCACAGGGCAATACAGGCTCGCAGGGAGCGACAGGCATACAAGGAAATACAGGCGCAACAGGCGCCAATGGCACGATAGGTCTCACTGGAGCGACAGGACCTACAGGCGCGCAAGGCGTAACTGGCGTGGGCACTACCGGGGCTACTGGACCGGGCGGCGGCGCTACAGGGCCGACGGGCATCACGGGTCCTACGGGAAGTACAGGTGCAGGAGGCGGAGCGACAGGCGCTACGGGCCCTACAGGTATACAAGGAAATACCGGCGTGACCGGCGCACAAGGTGTGACGGGCGCGACTGGCAGCAATGGTGCTACAGGTACCACAGGATCGGCAGGCGCTCAAGGCAGCACTGGTTCACAAGGAGCGACCGGAGCGCAGGGAGCCACGGGTGCTACAGGCACTAATGGTAGCACGGGATCTGCCGGGCCTACCGGTTCGCAGGGTAATACGGGTGCACAAGGTGCAACGGGTACCACAGGTACTAATGGTGCGACCGGAGCTACAGGCCCGGCAGGCACCCAAGGGAATACCGGAGCACCGGGTGCCACAGGCGCACAAGGCACTGCAGGTGGGACAGGTGCCAATGGCAGTACCGGTGCTGCAGGGCCTACAGGATCTCAAGGCAATACCGGCGCACAAGGTGCAGCAGGATCCACCGGAGCCAATGGCTCTGCCGGGGCAGCAGGACCGACAGGCTCGCAGGGCAATACCGGCGCAGCAGGTGCGACAGGAGCTACAGGTAGTATCGGATCGACGGGCGCAGCCGGACCAACAGGCACACAAGGTACCACAGGCCTCGCAGGTCCAACCGGTGCCAATGGCGGTACAGGCGCACAAGGCCCTACAGGATCACAGGGAGCTACTGGCGCGACCGGTACCAATGGTGCTACCGGAGCAGCAGGACCGACAGGATCTTTGGGAGCGACTGGCGCACAAGGCGCGACGGGTGCCACAGGAGCTAACGGCTCTACAGGAGCAGCAGGCCCTACCGGATCACAAGGTAATACAGGAACACAAGGAGTGACAGGTGCGCAAGGAACCACAGGCAACGCAGGACCGACAGGTATCGCGGGCATCACCGGAGCGACAGGCCCTACGGGCGCAACAGGCATCGGTGTCACGGGTGCGACGGGTGCAGGCGGCGGAGCTACAGGACCGACCGGTGTCACAGGACCTACGGGGACGACAGGCGCGGGCGGTGGTGCGACAGGACCTACGGGACCTACAGGTGCCAATGGCCAGGAGGGAATTGATTTCACCATCACGGCGAGTGGTACGACTGCCTACCTGATAGATAATGCGGCGAACTATAATGGCGCTCCTTTCAATTCAAATCCTACCCTGACACTGATGCGCGGGGTGACATACAGATTCAACGTCACGGTGAGCGGCCATCCGTTTCGCCTGTCATCTACCAATGCATTCCCGGGTACGCAGTACAATGTGGGTGTGACCAATAATGACGCGCAAGGCAGTACGCTTACATTCAAGGTGCCGCAGGATTGTCCTGCTATATTATATTATCAGTGTACCGCTCATACCTCTATGCATGGTACGATCAATATCATGTCAGCTCCGGTCACTGGCGCTACCGGACCTACTGGCCCTACAGGTGCAGGGACTACCGGGCCTGCGGGGGCACAGGGACCGACCGGTTCACTCGGTGCTACAGGTGCGCAAGGCGCGACCGGTGCTACAGGTCTTAACGGCTCTACAGGAGCCGCAGGTCCTACCGGCTCGCAGGGCAATACCGGATCTGCCGGAGCCACTGGAGCCACAGGCCTCAATGGCAGCACAGGCGCAGCAGGACCTACAGGTGCACAAGGTATCACAGGCGCAGCTGGTGCAACAGGAACTACAGGCTCAGCAGGAACGAATGGAACAACTGGCACAGCAGGGCCTACCGGAGCGCAAGGTATCACTGGCACAGCCGGTGCGACAGGAGCTACAGGTGCAGCAGGAACCAACGGCACAACTGGTGCAGCCGGACCTACCGGTGCGCAAGGTGTTACAGGGGCAACAGGTGCGACAGGAGCTACAGGTGCAGTCGGAACGAATGGCACAACTGGAACAGCTGGACCTACCGGTGCACAAGGTGTTACAGGGGCAACAGGTGCGACAGGAGCGACAGGAGCTACAGGTGCAGCCGGAACGAATGGCACAACTGGAACTGCTGGACCTACCGGTGCACAAGGTGTTACAGGGGCAACAGGTGCGACGGGAGCTACAGGATCAGCAGGAACGAATGGCACAACAGGTGTAGCAGGACCTACCGGAGCGCAAGGTATCACCGGCGCAGCAGGTGCGACAGGAGCTACAGGCTCAGCAGGAACGAATGGCACAACTGGCACAGCAGGACCTACCGGAGCGCAAGGTATCACTGGCGCAGCAGGTGCGACAGGAGCTACAGGCTCGGCAGGAACCAATGGCACAACTGGTACAGTCGGACCTACCGGAGCACAAGGTATCACAGGCGTAGCAGGTGCAACAGGAGCTACAGGCTCAGCAGGTACAAATGGCGCAACCGGCATAGCAGGACCTACCGGTGCGCAAGGTATCGCAGGATCAACAGGTGCAGCAGGTGCCACAGGAGCTACCGGCGTCGGCGTCACAGGCGCTACGGGACCTACTGGTTCGCTGGGTGTGGCGGGTGGTGATCTGCAGGGTTCATACCCGAATCCGAAAGTCATCAAGATACAAGGTGACTCTGTATCATCTACTGCGCCTACGGCCAATCAAATATTGAAATGGAATGGAGTGGCGTGGACACCTTCTACTGATTCTGGTGGCACGGCATGGCAGCTCAAGGGAAATGCAAATACCAATCCGGGTACAAATTTCGTCGGAACGACGGATGCAAAGGACCTGATGTTTAAAGTCAATAATGTACAGGCTGGATTGCTCCAGGGAAACGGGAATGTTTTTCTGGGTTTGACCGCAGGACAGCTGACTACATCAGCAAATAATACTGTAGCTATTGGCAGCGGGGCCATGTACCATAATGTTACTACCAATGACGATGTCGCGGTCGGAGATTCGGCTTTGTTCAATTTCAATAACGGATTTAATTTTGGTGGCAATACTGCTGTAGGCGGCAAAGCCTTGATGGCAGCCACTGCATCCTTTGGCAACAGTGCATTTGGTTCGAGGGCACTGACAGCCACTACTACGGGCCTCAGTAATACAGCAGTAGGATCCTCGACCATGCTGGATAATACCACGGGCTCAGATAATGCTGCAGTGGGCGTAAACACTCTCTATAACAACACGACTGGCTCTGATAATGTCGCGGTCGGCGTATATGCACTATCAGGAAATAGCACAGGCCACAGCAATGTGGCGGTCGGCGCCAAGGCTGTATTCTGGAACCTTGGCAATGTCAGTAATATCGTAGCTATCGGAGACTCAGCCATGTTTACCCTGGGCAGCAGCGGCACGGAGGCTGTAGCTGTCGGCAGCAAGGCGCTCGCTAATAACAATGCCCCATGGAATACTGCTGTAGGATACAACGGACTCATGGCTAATAGTGGTGGTTTTGCCAATACTGCCCTGGGTAATAAAACGCTTGTAGCCAACACAAACGGTTTTTGGAATACAGCAGTCGGTGCGAGCGCACTGAACGCAGTCACTACCGGTAGCAATAATACTGCAGTCGGTGTGCAATCGATGCTCTCCAATGTGACAGGCACTACAAACGCTGCCTTCGGCATCAATGCCCTGCTCAGTAACTATTCAGGAAATGAAAATACGGCGATAGGTGCTACAGCTATGGTCTTCAATACGACAGGTTCATATAATGTCGCTGTAGGTACCCATGCATTGATCAAAAATACAATTGCCAGTCACCTCGTAGCTGTCGGTGATTCCGCTTTGTATGCCAATACATCGGGTATACAAAACACGGCAATCGGCAGCAAGGCACTCGCAAGCAATAATGACAACTGGAATACCGCGATAGGATTTAATACCCTCATGGCAAACACATCGGGTAATGCCAATACGGCAATAGGCAATGTGGCGCTTGCGTCTAATACGACAGCATATTGGAATACTGGTATAGGTGCAAGTGCCCTGGGCTCTGTCACCACCGGTGCGCTCAACACTGCTGTAGGAGTAGGAACCCTGAGCTCGAACGTAACAGGCCAGAGTAACTCTGCCATGGGTGTGAATGCAGTAGCCAATAACATATACGGCAACTACAACAGTGCACTGGGTATCGATGCCATGAGGAGAAACTTAGATGGCAGTAGCAATGTCGCCATAGGCGCCGCCGCACTATACAATAGTGCAAACTCAAACAACATGGTAGCTGTAGGTGACTCCGCGCTGTGGAGCAACACCGCCGGCACCCGCAATACAGGCATAGGCAGCAAATCTCTGTTCCTGAATCTCTTCGGCAATGACAATACAGCTTTGGGCAGCAACGCACTTTATAATACCATCACCGGAGCAAATACAGCTGTAGGGTCCTATGCCCTCTACAGCAATAGCACCGGAAGCGTTAATACCGCCGTCGGTGCGCAGGCTCTGGTAAATACTACTACGGGGAGAGGCAACACCGGTCTCGGGGCGGCTGTTCTTTTTAATAATACCTCCGGTGCAGAGAATACTGCTATCGGCGACAGGGCTATGCTTAACAATATTACGGCCAATGGCAATGTGGCTGTCGGCTCAGCAGCGCTATCCAGCAATAGCACTATCAGCGATCAGGTAGCCGTAGGTGACTCCGCCCTAATGAACAGTACTACAGGATCACAAAATACGGCAATAGGCAGCAAGGCCCTTATGAATAGTAACGCCAACTGGAATACCGCTACAGGATTTCACTCGCTGATGTCAAACACTAGCGGCAATGCCAATACAGCAATGGGGAATGATGCGCTGATCCTTAATACTACAGGTATCTGGAATACAGCCATCGGCGCGAGTGCGCTGGCATCTGTCACGACCGGGGGCAGCAATACAGCGATAGGAGTCGCTGCGCTGACAGCAAACACCGGAACCGGGAACTCTGCCTTCGGTGTAAATGCACTGAATGCAAATACTACTGGAGGAAATAATACTGCAATAGGAAACGGAGCACTGACCGGCATCACCGTATCGAGTAACAATACGGCACTGGGCGCAGGTGCACAAGTACCGATAGCAGCAAACAGCAATCAGGTGATGATAGGAAACAGCAGCGTGACCTATGCAGGGGTGAAAGTGGCATGGACGATCACGAGTGACCGCAGGTGGAAATCGGATATACAGAACTCCGCGCTTGGACTTGACTTCATCAATACACTGCGCCCGGTATCATACTACCGCAATAATGATGAAAGCAAAAAAGCAGAGTATGGTTTCATAGCACAAGAAGTCGAAGAGGCACTCAACACCGCAGGTGCAGGCAATACAGGTATGGTCAGCAAAGATGATGCAGGCATGTACGGCGTCCGCTACAATGACCTCATAGCTCCGATGGTGAAAGCTATGCAGCAGCAACAACAGCAGATAGAAGAACTGAAGCTGGAGATATCAAAACTGAAACAACAGAAATAAGATCAATTGTATATTCCCCATGCCCCGCTGCAGAAATGTAGCGGGGCATTTTTTTTGACAATTATAAAAGAAATTTTTCTTTTACTTTTAGTGTTCTAAAACACAAACACATGGGATCACTAAACATTTACCTCGCCTTTAACGGCAACTGTGAAACGGCATTTCAGCATTACAAAAAAGTATTCGGCGGTGAGTTTATGACCCACATGACATTTGGCGAAATGCCTGACGGACCGCCTCTGCCTGAGGAGTCAAAGAACCTGCTCATGCATGTGTCGCTGCCTATCAAAGGCAACGTACTCATGGGCTGCGATATGCCTACGAGCATGCCACCTGCGACCATAGGCAACAACTTCAACATCTCAGTCAATGTAGACTCGGAGGCTGAAGGCGATAAAATATTCAGCGGCCTGTCTGAAGGCGGGAAGGTGACGATGCCGATGCAAAAAACATTCTGGTCGCCATACTTCGGTATGTTCACGGACCAGTTTGGCATACAGTGGATGGTGGGTATAGATGGGGGGCCGCTAGAGAAATAAGAGCAATCAGTTCTGCGCCAGTGACTCCTTTGCGAGCATCTCCTGTGCCTTGCGGCGGGAGCGCCACCAGATGAAGCCTATAGTACCTACTATAAGGTATGGGGAAAGAAATAGGTACAATACTCCCTTATTGATACCATCAGCGGCCGTGGAGCCATTCTTGGATGCTTCATCAGCTACTGCCGTACACATAGCGCACTGGGCCATCGCAGATGATACACTGATGACCATCAGTATAAAGAGTAAAATAATCCCTGTTGTTCTTTTTGACATCGGGTGCAAATTTACATCATAAATAATTAATAGCATATAGAGAATAAGTATGAATAAGTATGATATAAATTAGCTGAAACTGGCTCAATTTTAGCTACCTTTATGCAAATGCGGGAGTTATGAAAGTTCACTCGACAGAGGCATATTTCACCAGGCAGCACGAGGCATGCTGTAAGTACCTGAAGCGCTATGCACGCAAACCCAATGCTGACGACCTGCACAGCATGCGCGTATCCATCAAGAAGATAAAGGCCATTCTCAATCTGACCACCGATCTGCATGGACTGGATGTGGAAGGTTATTTTGCCCCATATAGGGGTATCTTCCACCAGGCGGGCCAGATCAGGAAGGCAGCGCTGGTCCATGACAAGCTCAAAGAACTCAGCAAAGATAAAAAGGCGATAGCAGACCGCGGACGGCATATCACTGCGCTCAATAAGAAGTTTAAAACCGAGATACCTTTCTGCCTCAAAGATGTCAATGAAAGAGTGGAGGATGTACTCGCCGCTATCCGCTCTTACGACTATGATACAGAGGCATACTGCAAAAAGCTTATCCCCAAGCTCAAAAAAAATGGCGCAAGGGCCTGCATAACTACCACTCACTCCGTAAACACCTGAAGCAATTCATCTATTGCTCCTCCCTGCTCACATCTGCCAGGCTAAAGAAAATAACCTCACCACGCCATCTCAAACAAATAGATAAACTGCAGGACCTGATCGGCCTCTGGCATGATGACAGAGACATCTCCGCTCAGGTACTTCAGGATGTCAGGGATAACAAAGAAATAGACCAGACATTAAAAAAAGATACAGAGAAACTCCGCAAAGAAATCCTCATGACAGGAAATAAACTTTGGAAGTGATTGCCAGAGAATCAGTATCAGCCTTTCCTACTCCTCCGGTAGATAAGCCATCCTAACACACCGATCAGAATGAATGCCCAGCATTGCACAAGGAATACCAATACGTGACTGACTATCTCCCAGCCTGACACTGCTGCATCGCGGACCTGTATGAGCAATGAAGGTCTGTAGCGTGAGATATTAGTTTCATTGGCGACCTTGACCTTGCGCACACTCTCTCGCTGGTAGATGAGAAAGTGAAGCGTACTATACTTGATCTGATTGTCGAGTGTACGATTGGCGATCTTCGCATCGTCGGCTTGCGCCTGCTGCAGGAGTGCCTGTGCATTGGCCTCGGTGATGTCGGCAGACTTCACTTGCTTCTGGTCCATATACTTCAGCATATTGCGGGCATGTTCTTCATTGCGGTGAGCCGACATGTCATTGGCGAGCTGCTGGCCGGAGACCTCATCTGCGCGTATGATACGATGATCGAGAAAACCAACCAGTGCGGTCATCGCACGCAGAGCACTGTCCATACGCGTATTGGGCACGCGGAGGGTGATGTCATTCTCTACTGTGTAATAAGTGATATCGAGAGATGAGTCCGAACTGATGGGCACAGTTTCTTTATTATTCACCGTACTATTCAGCGCGGTGTAGATCACAAAACCGCCGTAGCGGGTTGTGATATCCTCCATCGCATAGGTAGCTTCGGGTACATTATCCACCTGAAACCGGATATCGGCAGTGCGGATGAATTTCATGCCGTCTTTGTCGAAATTCTGCGCGGCGATGGATGATAGTGAGTGCGGAGCCGTGCTGTCCGTTTCTTCTTTAGCCGGTGCGGCGGCCTCTGTGGTGATTTTTCTGTTTGCTTTGTAGTAGTCCTGCTCTTCGTGGTCTGCGAACCTGGACTCTTTGGCTGATTTCCTATTACTACAGCTATAGGTCATGACGAATGCTGCTGCTGCGATGCAGCAGAGGGTGATGGTTTTATTCATGGCTGGGTTGTTTCAGGATATAACGCGACCAGCCTCTCATTTCCATACGATATGAATTTATTTTAAGGTTTTTTGGTAATCAGGTATAGCGCATATCGCAGACAACACGGTCATGCATCTGTATCCATATCCGAATACAGGTTTACTCAGGTAAGCAGCGCTTTCGTGACGTAAATGCGGACGATGTATCGGGTTTTAATGCTATTGGGTAAAAGGAGAATGTGTTCACACGGTCAGATCGGCTATACGTTAGGTTCTGGTGCAATTCTTGCCTATTTTCCGTAAAGCCGGTAATTACAGGGTAGCTTCGCTGCCCCGTTATAAACGGGAAAAACCATATGCTCCAGATACCTGCCTACAAAGTCCTCCTCATAGACGATGATGCTGACGACAGAATGTTATTCTTTAAGGCGCTGACCAGCGTCGATCCATCTATCCCACACGAATATGATGAGAATGGCATTTTCGCATTGAATACGCTCCGCTCCGCTGACGCGGTTTTGCCTGACTATATATTCCTGGACTTCAATATGCACCGGATGGGAGGAGAAGAATTTCTGGCGCTGCTGAGGATGGAAGAAAAATTAAAACACATACCTGTGGCCGTCCTGACCACATCAAATCTCACAGAGCATAAAATATATTCCCAAAAATTTGGAGCAACCTACTTCATCACAAAGCCACCACTCTGCAGGGAACTGGTAAAAGCCATAAGCATTGTTTTGCAAAATGAAAAAGAACATGCACCCTGCGAGTGCCTGACCAGGTTCTGACAATGAGCGCTGCCATACTGGTCAAACAAGCGGGCATTATACAAACCGCTGATCGTTTTCCATACAAAGATTGCATAATTTACATATTCTCGGGATTGGCATTGCTTTAGCTATCTTGGCACTGAACAGCCAATAGGCCGCACATAAAACAGCTCAAGACAGTTAATAGCCGGCGATCTGCAATGCTGTGCAGCAAAAATGAAGCTCTACATCAAATACATGGTATCGATCCGCTGCAAAATGGTGGTCAAGGCAGAGCTGGATCACCTGGGACTGCGGTATGGCAGCATTGAGCTCGGTGAGGCAGAGATCAAAGAAGATATCAGCCCCACGCAACGCGAAAAGCTGAAAGCAGGACTACTCAGGGCCGGGCTGGAGCTGATGGATGACAAAAGGGCCATGCTCATCGAGAAGATAAAGAATGTCATCGTAGAGATGGTCCACTATGCTGATGAGCCGCCCAAAACAAATTTCTCCGACTACCTGAGCGCAAAACTCGAGTACGACTACACCTATCTCTCCAATCTATTCTCTGAGGTGACAGGGGTCACGATAGAGCACTATATCATCTCGCACAAAATAGAGCGGGTCAAAGAACTCCTGATCTATGATGAACTCAACCTCACTGAGATCTCCTACAAGCTGCATTATAGTAGTGTAGCCCACCTGTCCAACCAATTTAAGAAGGTGACAGGGCTCACACCGTCATTTTTCCGGAAACTGAAAGGGAAACGGCGTAACTCCCTGGAAAATATGTGAACTATACAATTCTTAACTGTAATTGTGTAACGGTCCCCACCCCTTATTGGGCATCTTTGTACTCTGCATACTTATATTATGGAAAGTACTCCCGGCACTGAATTAAAAAAAGGCGCTCCACACATCATTGTCGGGATCATCGAGTATGTACCTGACTCTATTTGAGCAGGACGATCATCAAGAAAGCTACGGGCAGTATGACTGCCACATCGTTTGACGAGGGTGAAGAGCTGGCGGAAAAGACCTCTCCCTTTGACAACTACGTACAGATCATAGACGGCGTGGCCGAGATAGAGATCAAAGATTAAGAAGAAGAACACGCTAAAGCTGGGAGAGGGCATTATTATCCCCGCGCTTACGCGGCATTGTTTCAATGCCAAAGAACAGTTTAAAATGATATGCACGATGATCAAGAGCGGGCACCTTTCAATCAAAAGGGCCGTTAATGATGCATAATCAATGCCAGCGCCCAAAGACCTGTGAATCATATAACATTTAGCTGACAAGAAGGTGTACCTTCGCTCGTCGTCCCCCATATGACTATTGAGCTCCCGGAGTTCCTTTATCATTCGGCTATAATCATTTTACTATGAAGTCTACAAAAGACACAATGAATATCCTGCTCGCGGATGATGACAAGGACGACCGGTTTTTCTTTGAGAAAGCACTCGCGTCTATCTCTATTCCTACACATTACGCTTCCGCTTGTGATGGCGAGCAGCTGATGACCTATCTTTCCCAAAATCAGGAACATCTGCCCGATGTTATTTTCCTGGACCTTAATATGCCACGCAAAAATGGTGAGGAGTGCCTGACGCAAATAAAGCAGGATAAAAAACTGGCCTCGATCCCAGTGGTCATATATTCCACCTCGCTGCAGAGTACGGTAGCTGATACACTCTATGATGCAGGAGCGCATTATTACCTGCATAAATGTTCCTTTGCAGAACTCAAAATTTGCCTGGATGTCGTACTCAAACAGCTCACGGCCAACCCTCATCAGCCAGACAGGCACGATTTTATTATAAATTGCATAGAAGTATAAACTCGTACTATGCGGAAAGTGATGCCCGCGAAGGGCAATAAGAAAGTGCCCTCTGCGAAGGGAGCGAAGTCTGGCGGATTTCCTGTCGTAGCTATCGGCGCCTCATCAGGCGGGCTGGAGGCCGTGACCGAGCTTCTGAAATACCTGCCTGCCAATACGGGCATGGCCTATATCTTTATACAGCACCTCAGCCCTAACTATAAAAGCATCCTGGTCTCGCTACTCTCCAAGGCCACCAAAATGAAGGTACAGGAGATAGAAGATATGGAGCTGATGAAGCCCGACAATGTGTATGTGATCCCCAACAATAAGGGTATAGAAGTGACCAACGGCCACATACGCCTGCTGCCGCGCGCCACCAAGGGCACAGCCATATCTATCGATGTGCTATTCACCTCACTGGCACAGACACATCATGAGAATACGATAGGCATCATCCTCTCCGGCAATGCCTCTGACGGCACTATCGGGCTCAGGGCCATCAAATCTGCCGGTGGCGTCACCTTCGCTCAGGATGAATCTGCGCGGTATGGCAGCATGCCTACTTCTGCTATCGATGAGGGGTCGCCTGATTTCATTTTGTCTCCCAGGGGGATAGCGCAGGAGCTGACACGTATCAGCCGGGATACATCACAAAAAGGCGGTGCCTTCGTACCGGGGCATGAAAATGAGATAAATGATAACGATGCCGACCTGAAGAAAGTGCTGGAAATATTGCACAAAGGTGCCGGAGTGGATTTCAGCTACTATAAGATGAACACCGTCAAGCGCCGTATACTGCGGAGAATGCTGCTGCACAAGGTCAAAACGCTGGCGCAATACCGCAAACTGCTGGAAACCCAAAGCGAAGAAAAGGACCTGCTCTATCAGGACCTGCTGATCCATGTCACGGAGTTCTTCCGCGATGGAGAGGAGTTTCAATACCTCAAATCGACGCTACTGCCGCGGCTGCTCAAAAATAAAGCACCCAATGAGAAGCTAAGGATCTGGATCACCGCATGCTCTACCGGGCAGGAGGCATACTCTATGGCTATGATCTTCATAGAGCTACTGGGAGATAAGGCCGCAGGCCAGCAGGTACAGATATTTGCCTCTGATCTCGGGGGGCATGCTATCAGGAAAGCGCGGGCAGGCGAATACACCAAATATGAAATGAAAGGCGTCTCGGCCAAACGTATGGCGCAGTTTTTCACTCAGGTCAATGGCAACTATAAGATATCCAAATCCGCGCGTGACCTGTGCGCATTTGCCCCGCACAATATCATGGGCGATCCACCTTTCTCGCACATCGACCTGATCAGCTGCCGCAATATGCTGATATACCTCAATACTGCCGTTCACAAAAAAATACTGACCACATTCCATTACGCACTGAATCCCGGCGGCTGCCTCATGCTGGGCAAATCAGAGACGATAGGCACCTCCACACTATTCTCGACACTGAGCGCAAATCATAAAATATACAACCGGATAGAGGGTATACGTACCCTGCCAGACCTGGTCTCCCGCCACTCACGGCTCACGGGTAATAAAAAACAGGAGCAGCCTATTCTGAAACCGGCAGCCTTTGACCCGGAAGCGGCAGATACTGCTATTAAGTCTATTCTTTTCTCCCGCTATATACCGGCCTATGTGGTGATCAACCATGCGATGGAGATAGTCCAGTTCAAAGGAGTGACGTCTGACTACCTGGAGCACGCTACAGGGCGCGCTACGCTCAATGTACTGACCATGGCCCGGCCTGAGGTCGCCTTTGACCTGCGCGAGGGCATACATCGCGCCATCCAGACGCGCAAAGACGTACACAAGACGGGCATCGAAATGAAAACAGATACAGTGCCTCATACTGTCTCTCTCGATATCATCCCGATGGAGGCAGCTGTCCCTGAGCCGTTGCTACTTATTATTTTCACCCGGCAGGAGGTGGCAGCCAGCTATGATATCAAGCCCGGAAAAATGACCAAAGCAGATACCGGCAGTATAAAAAAACTAAAAGCAGAACTCGCGGCCATGCGCGCAGAGGTGATCGCTGTGCGCGAGGAGAAGGAGAAAGCCAATAAGATACTCCAGGCGGTCAATGAGGAGATCATGTCGAGCAATGAAGAATTTCAAAGCCTGAATGAGGAGCTCGATACGTCCAAGGAGGAGATCGAATCTGCCAACGAGGAGCTGATCACCAATAATCAGGAACTGCAGACGCGCAATGAGGAGCTGATGGAAGCCTATGATTTCTCCGAGGCTATCGTGGCTACACTCCATGAGCCGATACTGATCCTGGACAAGGACCTCCGCGTCAGGTCAACTAATAAAGCATTCTGCAAAAAATTTATGGTACAGGAGGCAGATACCAACGGCAAACTGCTATATGAGCTGGGCAATAATCAACGGGACATCCCCCGCCTGCGCGAACTGCTGAATAGCCTGATACAAAAGAAGAACTACTTCTATGACTATGAGATCACGCATGTGTTTCCCGATATAGGCCTCAAGACCATGCTGCTCAATGCCCGCCGCATTGTGAAAAAAGTGCAGAATGAACAGCTGATCCTCCTTGCATTTACAGATACTACGGATGCCTCTTTCAGTCGACAGGCAGAAAAAAAGGAACTGGAAGACATCATCAGTGAGCGAACCAGGGCGCTCGCATCGAGCGTCACTACGCTGAAGGAGAAAAACGCTATGCTGGAAAAAATGAATAAGGAACTGGAGACCTTTACCTTCATATCCAGTCATGACCTGCAGGAGCCGCTACGCAAAATACAGAACTTCGCCGAGTGCCTGCTCGATGAGGAGCGCAAAAATGTCTCTCCCTCCGGCAAGATGTACCTGGAAAGGATGCAGGTATCGGTGAGCAGGATACAACAGCTCATCAAAGACCTGATCGACTATACGCATGTCAGGCATGACGATCGTAAGCTCGAAAAAACAGATCTCAACAAACTGGCAGCAGAGGTGGTAGCAGAGTTTAAGGATGTACTCAAGGATAAAAAAGCCACCATCAAAGTCATGGGCCTGTGCAGTGCCCATATCATCGGCTTCCAGTTTCGCCAGCTCCTGCATAATCTCATCGGCAACTCTATAAAATTTGCCGATCCTAAGAGGCCACTGCGTATCACGATCAACTGCCAGACGCTCAAAGGAAGCAAAATGCACAATGAGAAACTCCTCCCCGGTGTCCTGTACTGTCATGTGACAGTGACTGATAATGGCATCGGCTTTGACCCGAAGTATAAGGAGCGGATCTTTGAGGTATTTCAGCGGCTGCATGAGTATGACGCATACAAAGGGACCGGTATGGGCCTCGCTATCAGCAAGCGGATAGCTGAAAATCACAATGGCATTATCACAGCCACGGGCACATTGAATAAAGGAGCACAATTTGACATATATACTCCACAACCGACAGCACCCCTGGCCAATACGTAAATTATATAATTCTTTTATCGGGCATCATAGTTGTTTCTGGTTAAAATGAACGACCTTTGCGCAATTCCTACATGAGACAGGCACAGATTTGAGAGTGTCCCTGAGCGTTCTCCTCTTTCTCTCCTTACTTTTATAAAACATATCATGACACCCGGAAAAAAAATTGGCGTCTGGATGGACCATTCCAGCGCACACCTGACGGAGCTTGCCGTCGTATTGAGCACTAAGGTCATAGACTCTAGATTCACACACGAAGAAAAAGAAGCCGCCCTGAGCAAAAGCGAAAGCACAATGCATAATATGCAGCAGCACCAGCGCGCGGAATACTACAAAAAGATCGTAGAAGCAATCAAGGATTATGAAGAGGTATTGCTATTTGGCCCTACAGGAGCCAAGCTTGAGCTATTCAACATCATGCTGGCGGACCATCGCTGCTCAAAAATAAAACTCGAAGTAAAGAATTCTGACAAACTGGTAGAGAACCAGCAGCATGCTTTCATCAAGGACTATTTCTCGAAGCACCTGGTAGCCTGATAAAGGTGACCGGGTAATCGGGAATACAGGAAAACGGGAATACGCATAGCTCCTGCACAAGCGTGTATCATGCTTCTAAAAATCAAAACACAACATGACTATTACTACTGAAACTAATGAGATCGATAAAGCAGCTGCATATATCACCGTAGAGATCATCGAGTATGTGGCCAACTCGGTGGTCATCAAAACGATCCTGAAAAAATCTACCGGCAATATCAGCGTGATGTCCGTAGACAGCGGCGAAGGCCTGACGGAGAAAACAACTCCCTTTGATACATTCGCCCAGGTCATAGACGGCAAGGCGGAAATAGTCATATCAGGTGACCCGCACCTGCTCCAAACGGGACAATCTATAGTCATCCCGGCTCATGCGCCCAATCACATCAAACCCAACGGACGGTTTAAAATGATCCTGACCGTGATCAAGAGCGGATACGAATGATCTGATTTCGGACCGGGTCCGAGGACTCCTTCGGAAATTTCGGATTTCGGCAGGTTGGGATTGATGCCTGTGAGATCGGACCTGTGGATGTTGCAGGTGACGCTCCGCTAAATAGTAAGCAAGGCAGGGACCAACTCTGCCATCAACCCGCTGATCGTGGCGCGCTTTTTGTCTTATCCCCAATGTAAGACACTAAAGCAATACAATGAATCTCAAAAGAATATTCGGATCTATACTCACACTGCTCGGCATAGCCGGGCTGATCTATGCAGCAGTCCTCTTCGTCAATACCAATGGCGGCAACCGTGATATAAAGGCACTCATCATATATGGCATTTTAGGCCTATTATTTTTCGTGTCTGGCATAGGGTTGGTACGCACTACTAAAGATGAATCCTGAGCCCTTGGGATGTGTACTTATATCCATATGTGCATCTTTGATCCTGTGTATTAATTTCCCCGATTTATACTTTTATTTTTCAAATAATATTAATTTCAATAAACAAAACAAACAACAATGCTAAAAACAACAAATAAGATCATCATCGGTGCCATGGTCATCATGGTCGCTCTCTCTACTACTATAGGCGGCTGCAAAAAAGAATCAACTGCACCCAGGTCTACGACCTATCAGCTGAATGCTAAAGACCAGCTCGGTGTATCGGGTACTGTGACATTCACCGAAACGGCCAGCTCGGTGACCACTGTGGAGATAACCCTCTCAGGACCTTTCAGCGCGACTGCCCACCCTGCGCATATACACCTCAACTCTGCTGCAGAGGGTGGATCTATAGCTATCAGCCTCACAGATGTGGTCAACGGCAAAAGCACCACGACAGTGACCCAACTGGATAACGGAACGGCTATCACGTACAGCTCTCTTATTGCCTTTGACGGATATGTGAATGTACATGAGAGCAGCGGCATAGGCCTGGCTACTATCATCGCACAGGGTGATATAGGCGGCAATGTACTGACCGGTGCTACACACAGCTACAACCTCGATACCACAGGTGGCTATAATGTGAAGGGCACAATAGTATTTGCTAAACGCAATAATGGCAACTCCCTGGCCACGATCTCACTCACAGGCAATCTCACTACTACCGGCACACTGTATCCTGCCAACATACGCCTGGGATCAGTGACTACAGTAGGTACTACACTGGTGACCAAGACACTCAACGCTGTAGATGGCCCATCGAGCAAGAGCATCACTAACATCCGTACACTGGATGACGGTACAGCTTTCTCTTATGATAATATACTCGCGTATGATGGCTTTGTCGCTATAGAGGCGTCGCCTACCAGCTCGACGATCATCAGCAAAGGTAATATCGGTACGCACTAATCACTCAAGCTCAAAATATATTAAAGCCATTTTCTCCGAAGGAGGAAGTGGCTTTTTTGTTTTAGCAAAGCGATGCGCCGCATTCATTATATTTATCAGGTAAACTATATGAATATGATCGAAGTAGTGCAAGGTGACATAATCCAAATAAAAGCAGACGCCATAGTAAATGCGGCTAACACATCACTGCTCGGCGGTGGCGGTGTGGACGGAGCTATACATAGAGCGGGAGGCAAGGCCATACTGGATGATTGCATGAAAATAAGAAGCAGGCAAGGCGGCTGCAAAGTGGGTGAGGCAGTGATCACCACTGCGGGCAACCTGCCTGCAAAATATGTCATACACACGGTAGGTCCTGTATGGAATGGAGGAAAAAACAAAGAGACAGAGCTACTGGCATCTGCCTATCGCAACAGCCTGAAACTCGCCGTAGAAAACCAGGTAAAAACAATCGCATTTCCCAATATAAGCACAGGCATCTATCATTTTCCAAAGGATAAAGCTGCTGAGATCGCGGTGCGAACGGTCAGGGATTTCATCAGAGATACAGGTGAGATCGACAAGGTGATCTTCGTATGCTTCGATGCGGAGAATTACAATTTATACAAGGAGCTATTGCCTAAAAACTAATGCTGGTTTAGTTTTTTTCCCACTACGTTATCATATTTATTAGGGCATTAGCTTTGCAGCTGATGTGAGATATGGAGAAACATACATTTAAGATCGGCGATCATGTCACCTGGAACTCAGAGGCTGGGCATGTCTCAGGCAAGATCGTCAGGATCCATACTGCTGACTTTGACTACAAAGGCTATACACACCACGCCACTCCTGATGATCCGCAATATGAGATCAAAAGCGACAAGACCGACCACATAGCAGCCCACAAAGGCAAGGCCCTGAAGAAAATAAGACAATAGGCCGTTTCCCACAGTCCCCTCTTTTCTCCATCGTATTATTGATTTTAGCGGAAGATTTTCCCCACGTTGTCATCATTTGTTAATGACAACAGCCGACTAGCACAGATGACAAACAAATACTAAGATTAGCCGTATATTCGTTGTAATACTATGCACTTATTCAGTCTCCTTTTTATCGTCATGTTTCACTCCGGGACAGTAGTCAAAAAAGACGCACTGCCTGTACCGGTCAAGGTAACCAAAGTTGCTGTCGCCGCACCATCTGCGGACCACACCGTAGCATTATACCATGAATGCAAGCTCGAAGGACTATTGCCATACGAGGCATTTCATAAATGCATGGAGGGATATAACAAATACAAACCAGCAAAGCATGTGGTCGCGATCTGCGATTTCTCAAAGACATCTGACCACAAGAGATTTGTAGTAGTGGACCTCGATAAGAAGCAGGTCATCTCCAATACTTATGTGTCACATGGCACGAACTCCGGCGATAAGCTCGCAACGAGTTTCTCCAATCAAAATGAATCACACAAAAGCAGCCTGGGATTCTTTCGCGTAGGCGATATCATCCAGACCACGCTGCACGGTCCCTCCCTCCTGCTCGATGGCCTGGAGAAAGGCATCAATGACAATGCACGCGCCCGCGAGATCATCATACATGGCGCCTGGTACGCTGCGGAATCATTCGTGCAGCAATACGGCTACACAGGCAAGAGCTTCGGCTGCCCTGCCCTGCCGGAGCAGGCCATGCGCATCCTGATGCCGGTACTGGCTAATGGGAGCCTTCTCTACATTTACGCGAAATAATTTTTTTAATTTACAATGTACAATTGACAATGGCTGGCGCGATTGAAATGGATAATAGTGCCTATTCGTTGTAAATTATCAATTGTCCATTGTCAATTACTTAAACAGATTCCACCAGGCATCATCCGGAGTGGGTGCCGTCACGGTCATGGTGTGGCCGTCGATAGGATGCTTGAATGTAAGGCTTGCCGCGTGGAGGGCGAGGGCGTCGGCTGTATAGATATCCTTGGAGCCATACTTCTCATCTCCGACTATCGGGCTGCCGATATGCGCGAACTGGGCGCGGATCTGGTGGTATTTGCCTGTGAGCAGTTCGATCTCTATCAGGGTTTTACCATTTACTTCTTTGAGCGTTTTATATTTCAGCTTCACCTCTACAGATAGTTGTGTGCGGGCGTCATGGATGTGTGCGCGTTTGGCTTCGTCATCTTTGATGAGCCAGTGTTTGAGTTCGCCGGCTGCCTGTGGTGGTGGCATGCTCACAATGGCGAGGTAGCTTTTGCCGACCTCGCGCGTGGCAAACTGCTCATTGAGCATTTTGAGCACCATCCGCTTTTTGGCTATCAGCAGGGCTCCGCTGACGGGCTTGTCGAGGCGGTGAACGTTCTGGATGATGTTATTGCCCCGGAGTTCGAGGGCAAATTCTTTCTTCAGGAATCGGACGACGCTCAGCTGGCCGCGGGCTGCCTCCTCGACCATGAGGCCCTGGGGCTTATTGACGACCATGAGGTATTTGTCCTGGTATATGATGGGTATAGACACGTGCCAAAGGTAGACATATCTGCGAGAAGCGTGTCCAATTGACAATTTACAATGTACAATCGACAACGGGATCGCTCAATCCGTTTTAAAATTCTTAATTTTGCATCACAAATCACCACCTCTCTACTATGTCCAAACGCGCCTTTGTCCTCCTCGCCTCCGTTGTTGTTTTACTATTTCTGATCGCAGGCTGCAAGGGATGCAAAGCAAGAAAGCATAAGCGAAATCAAAATAAAGCTTTATACACTTCACAGCATTTCAGCGACTATGTGATAGAGTCTTCATTTCTGGAGAAAGAGGTGACATGTGACAGCGCCTACCAGCAGTGTATGGATGACATCCTCGAATTTTACGAGCGGAGGAATAACAGGGCAGCATGGTTTATGGATGGAACGCTGACGGCCAGTGCGTATGACTTCCTGCACAAACTGCATACATATGAGATCGAATTTGGTGATACAAATCTCAGCAAAGGGCTGGACGATGTAGAGATAGGCGAACTGCTATACAACGGCCCACCGGAGAATAGGGCGCGCCTGGACATCAGGCTCACAGCGACTTTTTTCCGCTATGCGGAGAAATCCTATGGTGGCACTGTAGACCCTAAAGATCTGGAATGGTTTATACCGAGCATGAAAAAAGACTACCAGCGGCTGATAGATACGCTGGTGACATCGCCCGCTACCTATACGGAGTACGAACCTGTCAATGACTACTATAAGGCGCTCAAAAAAATCCTGGTCCAATACCGCGGCATAGAAAAGAAAGGCGGACTGCCGGTGATCACAGTGAGTAAATACCCGCTCCAATCCGGTGATGAAGTCGAAGCCGTCGCGCTACTCAAGATGTCACTTACGATCACCGGAGACTATAGTAATGATGACAAAGGAAAACTATACACCGATACATTGACTGCGGCTGTCGGCGCATTCCAGCACCGGGTGGGGCTGCGGGCTACGGGCCGCGTCGACTCGCTCACGCTGGCAGAGATCAATAAGCCCATCACTATACGTATCCGGCAGATCATGCTCAATATGGAGCGCCTGCGCTGGATGCCTGACTCTACGCCGGACAACTATCTGCTCATCAATATCCCTGAGTACCGCCTGCATGTCTACGAGGACCATCACGTAGCATGGAGCATGGACGTCGTGGTGGGCAATGCAGCGACGGCGACGAGTATATTCAGCGGGAAGCTCTCGGTGGTGGGATTTAGCCCATACTGGCGCGTGCCCCAGAGCATTATCAAAAAGGAATTGCTCCCGAAACTGAAAAAGGATCCATCGTATTTCGATAAGGCAAACCTGGAGGCTGTGAAAGACGACGAAGTGATGGACCCATCTGAGATCGACTGGAATAAATACACGAAGGGGGTTCCTTTCACCATACGGCAGAAACCGGGAGATGACTGCGCGCTGGGACTGGTCGCGTTTTACTTTCCCAATAGTTTTGACATCTACCTGCATGATACGCCTGCCAAGAGTTTCTTTAATGAAAACAACCGTGCCTTTAGTCACGGATGTATCAGGCTCTCCGAGCCGGAGCGATTGGCTAACTATCTATTCCGCAATGACTCGATCAGGATGCCACCGGATACGATCAGTGCACTCATGCATCGCCATATCGAGAAGAAGGTGGCGGTGAAACCATCTGTGCCGGTGTACATCGTCTACTTCACCGCGTGGGTGGATGAATATGGCAAGGTCAACTTCCGCCACGACATCTATGGCCATGATGCGAAGCTGGCTAAGGAGATATTCGGGAAGTAGATGGGATGCGGGAGCGGCGTTTTTTTCCGTACCCATATAATAAATAATTATTAACCCCGTTATAGGCGCGATCTTGCTAAAATATCTACGATCAGGTATTAGCACTTTTGTGAGCGCGATGCTTTTTGCTATAGCAGGAAGCATTGTCATCCTTTAGTAAAGTTTTGCCTGATGAGTGCGCATTTGCAATTTATATGCTTTAGTCAGTTACCTTTGATATAGAAAACCAAAACCAACTATGAAAAATCCCAACCCATCGCGCCTGCTGATGCTATGCATCCTCCTACTGTCTGCGAGCCTGAGCCGTGCTCAATACATCGCCGTAGCAGATACAAACTTTGGCTTCTGGCTGTCATATCACCCCAACACCTCGGGATGTATCGCAGGCAGCAATGCTACCGGATGGAGATTGGATACGACATGCAGTACACTGAGCACGATCACGAGTATAGACTGCCGCAATGCTTATATCCATGACCTGACGCTGCTGAGATATTTCCCGAATGTGACGAGCCTCAACTGCTATAATAACCATCTGGACAGCCTACCTCCGCTGCCAGCCGGCCTGACCTATCTGGATTGCGGCTATACGCACATCACGCGGCTGCCTGCACTGCCGGTGTCACTGACATACCTGCGGATATATTACAATCTCATCACGACGCTGCCCACGCTACCAGCAGGACTCGTCCATCTGGATATAGGCCAGACCGCGGTCAGGGATTCCATCACCTCCCTGCCTGTGACGTTGAGATACCTGGATGTCCGTGGCGCTCCGATACGCCACCTGCCAGATACACTGCCATCTCTTGATACACTGTATGCTACTTCTTATGCTCAGGTGCCATATCCCGTCCTGCCTGCATCCATGCGCTTCCTGGCATGTGACTGGGCCGGGCTGCATGTGCTGCCTGCACTGCCCGACTCGCTGCACGTATTATATTGCGGAGGAGATTCCCTGGTGTCTCTTCCTACCCTGCCTGCGGGTCTGCTGCTGCTGGACTGCAGCGACAATCAGCTTGCATCCTTGCCCGCATTGCCCGCAGGACTTTTGTCCCTCATCAGTAATAGAGATCAACTGTCATCGCTACCGACGTTGCCACCGTCACTATTGAATCTCGAGATCAGTTCTAATTTGTTTACGTCAGTACCCGCATTACCCGGATCACTGCGGGGACTCAGTTGCGATCACAATCCTATACCGGTATTGCCCACGCTGCCGTCGCATCTTCAATACTTGTACTGCAACAATACACTTATCACGGGCCTTCCCGCTTTTCCCGATAGCTTGGTGGGTATATCGTGCAATGGTAATCCGGCCCTGAGCTGCCTCCCTCATATCCATCAATCCCGCTTGAATAATTTCTACATAGACAGTACCAATATCCACTGTCTGCCTAACCGCTTCACAGCGCTCAACTATGACGTGCTGCCTGATACGATGGCCCTGTGCACCGCCTCATCGGGCTGTGACTTCTACTATAATATCGCCGGCAATATTCATAATGACACCTCAGGCAATTGCACACTGGACAGTCTCTCTCCCGGCAGGCCTATATACAATATGAAAGTCCAACTCAAGCGGAGCGGTGTGGTAGTAAAACAATTTTACACTTTCACATCAGGCGATTATTCGTTCAAGGCTGACTCTCTGACACAATACACAGTAGAGATCGACACCACTATGCTACCTATGAGCATCGCGTGCCCTGCATCCGGTGCACGGGCCATATCGCTGAGTGCGACAGACTCTGTAGCTACAGGGCAAAACTTCGGCATGGTCTGCCCTTCCTCTCCGGACTATGGGGTGGTGTGGGTCTATGCTTCGCGGTTTCGCCCGGGGCTGACGACATCTGTATCCATCACAAGTGGCAGCCTGGCTGGGTTGCGCTATGGCGCGATCTGCGGGACAGGTGTCTCCGGCACAGTGACGACCATTATCTCCGGTCCGGTAGTGTACGCGGGACCATCTGGCAGCGGACTGACGCCCACCTCTGTGTCGGGTGATACATTGCTATATACTATAGCCGATCTCAATATCCTGCCTGCGGGAGACCTGGATATACTGGTCACTACAGACAGTACAGCCACGCCGGGAACTGATGTGTGCATCACCTCCATCATCTCGCCATCCGTACCAGACGGCCATGCGGTCAATGATACTCAAACGCAGTGCTTCCAGGTGCGCTACTCACATGATCCCAATCACAAGGATGGATATCCGACTATAATTTCGCCTCAGGGAGGCTGGCTGACGTATACCATACACTTTCAGAATACGGGGCATGATACAGCTTACGCCGTGGTGATCAGGGATACGCTAAGCTCCTATGTGGATGCTGCTACATTCCAATATATCGGATCGAGCCATCAGCCTATAGTGACCCTGACCGGGAGGGCGATGGAATTTGGTTTCCCTAAAATAAATCTCGTCGACAGTGCGACCAACCCACCGCTGAGCGAGGGATGGATACAGTATAAAGTCAAAGCAAAAGCTAACCTGCCGCTGCTGACACAAGTGAAGAATACGGCATACATATACTTTGATAATAACGCTGCTATAGCGACTAATACAACTGTCAATACTGTCGATACCATAGCTGCGCCTCTGGCGATAGCTCGTATCACTGATGGCGGCTCGATACATCTCTATCCGAATCCTAGTACCGGAACATTTACCCTGCAAACATCAAACTGCCTGCATACTGATTATGTCATCACTGATATGCTGGGTAGTGTGGTACAGCAGAAGACTATCAGCTCTGACGGGCAAGCTATCGATATTAGGAATGTGGCTGAGGGGGTGTATACACTGGCGGTAAGAGGTAAAGTGATCCGGTTTGTGGTAGTGAGGTAAAAGATACCGGATGCTTGATACTGGTGGCTGGATAATGCAAACTCCTCTATATACAGGGCACAGTAAAAAAATTACTGCACCCTGTGTATAGAGGAGAAATAGAGGCAACCTCATGACATCGTACCAGAGGGTTTAATCCTCTTCTTCTTCTGCAGCGCCTACATTGACTACCGACTCTGCTACCTCGGTGAGCTTTTCATCAGCCGCTTTTTCCTGGTCGAGTGTCTCCTGCAGGAGATCGGCTGCCTCGTCGAGGCCTAGTGTCTGTGCAAACTGGCGCAATGTACCGTAGCTTGCTATCTCGTAGTGTTCTACCTTCTGGCCCGCGCTGATGATGCCTGCATCACGCATGACCCCTGCATCCGTATCAGCCATGATCTCTTCTGCCTCTTTGATCAGTCCTGCCATGGCTTCGCATTTCTTCGTCTGTGCTTTTTTGCCCAGTATCTCAAAAATCTGCTCCAGGCGCCCTACCTGTCCTTTGGTTTCCCCGAGGTGCTTATCGAGTGCTTCTTTGAGTTCGGGTGAAGTGGCTTTCTTCGCCATCTTAGGGAGCGCTTTGACGAGCGCGTTCTCTGCCCAGTATATGTCTTTCAGCTCATCTTCAAATAGCTTTTGCAGTTTGCTCGATAGCGTGGAGCTGCCAACTGGCTGAGACTTGCCATTGGATGATGCGCGGCCATCAGATGAGGCCTTGCCGTTTGAGCCATTGGATGACGAACCATTGGATCCGTTTTTGGATGTGGCACTCTTCCTGAGAGGTGCGATAGCTGTATTTTTCATTTTTGTTTGGTTTTTAATTTTTAATGATGTAGCTACATAATCAAATCTTATTCCTGCCGGATTTATTGTCGTTGACAACAATTTGTGTTTCGTAAAATCCCCAAATGCGGATATAGAGCCTCAAGGCAGGGTGAGGCATAAAAGAAGAAAGCCTGCCCGGAGGCAAGCTTTCCAAACTACATCGAGGGTAGTAAATGAGAAAAATTTATTGGTTAGAGCTTCGTGTTCAACGCCGCCAGTCTGTCGAGGCTCTCTGTCCAGCCCTGCTTCATACCGGCCATAAACTGCACACCTTCGGGTTTTGCGTTTAGCACTTCTGCGCGGACCTTGATGAGGGTCTTATCTTCCTGTGGAGTAAAAGTGATCGTGTTCAGCACTTCGAGTACGGGATGATCATGATCGTCCATGGCATAGGTGGTCAGTACGATGCGCTCCGGCTGACGAACCTCGTGAAATAGTCCCTTCATAAGATGTATAGTGCCATCGGGCGCCTGCATATGTACCAGCATAGCGCCACCGGGATGTGCGTGCACCGTGCAGACGGGATTGGTGAAGTCTTTGGGACCCCACCAGCGGCATAGCTTATTAGAATAGATCCAGTCTTCAAAAGCTACCTGCGGTGTAGCATCGAGGGTGCGGGTGACGATGACCTGTCGCACTTCAGTCGGTTTCTCCATGAGCATTATTAGTGTTTGGCTGATAGTATTCAAAAAATCATGCCGATTGGAGTTGGGCATATTTTTCCCAATACAAATGGTATAGTTTCTGATATATTCTCTGTGAAAAATATTTGCTATGGATCTGATATTTGATAGAACGGCGCTGACAGTCTTAGAGACGCTGGGGTACAAGTACTTCTGTACCAAAGAGGAATGGATGCCTGATGATGGCGAAAACAACTACCTGTATTGGGAGCTGATACCTTTTGTGACACAGTATGAGGCGCTGGAATATTACTTTGACTGCCATAAGATGCAGGTGAAGTGCCATGTGTTTATAGACGGGGATGTGATCGATGAACTATCTCAGGGCGTCCCGGGGCTGGTGATCCGTATCAGGGCGGTGGAAGACGTGCTGGCATGCTAGACCTCACCCCATCTGCCTTCCCTCTCCGAAGGAGAGAGAAGAACCCAGAGGGTAAAAGAAGTCCATTTTAAAAAAAACTGATAAAGAATAAAACTTTAAAAGCCTTTAAACAAACCAACTAAATATATGAGTACGCAAAATAACAACAGCGATAACGGAGCACAGAAAGTGCATGATGCGGACCTGCTGGATCCATTCGGGTACCCGGTGTATGAAGAAGAATATAATGCTGCGCACAAAGAGCAAAAAGACAACGAGCAGAAATCTCCGAACGAGCCTTCGGGCGGAAATAATAACAGTGGGGTGAATGGGGATGGAGCCTGGTGAAAATAGACCCTGATTTTTTCATTTACTTCTCACTATAGCGCATATAGATGATGGAGGAGAAGGCGCAGAGCCCCGCTCCTACCAGGCCGCTAAGGCGAAGGCCCCAGTCATGGCCGGGGTCTTTGCCAAAGATGGTGAGCATGGCAAAAACAGTGAGGCCTGCTGTCTGGCCTATCTTCTGGAATAAGGCGCGCATCCCGAAGAACATGCCTTCCTCATTGCGGCCCGTGCGGTCGCGTTCGTCGTGGGCTATGTCGGCGATGACAGTGCTGGGCAGTATCTGCAGGAAAGCGTTGGGTATGCCAAACGTGATGACCAGCACGGATGCCTGTATGATCGGATGTATGGGCAGATGGCCCAGGAAGAAGACTTCTCCAAACACGAGCGCCGCAGCGGCAAAAGAGATGATCATCATGGTCTTCTTGCTATAACGGGTGCCCATGCGATTGACCACGCCGTAGAATAGCAATGTAATAACAACCATACCGAGCATGAAAGCTGTACCCAGGCTCTCGTCGAGGCGTAGCATGGAGCGGATGTAGTAGAGCAGCCCGGTACTGATGATGGCGATAGCCATGAAGTAGCTGGCATCGGCGAGTGCGAAGATGCGGAAGTTGGGGTTGCGCAGGGCGGTCATGAGGGAGTGGAAAACACTACCAGTGCTTTTGACTTTGGCAGCATACTTTTTCTCATCGATACCAAAGGCGGGGATGGCGAGGCAGATCATAGCGATGACGTTGAGCCCTATGATGGCATACTGGTATGCCGAAAGGCGATCGACCGTGACGCCCGTGTAAAGTATAATGCGCACTACTACTGTAGATGCAGATGACACGAGCGCACCCGCCATGAAACCTACCGACTGGGCGGTGGAGAGATCGATCTTCGAGCGGGCATCGTGGCCGATGTCAGCGAGGAGTGCATTGTAGGGTATGGTATAAAGGCCGAAGAAAAAATAGAAGACGAGCTGCATACCTGCGAGCCAATAGATATTGGCGTGGCTGTCGTGGCGGTGCAGAGGCAGGAAGACCAGCACGCAGAACACACTCAAAGGCAGGAATGCCACGCGCATCAATGGTATACGGCGGCCGAGCTTACTTTTCAACTTGTCGCTGAAATTTGCGATGAGCGGGTCCATAATGGCATCAAAGCCCCGGCCGGTGAACAGGATGATCGAGATGATATTGATATAACCGAACCAGATCACATTGGGTATGAGGTCCTGCATACCGGAGTTGGTCGGTGGTGTGTAGATATAGTTGAGCAGGACAGAGATGATATTGAGTCCGATGCTCCAGCCGAAGCAACCGATACCATATATGACGAGGATTTTGAGGGGCAGTTTAGTTTGCTGCATTTATGAATGCAATATATCAATCAGCCCCCAAACCCCCAAAGGGGGCTTTAATACAAGCAAGTTTTGAGGATACGTACATATAGGCATATACTGCAAATTGGGTTTTATTCGAAAACATTTGCAATTGGTTTAGTGCTTTCGTTTTCTGCACTAGTGTATTGGCGCGGCGCTCTGCCTCACCCCAATTAATTTGCTTTGGCAAATTAATTTCCCCTCTCCACACTTGTGGAGAGGGGAATAAGCGGATACAAAAATGCCTGTCTTATGAGCTGGGTTTTGTATGCTTAGTGTAGGGGCAGGTCGCGACCCAATGTCATTGACTTAAGAAAAACAGGCCGCACCTACGGAGCTTTGTATTTTTGATTTCCTGTATCTACAAACAGTAAGCCCCGAAGGGGCTGCATTTGTCGAAATTTCAACCTCTAAAATTTAGTTGTTATTGCTTTTACCTCGCCCTAAATCCCTATAGGGACTTAAATACATTGCAATGGGCTTAATGCAAATAGCATAGTGTAACAGCCTAAGTCAATGACATTGGGTCGCGACCTGTCCCTACGAAGATGAAGTACATCAGGATACAAAAAAGCACAGCCTTATGAGCCGCGCTTTGTATTGTTGTATTTCCTGTCAACTGCCAACAGGCAACCGACAACTGATTATGCTTGTTTGACCACTTGTATGGTAGCGAGGAGTTTCACCTCATCAGATACGACTACACTACCTGCTTCGGTCACTGCTGACCATGTGAGGCCGAAGTCTTTCCTGTTGAGGCTGCCTGTGACGTCAAAACCCGCTTTGGTCTGTCCATATGGGTCTACCGCTGTGCCGCCGTATTCTACTTTGAGCTCGATGGGTTTGGTCACTCCTTTCAGGGTGATATCGCCTTTGAGGATGTAGTTGTCTCCACTGGTTTTGGTAAATGATGTGGAGACGAATTCCAGTTTAGGAAATTTCTCTGCATCAAAAAACTCAGCAGATTTCAGGTGCGCGTCGCGCTGAGCCTGATTGGTATCTACGCTGTCGGTGTTGGCCGAGAAGCGGATCTTTGCGTCGCCGAAATCAGCGGCTGTTGTTTCTGCCTCGCCTTCAAATACATTGAATGAGCCTGTGACATTGGTGATCACCAGGTGTTTTACTTTGAAAAGGATCTCCGAGTGTGTCGGGTCTATTGTCCATTTTGCCATGATATTTGGTTTTTATTTTGGTTATTAAAATCAATAATTCAATGTTACGACATCAAATATACATACAATTACGTGTTTAAACATTTAATATTGTAAATTTCATATAAAATAGAACGAACGGTGATTTTTACCGAACGAACGGCACTAAAAATGACATTATATAAGATCCCAAACATTCTAAATCAGGGGCTGAACGTTTATACAATAGCCATTTTTTGTTGCGGCAGATGAATTTAAAAATTGCGACTAAAACCCTTTTATTAGTTATTAGAAACCTATATTTACACATCATGAAAACGGTCCTTTCCCTTATATTATTGGGGATGCTCCATATGTCCGCCTTTGCCCAGTGCACAGGGAGTGTAGGAGATCCTATAGTAGATAATACATTTGGCGCAGGCGCTGCCAACCCTGGTCCCGCCCTGAGCCCGGGTACGACCAATATGATCTACGTCTCGACCACCTGCCCGCAGGATGGCCAGTATACCATCGCCAACTATACTTCAGGATGTTTCGGCGGGTGGATCACCCTCACCGATCATACCGGCAATACAAACGGCTACTACATGCTGGTCAATGCCGATCCTACGCCCAAGACTTTTTTCAATGATACCATTGACAACTTATGCGGTGGTGTCGATTACCTGTTTAGTGCATGGGTGATCAATGTAGTGGCTAGAACGGGCTATATAGAACCTAATCTCACTTTCAGTATCAGAACTCCATCGGGTACCTTGCTGCAAAGCAATAATACTGGCAACATACCGATCTCCGGTACTACATGGGGACTGCATAGTTTCAATTTCACTACACCGGCCGGTGTCACCTCGGTAGTGCTGAGCATCAGCAATAATGCCACAGGTGGATCCGGTAACGACCTGGCAATAGACGACATTAGTTTCCGTGCGGTCGGGCCGCTCACGAGTGTGGGAATACAGGGATACACTGTCGACACTGTTTCATTCTGCGGATCGATACCCGCGCTGACACTTACATCACAGGTACAGCCATGCTACGCCTCCACAGATTATCAGTGGCAGCGCAGTGCCAATGGAGGCACTACATGGGCCGACATAACCGGAGCGACAAATCCAACCTATCTCCCCGGCATCAGCACATACGGCACCTACCTGTACCGCCTCGCAGTCGCCGCCCATGGCAATATCGGCAGCGCCAGATGCCAGGTAGTGTCTACAGTCATATCTATCACCTACGCTCCGGGGCCTGCGCTGACAGTCAGCCCAAAAGATACGAGCGTATGCCCCGGCAAAAAAGTCATCATCACGGCATCAGGACCTACTGGTACCTATATATGGTCGGATGGGCATCATGGCCCGATCGACACCGTGACGGTCAATGCCGCCTCGTTGTATATCGTCACTGTGACCAGCAGTTCGGGTTGCACGTCTGTCGATACGGCCTTTACGCATATAGGTACTTTAGCTACGCCATCCATTACTACCACAGGTACCGCACACTGCCCTACAGATTCCCTGACATTGACCGCCACCGGCGGCACCAGCTATATATGGAGTACAGGGGCCTTGACTCCGGCCATCAGAGTATATCCTTTACCCGTACGGACTTATACGGTCACTGCATCCAACGCCTCGGGCTGCACAGCATCTGCCTCTGTCACTCCACCGGGCGGTACTCCGTGGTCTTTTACCATTCAGGTCGTGAATCCACCTTGTCCCGGCAGGAATATGGGAACTATAACCGTATCAGTCGGAGGTGGCGGTACCTATCACTATGCATGGAGTAATGGCGACACACAAGCTCAGACTGACTCGCTGGCACCGGGACCATATACCGTCACCGTGAGCGATGGCGGCAACTGTGACACTGTGCTCAGTTTTAATCTGGTATCAGGTACCTTCCTTTCTATCAATACTACAGATACGACGATCTGCCCCGGCAAACAGGTAAGGCTTACTGCATCAGGTGGTACAGGACAGTATCAATGGGTAAATGGCCCGGCAACTGCCACTAACACAGTCACGGCCACTACAGATTCTATATTTATTGTGCATATGACTGGCGCTACCGGTGGCTGCCCGTCTGCAGATACGGCGCACATCCATATACAGCCCTCGACACAGCCTATCATCACGCAGCAAGCGCCGCAGCGATGTGCAGGTGACCCTATAACACTTATCGTCAGCGGAGGTTCAGGCTATACATGGAGCACGACAGCGACCACATCTTCGATCAGCATCGTACCCGTGACAGGCGCTATATATTATGTGACAGCGACGGCGCCGAACCTTTGCCCGGCAGTGGACACATTCATTGCTCAGGCTAAGTTACCTATGATCATTACACCCGGCCAATCTGATCCGCCTTGCCCTGGTAGGGATGTAGGCACGATCGACCTATTTTCCGGCGGAAACAGCTATCACTATATATGGAGTAATAATGACACGACCGCTCATCTGAATGGACTGGCTCCGGGAGTCTATACGGT
>JAOQAO010000144.1 GCA_025963485.1 Bacteroidota bacterium | reverse complement strand
CCTGGCAGATATTGACCCATATGTTTATGCACGCCGATTTCATGCATATACTCTTTAATATGTACGGGCTTTATATTTTCGGATCGATACTGGAGCGCGTATGGGGGCCTAAGAGGTTTGTGGAATTTTACTTTATGACCGGCCTCGGGGCCATGCTGCTTTTCACAGGAGTACAGGCGTTTCAGGTATTTAATCTCACCGGATCAGTAGCACCTAATAATCTCCTTGTCGAGCCGTATTCAAAGGCCTTTTATGTTATTAACGGTTCTATGCTTGGAGCTTCGGGTGCTATCTTTGGTATACTCACGGCCTTCGCCATGTTGTTTCCCAATACCGAGCTATACCTGATGTTCATACCAGTGCCTATCAAGGCTAAATACCTGGTCGGCGGATATGTCATAATAGAACTATTCAGTGGTATCAGGAATAACCCGCAGGATAATGTCGCTCACTTTGCTCACCTGGGTGGAGCGCTGATAGGGTTTATCATAGTCAAACTATGGAATAGGAACCGAAACTCCCTCTATTGATGCTTAAGAATATCTGGGATGATATCGTAAATCAATTTAAGCAGGGCAGTGCAGTGACACGCCTGATCATTGCTTTTATAGTTGTTTTTATTGGATTTGAAACACTGCACCTGATACTCTGGGCATCTCATCAGCTGGAGCTATATTATACGATATATTCCTTCTTTGCGCTTCCTCCTGCTTTCGGCAAACTATTAAAACAACCCTGGTCCGCTTTCACATGGATGTTTATGCATGCCGACGTGGGGCATATTTTTTTCAACCTGCTTAGTTTTTATTGGTTTGGCGAGATATACCAGCTTTATATGCGCGACAGACGTGTGTTCCCGCTTTTTATATTTGGCAGCCTGACCGGAGGGTTTTTATTTATGTTGCTCAGCCTTTTGCTGCCTGCTATGAGGGGATCGGAGGTGCCTTTAGTAGGGGCGTCGGCTGGTATTTTTGCGATCATGTTTGCCGCTACAGCGCTCAATCCCGATCACGGGGTAAACATTTTATTTTTTGGCAGGGTCCCTATCAAATATGTAGCGCTCGTAGCCTTCCTTATTAGTTTCGTTGCCATTACGCATGGCAATGCAGGCGGGATGATCTCACACATAGGCGGCGCCCTGTTTGGATTCCTTTATATCAAATCCCTGCAGGCGGGCACTGACTGGTTCACTCCGCTGGATAAAATAGGCGGGCTATTTAATCGCAGCAAAAAACTCAAAGCTACCCATGTCAGGGGCAAAAGTGGTTCTGAAGAAAAGAAGGACCTGACCACTGGTGAGCAGAAAAGGCTGGATGAGATACTCGACAAAATATCCCGATCCGGATATAATAGTTTGTCCAAAGAGGAAAAGGAATTCCTGTTTAAGTACAGCAATAAATAATACGGCAGGAGAAATCCCCCGGCTCCCGTCATAATATTGTCAATAGATGATAAACAACGCCCCGATGTTTGCAGAGGTGGGTAGGCGTAGTATATTTGCTGTATGTCTATCAAAGTTTCCAATCTCACTAAGCTGTATGGCACCCAGAAGGCTGTGGATGATATTTCGTTTGAGGTCAATAAGGGCGAAGTGCTTGGTTTCCTGGGTCCCAACGGGGCAGGCAAGTCAACTACTATGAAGATACTGACCTGCTTCATACCACAGACCACCGGCCAGGCATGGGTATGTGGCAAGGATACGATCACAGACTCTATCGAGGTCAGGAAGAAGATAGGCTACCTGCCGGAGAGCAATGCGCTCTACTATGATATGTACGTGCAGGAGTACCTTGAGTTTATGGCAGGGCTGCACAAACTGGGTGACAAAACACAACCGCGTATAGAAGCAATGATCGAAGCCACCGGCCTCACCGCAGAGCGCAAAAAAATGGTAGGCCAATTATCAAAAGGCTATAAGCAGCGTGTAGGACTGGCACAGGCCATGCTCCACGACCCCGAGGTGCTGATACTCGATGAGCCTACCTCCGGCCTCGATCCCAATCAGCTTATAGAGATACGGGAGCTCATACGCAAGCTCGGCAAGGATAAAACGGTGATCTTCTCCTCGCATATCATGCAGGAAGTGCAGGCAGTGGCAGATCGCGTGATCATCATCAATAAAGGAAAGATAGTGGCCAACGATACCACAGAAGCGCTGCAGCATAAGCTCAATAATGAGGTCACGGTCATAGCAGAATTCAAGCAGAAGATAGAACGGTCGCAACTCGGCCAGCTCAAGGGTATCAAACATTATGAGCAGCTGAAAGACGGCCGGTGGAGTTTCGTATCCAATGGTCAGGGTGACCTGCGCGAGGAGATATTCATCTTTGCCAGGAATAAGGACCTGATACTACTGGGATTGGAGAAGGAGCAGTTTTCTCTGGAGGACGTCTTCAAACAGGTGACAAAATAGCACGTCATCGAGATTTGACAACTTTCCAAAAGGTGTAAAATCTGTCAAATCACATCATGATCATACTGCCCTCTCCGAGGGATACCTTCAGCTTTTCGGAGTTGAGCTTGGTACTTTTGATGTTGATATAGCGCAGGCCCTTTATAGCAGGGATAGAAGCGAGGCTTTTGTTGAAGCTAAGATCCAGTACATCAAGCGACAGATTTGCAAACTCATCCTGCAGTTTTGTGAAACCATTATAGCTCAGGTCCAGATTGTTGAGATTTGCCAGTTTGAAAAATGCCGGCGGGAATGTCGTGATGGAGTTCTTGGTCAGCACCAGTCTTTTGAGATTCGTGAGCTTGTCTATATCCTTTGGCAGTTCTTTGATAGTGCCATAGCCGAGATCCAGTTCTGTCAGATGACTGAGCTTTAGCAGTTCGACAGGAAAGGCATTGACCTTATTGGCGGAGAAATTCAATTCTGACAACGTACTGATGGTAGCTACTTTTTTCAACTCCCCGGCAGGAGAAGTGAAAGGATTGACATCCAGCCTCAGCGTGGTCAATGCCGCGAAGGCGGACATATCAGTCGGCAGCGTAGCGATCGCATTATTATTGAGGTAAAGCTTTTTGAGTTTTTTGAGCTTCATCACTTGCGGAGGGAGCGAGGTAAACGCGTTATACGACAGATCGAGCGACTCCAGGTTAGTGAGTTTGGTTATATCATCCGGTAGGCTCTTCAGCTCTTGCCCTTTGAGGTTGAGCACAGTGACAGACGCGGGATTGGCGAGCGCCTGTGCGATACTGGTATATACTTTTCCTTTGCCTTCGGCAAAAGCGATGTGGCTCACGAGGAGCAATGCGATAAAATATGTGGCTTTTTTGATCATGATTTACCCTATGAGATACGGGTAGCCGGGCACTATGTTTCACACAAATAATCAACATAGGACTGGTATAGTGACCAATCCACTGAAAGGCACGGCAGTACAGGCTCCCCGAATAGCATTATTGCCTGATAAACTGTCAATAAATGGACTGGCAAGATGTAGGACGGATATTGAAGGCGCAAGCTCAGATTTCCGATTTTAGGAAAAAGAATGTGAAAAAGCCGGATGTCTTGGTAAAAAAGCCACCGGGAATTCGTACAATTTGCTTGTTTTGCCGCCTGTGAAGTGGATGAAACATAGTCTTGTGACTTTATTTGTTGTCATCATATTTTTCTCATGTCGGAATGGTACTCAGGCTAGGATCAATATGATGCCAAGGGTCTACGCCTCGATGTGGCCTACCGCCCTCGATTCTGCCAAAATGAGGCAGGGCATCCTCTACCACCGCCTCGACAGCCTTTTTGCGAGAAGGCATGCACTCAACGGATTTAATGGTAATGTGCTGGTACTCAAGGCGGGTAAGGTCTTATACAAGGGTTGCTTTGGCTACTGCAACTATGCAGATAAAGACACGCTGAATGCCCAAACCGCCTTTCAGATAGCCTCATCGAGCAAACCTTTTACCTCCAGTGCCATACTGAGGCTGTCCGAAGAAGGAAAACTCTCGCTCAGCGACACCCTTGGTATATTTTTCCCGGGTTTCCCATATCGCGGTATCACGGTGGCGATGCTGCTGTCACACCGCAGCGGCCTGCCTAACTACCTTTATTTTGGCGAGAGGCTATGGAAAGACAAGACCACCTATATGGTCAATGAAGCTCTGGTGGACCTCCTGATGAAAAACAAGAATATAGAGGGAACCTCCAGGCCGGGGACGCATTTTCAGTACAACAACACCAACTATGCACTGCTCGCCTCTATCGTGGAGCGTGTGACGGGGATGAAGTTTCCGGAGTACATGAAGCAAACATTCTTTGAGCCGCTCGGTATGAAAAATACTTGGATACGCGATGTACAGAATGAGAAGGACGAACGCAAGCATGCCATCAGTTACAACTCACAGTGGAAAATACAGGCCGAAGACCCCTATGATGGCGTATACGGCGACAAGAATGTATTCTCGACGATGGAGGATATGATGATCTGGGATGAGGCATTCTACGAGGGAAAAAATATTAGCCAGGCTATGCAGACTGAGGCCTATGCGCCGCGCAGTTTTGAGCAGAAGGGTGCACGCAACTATGGCTACGGATGGAGGCTGCTCAAACAGGCCAATGGCCAGAACCTCGTATTCCACAACGGCTGGTGGCATGGCAATAATACCGTCTTCTGCCGCTCGGTAGTGGATACCTTTGCGATCATCATCCTGAGCAACCGATACAACCAGGGCGTCTATGACATACAGCCGGTCTTCAATATCATCGGTGCCACCCGCGACACTACCGCCTGGAAGGAAGAAGAGCAGTAGATTTCCTGAAGCTCTATCTGTCTTCTTTTTATTTTAGCAAACACAAAAATGGCTCATCATGAAGGAAGATTACTGGAATGTAACCGACGAACAGGTCGTAGAAAAAACAGGCAGGAAAAAGCCGAGTGGATTAAAATTCTTACCGCCTTCAAAGCTGAAGACAAAAAGTCAAATGATGTCGTAGCCCACCTGCAGAGCGAATATAATGTACCACGCTACTGGGCTCGTACGCTGACGACGATGTATTTGAAGGGGAAGGAGTGAGGCATTATTTAGTTTGATTCAGTGAATCACTCCTGTTATAAATTGAATCTAGTTGCCGCTGATATTCTATATTATTCGGATCGTCCAATCTCTGTAGCATCAGTTTTTCCAGTCCCGGGTTGCTCCAATATATCATTTTGATGAATACCTGACCCGGCGTAAGTAAAAATACCAGGTTCAAACTGCACAGCAGAATAGTTCTCTTTGTCAATTTATTGTAATAGGTGGTCAAATCTTCTGGCGCATTTCGCCGGAAATTGAATGTCAGGCCCAGGAAAAAGATAGCGGGCACAATAC
>JAOQAO010000120.1 GCA_025963485.1 Bacteroidota bacterium | reverse complement strand
CCACACAGACCTACGTGAGCCCCGACTTTTTTATCAATGAGAATGACACGATACAGATGGAACTCGACGCAATAGACAAACCGGTCTACGAGTATTTCAACACACTCAACGAATCCACGATCAACAGTCTCTCCGCAGCGCCAGCCAATCCTCCATCCAATTTTTCAAATAATGCTCTGGGCTATTTCTCGGCCTACTCACCCACCACCAGCCACCATATCGTAGCCGATCACACTGGCTTTCACCGCATTGACTGACAGACTTTCCAGGTTTACGGAGGAAGTTGTAGTAACGAAAGAATCAGAATGTCTTTTTTGAGCGAAGAAACCTGGAAAGTCTTATCCCCTGGTCTACCGCTCCAGTATCGCCGTGATCCCCTGACCACCGGCAGCACATACTGAGATCACCCCTTTACCAGAACCTTTCTCCTGTAGTAATTTAGCCAGGGTTGCAATCACCCTTCCGCCCGTAGCAGCAAATGGATGGCCTGCACCAAGGCTGCTGCCATTGACGTTGAGCTTACTCTTGTCGATAGCTCCCAGTGCCTTCACGCCAAACTTCGCACTTAGCTCCTCGCTCTCCCATATCTTCAGCGTGGCCAGCACCTGTGCTGCAAAGGCCTCATGTATCTCGTAGAAATCAAAATCCTGCAACTTCATGTTGGCTTTCTGTAGCATCTGCGACATGGCATATACCGGCGAGAGCAGCAAGTTTTGTTTCTCATTGGTAAACTCTATCGCCGCCACCTCCGCGAAGGTGATATAAGCCATCACTGGCAAGTTATGTGCCTTCGCCCATTCCTCAGTAGCGAGGAGCACACATGATGCACCGTCCGTGAGAGGAGAGGAGTTACCCGCTGTCATCGTTCCATTTACTTTATCAAAGGCAGGTTTCAGCTTGCCGAGTTTCTCCATGTTTGTATCGGTACGCAAGTTATTGTCGCGCTCCAGTCCGAGGTATGGTGTGATTAAGTCTTTGAAAAATCCCCGCTCATACGCCGCTGCCATTTTCTGATGGCTGTTGAGTGCGAACTCATCTTGCTCCACTCGTGGTATTTGATAGTATTTCGCGGTCACCTCTGTATGATCTCCCATGGACAAACCAGTGCGAGGTTCTTCATTCATAGGGGGTACAGGTGCCAAGTCCTTGAATCTGATACTAAAAAGCAACTTTAGCCTTTGTCCTGTTGTCTTAGCTCTGCGCATGGCGAGCAGTTTTTTGCGCAGGCTTTCGGTGAGAACCAGAGGCACATCGCTCGATGAGTCCACACCGCCTGCTATGCCCACTTCTATCTGCCCGAGTGCTATCTTGTTAGCTATATAGATCGCCGACTCTATACCTGTATCGCAGGCCTGCTGCAGATCGCATGCCGGGGTGCGCGGGTCCAGGGAGGTCATCAGCACAGACTCGCGCATGAGATTAAACTCCCTCGAGTGCTTCACCACTGCGCCGCCAGCTACCTCGCCGAGTTGCAGCCCTTGCAGTTTGCATTTTTCTATCAGGCCGTTGAGCGCGGCGACCATCATATCCTGATTGCTCGCGGTGCTGTATACAGACATGTGCCTGGCAAAGGGGATACGGTTTGTGCCGATGACGGCGACGCGTTTATTAGAGTTGCTATAGTTCATGACGACAGTTTTTATTTTTTATAAATGTACAGATTCGGAAATATAAAACTATATCTCCTACTCGTCTATTTTACTTACAGGTACATCAGAACCCCATGTTTTGTTCGGGGTTGCCGTCATATTAAATTCTAATTCACCTCCCTGCATGATGTCATTGTACTTAATATGGCTTTTGTTGTAAGCTGCTCCATTGAGTTGTGCTGATCCGATATAGACGTTTGTTTTACTGTTACTATTAGCTCTTATCACAAACTGCTTTCCGCTCTCCAGATGTATCGTAGCCTTATCCACCAGTGATGAACCGATAGCATAATCATCCGACCCGGGGCAGACCGGATAGAACCCCAGCGCGCTAAATACGTACCAGGCACTCATCTGACCGCAGTCATCATTGCCTTCGAGGCCGTTGGGCTGATCGCGGTAGAGTTCATTCATCACGCGCCTGGTCATGGCTTGCGTCTTCCATGGCTGGCCTGTATAGTCATATTCATAGGCTATCTGATGGCTGGGTTCATTACCATGCGCATACTGCCCGATCAGGCCGGACACATCCACATGCTTGTATCCATAAACAGTAGTCGACGCGCGGAATAGCGAATCAAGCATACCTGACAGCCTTTCTTTTCCACCCAACAGGCGCATCTGCCCCGATATATCATGAGGCACATAGAATGACCACTGCCAGGCATTGCCCTCCACATAGTCTATCGTCACTGCCGCCGGATCGAAGTGCTTCACCAGATGCCTGCTCCTCCCCAGCATAAATCCCGACACCGTATCCAGATGATACTTATATCCCTCCGCACGCTTGATGAATTTCCGGTAGTCATCCATCTTACCCATTTTTCGTGCCATCTGCGCGACGCACCAGTCGTCGTACGCATATTCGAGTGTCTTAGATACGCTCTGCATGCCACGAGACCTGCGGATGAAACCATGTTTCTGATAATCATTCCACCCATGCGCATAGCGGAATAGTGACACGATCTCCAGTCCCGATCTCGCCGGGCGGTATTTGTACATATCATGATGTGTGGCAGTAGCGGTATGCAGCACAGCTTCAAATGCAGCAATAGAGTCAAGAGCTACAATGCCTTTCTGATAAGCATCATTGATCACCGACACAGAGTGAAAGCCTATCATACAGCTCGTTTCGCGCCCGCCTAGTTCCCACACAGGCAGCAGTCCGCTCTGCTGGTATTGCGTTACAAAAGTATTCACAAAGTCTGACGTCCGCTTCCTGTCTATCAGCGCCAGCAATGGATGCAGCGCACGATAAGTATCCCATATAGAGAAGACCGTATAGTACTCAAAATTCTTTGTCTCATGTATCTGCCTGTCCATGCCGCGGTATTTGCCATCTGCATCCTGGTATAGGTATGGCGCGGTCATCGCGTGGTACATAGCAGTGTAGAAGGTCCTCATCATTGCGCTGTCTTTGCTTTCGATTTCGATTTTGCTCAGCTCTTTATTCCATTGCTGCTTTGCGTCGAATGCTACTTTATCAAAATCCCATCCCGCCTGATCGGCTTCGAGATTCTTGCGCGCGCCTTCTATACTCACGGCAGAGATACCGACTTTCACATAGACCGCCTCGCCCTCTTGCGTATCAAAGGTCACATAGGAGCGAAGCAATATCCCTTTACCATGTTTCCTTTTATCCGACAAGATGCCACCTTTATAGATGCCACTCTTTTTAAATGGCTTCGAAAACTGCATCATAAAGTAAACATGCTGCTCATCTGACCAGCTCGTGCTGCAGCGATGGCCTGTGAGTTCGCGGTCGCTGGTCACATTGATCTCGGCAGTGGTGACACGGTCGCGGTGATTCATATCGAGGATGATGTTGGCTTGCCCCGATTTAGGGAATGTATACTTATGCCAGCCCGTCCGCTTGCCTACCGTCAGCTCAGCCTGATATGTGGTTGGTCGAGTATTACGCTATAGTATCCCGGCGAGGCATTTTCGTTGCTATGG
>JAOQAO010000114.1 GCA_025963485.1 Bacteroidota bacterium | reverse complement strand
AAGGTTTCAGGCGGCCTATATTGGCGCGTATTATTTTGTCGAGCTCAAACATTACTTCTTTTTGATCTTTTGCAATCTGATACTTACCGCCTGGCTATGTGCGTAGAGTTGCTCCGCCCGGGCCATGGTCTCTATGACAGGACCGAGCGCCTGCAAACCCTTTTGTGTGATCTGTTGATAGGTTATTTTCTTGGTAAAAGAATCCAGCGATACTCCGGAGTATGCCCGCGCATAACCTGAGGTAGGCAATGTATGATTAGTGCCGCTGGCATAGTCGCCAGCACTTTCGGGCGTATAGTTTCCGATAAAAACTGATCCCGCATGATCGACGTTTTGCACATAAAAATCAGTATCGCGGACTGCAAGGATGAGGTGCTCGGGAGCGTAGGCATTTATGATCTCTGCTGCCTGTTTCTTATTGCGGACGAGGATGGCTTTTGAATTTGTGAGCGCCTGGGTCGCTATATCTTTACGCGGCAGCCTATCGAGTTGCCTATATACTTCTGTATGGATAGCATCGATCAGCTTTGTATTAAAGGAAACCAGCACCACCTGCGAATCGGGACCATGCTCTGCTTGAGAGAGCAGGTCAGCAGCGACAAAGGAAGGTTCGCAACTATCATCTGCGACTACGAGGACCTCCGAAGGGCCGGCTGGCATGTCGATAGCTATGCCGCTCTGCTGCACGAGCTGTTTTGCGATGGTCACATAGCTATTGCCGGGGCCGAATATTTTATCGACAGATGGTACCTGCTTAGTACCAAAGGCCAAAGCACCGATAGCCTGTACCCCTCCTATTTTATAGATGTGCCTGACGCCGCATAGCTGAGCGGCAAAGAGTATAGCAGGATGTACACTGCCATCTGATGAAGGAGGCGTGCACATCACCACTTTGCGGCAACCTGCGATCTGCGCCGGAATAGCAAGCATCAGCACGGTCGAAAAAAGCGGCGCGCTGCCTCCCGGTATATATATGCCGACATCACTGATAGGACGGCTATCGCGCCAGCAAGTGACACCGGGCATGGTTTGTATCTTGCTTGGCTTGGTTTTTTGCGCGAGGTGAAACTTATAGATATTGGCATAGGCCACTTTGATAGCAGCCTTGAGCTTGCTATCAAGGTGCTTTACTGCTTTTGATACCTCTGAGCGACTGACGGCCATTTCTGTAAGGGATACTTTGTCAAATTGCTGTGTATATCTGATGACCGCTTCATCACCATTGAGCCGGACGTCATCCAGTATACCCTGCACAGAAGTGATAGTTTCCGCCTTATTATCCTGACCCGGCCGCGTGAGCAACTGAGGCAGTTCGTCCTTCCGGGGATATTTTATTATCTGCATCGTGCCTTTTATTGAACCATTTTCTCAATAGGGACTACCAATATGCCCTGCGCTCCGGCAGCGGTCAGTGCATCTATCTTATCCCAAAATTCATTCTCATTGATCACAGAGTGAAGTGAACTCCAGCCCTCCTCCACAAGAGGCAGTATGGTAGGACTCCTCATGCCGGGTAGCAATGCCACGATCTCATTGAGCTTATCATTGGGCGCATTAAGCAGGATGTACTTATTATTTCGCGCAGCGAGTACGGCATTGATCCTGAAAAGGAGCTTGCCTAATATCGCCAGAGTCGCTGCATCGAGATTTTGCCCTGATATGAGCACAGCCTCGGAGCGGTGGATGACCTCGACCTCTTTCAGGCCATTTTTGAATAAGGTCGATCCCGAACTGACGATATCACAGATACCATCAGCCAGGCCGATATTGGGCGCTATCTCGACAGAGCCGGATATCTCATGTATTTCCGCCTGAAGCTCATTCTTTTTCAGAAACTGATCCAGTGTATTCGGATAGGAGGTGGCTAGTTTTTTCCCATTGAAATATTCGAGCCCGCCATAATTTTCTGATTTCGGAATGGCGAGGCTGACCTTGCATTTGCTGAAGCCCAACTTCCTGATGAGGCTCACGCGATGAGGTTTCTCTATAAGAAGATTTTCGCCAATTATGGCGATATCGGCGACGCCGTCTTCTATATACTGCGGGATATCGCTATTGCGGAGGAAGAATACATCCATGGGGAAATTGGCAGCAGAGACCTTGAGGCGGTCCTCACCCATGTCTATAGCTATGCCACATTCTTTTAATAACTTCAGCGAGTCCTCGTTGAGCCTGCCTGATTTTTGCACCGCAATGCGTATCCTGTTTTCCATATAAAATAAAAAGCCCACCATAAAGGCGGGCTTGATTTAAGTTGAGGTACTGATATACAACTGATCTCCACGCCCGGCGCTAGCCAAGATGGTGGTGGTGAACAGATGTGATAACAGTGGCCATGATTGTTTTGTCTGTACGGTGAATGTAAATATTCATAAATACTTTTCCAAATAAGAAGATACATTTGATTTTATTATATATAATCCGCCGATAGGTCGACATGAGGCTTCAATACAATGCCCATACTATAAGTATCAGGATTATGAATTGTTCGGATTACCTTTGCCAAAAGAAAAAAGATACACATGTCATCAGATACACTCACCATAGGCAACACAACTATACCTAAAGTAGGGCTTGGCACCTACAAGCTCACCGGCCCTGACGCAGTCAAGTCTATAGAGGATGCGCTGCAAATGGGCTACCGCCATATCGACACCGCACAGATATATGGCAACGAAGAAGAAGTAGGCAAAGCGATCAAAAACAGCGGGATCAGCAGAGATGAGATCTTTATCACAACGAAGGTCTGGCCTGCGGATTTTAAAGGGCTGATACCAGCAGTAGAGCAGAGCCTTAAAAAATTACAGATGGACCGTGTAGACCTGCTGCTCCTGCACTGGCCATCGGATGATGAGGCCAATAAAACGGGTGCCGAACTCCTCTACGAAGCCATGCGCAATGGCTATGCGAAAAATGTAGGCGTAAGCAATTTCAATATTGAGCAGATAGAAAAGGCCCGCCAGATAGCTCCCATCATTTGCAATCAGGTGGAGTACCATCCCTATCTGTCGCAAAAGAAGATGCTCTTCTACCTGAAAGAATATGATATGTTTCTCACCGCATACAGGCCTCTGGCCATGGGCCAGGTCGCAAAAGATGAAATGCTGCTCGATATAGCAGCGAAGCATAAGAAGACCGCTGGACAAATAGCACTCCGCTGGATGGTACAGCAGCCCAATGTGGTGGTGATACCTAAAACCACACATCACGAGCGCCTCATAGAGAACCTCAACATCTTTGACTTTGAGATAAGTGAGGAGGAGATGGCGGCGATCTTTGCGCTGAATAAAAATGAGCGGCTGACCAATCCTGCTACTGCGCCGAAGTGGGATTGAGGTAGGGCACATGTGGATAGATTCGCTAGTCGAGAGAAATGAAAATGTATAAATTTGGAATAAGGATAAGAAAAGTGAAATATACATCGATTGAAATTTGCGCTGGAGGAGGCGGACAAGCTCTGGGACTTGAGCAAGCGGGATTTGAGCATATTGCATTGGTCGAACTTGAACCTTTAGCTTGTGAAACACTAAAGTCCAATAGGCCGTCATGGAACGTCATCAATGGTGACCTCCGTCGGTTTTCCGCAAAACGCTATAAGAATATAGATTTGTTTGCAGGCGGAGTTCCATGTCCGCCATTTTCTATTGCGGGGCAACAATTAGGGCATTTGGACGAGCGAGACCTTTTCCCTGAGGCAATTCGTTTAATTGGCGAGTGTAATCCCAAAGCGGTAATGCTCGAAAATGTCCGTGGAATATTAGATGAAAAGTTCAGGAGTTATAGAGAGCATATTATTAAAGAGTTAACCCAACTGGGTTATAAATGCGATTGGCAGCTTATAAATGCCTCAAATTTCGGTGTATCTCAACTTAGGCCTAGAGCAGTTTTAGTTGCTTTGAAAAAGGAATATTTTAAGTTTTTTAAGTGGCCAGAAATAAATTCCTCACCGCCGCCTACAGTGGGTGAACTGCTTTATGAAGAAATGAACTCACTAGGATGGAACAACATTGAAAGTTGGAAAAAACAAGCTAATAAAATTGCTCCTACAATAGTCGGCGGCTCTAAAAAGCACGGAGGGGCAGACTTAGGTCCTACCAGAGCAAAACAAGCATGGGCTCTATTAGGGATCGACGGCAAAGGTTTAGCTGACTCGCCTCCGGTAAACGGATTCTCCTCAATGCCAAGACTTACTTTACAAATGGCTGCATTGGTACAGGGATTTCCAAAAACATGGAGGTTTTCGGGAAAGAAAACTCCTGCATATAGACAGGTCGGGAATGCCTTCCCTCCACCAGTCGCTAAAGCGGTCGGACTATCGATAAAAAATGCGCTATCTCAATATGACGAAAAAAGCAGTAAGAGCACCAGGCTCAAGAGCGAAATTGCGTGATTATTTTTTACGCAACGTAGGCAAAGTCCTTAACTCAAAAACTTTGGGCAAAGTCGCGGGTACGAGCGAATGGGGGAGACGTGTAAGAGAGCTCCGTAATGAGGAAGGAATGAATATTGTCACCCATAATGACAGGAGTGAATTAAAGCCGGGTGAATACCTTTTAGTAGATACCAAACCTCTTCCGGCTTTTGAAAGAGGTATATCCAAAGAGCTAAGAGCATTTGTCCTAGACAGGAATGGATTCACATGTCAAATGTGCGGGATAGCTGCAGGAGAGCCCCAAATCGCTGATGGGGGAAGAAAAGCTCGTTTGCATATTGGGCACATCATAGACAAATCTATGGGGGGCCAGGATGAAGCTTCAAATCTGAGAGCTATTTGCTCTGTGTGTAATGAAGGAGCTTCGAATTTGACATTAAACAGGCCGGAAGCAATAAAGTTACTTGCCCAAATTCGACGCGCCCCAGGAAAAGACCAAATAGATGTCTTGAGGTGGTTGCTAAAAAAATTCCCTACTCAGGCTTCTGCAATAATCAAAAATAACTCTTGAGTTAAAGTAAGATTCATCTTTTCTTTTGAAGGTCACTCAAAAATTCCTTGATATCCCAATAAGCTTTCATCGCATGCCTGTCTACCCGCGGCAGATTGAAGAACCCATGTATCAGCGCGGGGTACTCAGTGTACTTTACATTATTGCCAGCGGCTTTTAGCTGCTCACAGTATTTGTATCCATCATCCAGCAGCGGATCGAACTCGGCAGTGAGGATGAATGCCGGTGCAAGGCCAGTGTGGTCAGCCTCATAGCAGGGAGACACGCCGGGCTCACATTGATCTTCTACCCGCGGTGTATATTTTTTCTGGTACCAGAGCATGGTTGGATAGGTGAGCAAATATCCTTCGCCGTTTCTGGTGATAGATGGATTATTGAGTTTGCCGTCGATCCATGGATAGATGAGAACCTGAGCCGTGAGTGGTATGTTTTCATTGCGGCAACGGTGGGCCATGCAGGCAGAGAGATTGCCACCGGCGCTGTCGCCTGCGAGGACTATGTCATTTGGATCGCCGCCATAGTGGGCGATGTTGTTTCTCACCCACTTTATCGCTGTATACGCATCCTCATGCGCAGCGGGATACGTATGCTCCGGTGCGAGACGATAGTCGACCGATACGACCACACAGTCATTCATCGCGCACAGGCGGCGGCATACATAGTCATGGCTTTCGGGGCCATACAGCACAAAGCCTCCACCGTGATAGTAGATGATGACCCGCTGGTTTGGCTTATCGCTATTCTGATAAATGCGCATCGGTACGCCGTCAGCACTGGTGTCAGTCACATGAGCCACGATGACCTTGCGGTCAAAGATGCGAGAACCGAGACGCGCAGACACATCAGCCTTGCGGCGCAGTTCTTTTATATCTATGCCATCACGCTCACCATCGATGGGCCTGGTGAGGTTGGTGAAGAGCAGCACGAGTTTTAATCTCCAATTCATATATGAGAGAAAGGTAGTAAAATAAAATTACCTCATCTATTGGTTTTTGGGAATAAGTTTTACCTTTGAAATTAAGTATCTTATTAACTAAGATACTATTTAATCAAAATAACATGAGTAAAAACATTGACAGGACAAGCATCCAGGCAATCAGCGACCTGGGCAGAAAGTTTTCGGATGCTACGGTGCTGATGCACGACGCAGTGGCGCGCAGGATCGGGCTAGCCTCCGCAGATCATAAGTACCTGGGCATACTAATGCAGAACGGGTCTATGACGGCGGGTGAACTGTCAAGGCGGACCGGATTGACCACAGGAGCGGTGACAGGCCTGACAGACAGGCTGGAGAAAAAGAAGCTAGTCAAGAGAGAGGCGGATAAGAAAGACCGGAGAAAGATCATGATCGTACCGAATCATGAAAATGCGGCCAAGCTATTCGGAAATGTCCTGGCCGGACTGCAAAATAAAATGGTGAACCTCATGGCAAAACTGCCGCAGCAAGAAAAGGAGATCATAGAAAGGTATATGCTCTCCATTATAGATATCATGAATGAGGTCACAGTGGACCTTCGCAAATCGGGCAAAAGAACTGGTTCCAAAAAATAAAAGGCAAACAATATGAATACTATCAGCACAGACTATCTATCCAGAGCAGAGACCTGGCTCCTGCTCACTACGCTTGTATATTTCCTGATGAATGGCGCGCAGATATTTGAGACTGCTGTGCTGATACCGAAGTGGACGGCAGCGCCGCCGGAGTCATTCCAGATGCTGGGAGGGAAATATGCTATTGACCTAAAGACATTCTGGATAGCGCTGCATTCTATTCATGAGCTTACCTTTATTATTGCTATCATCTTTTGTTGGCACCTGGACGTGGTGCGAAACTGGCTGCTGATCTTATTTGCCATACACTTTGCAGTCAGGGTATGGACGATCCTTTACTTTGCACCAAACATTATGGAGTTTCAGAAAATAGCTAATGAAGGCGGTGGCACGTCAGCATTGCTGGAGCAAACGACGCTTTGGAAAAAGCTGAATTACCTGCGGGTTTGGATCTTTGTAGCCGTGTCTATCGGGCTTCTGCCATTATGCTCTAAGCTGATAGGTATCCATGTGTGCTTTTTTTAAGCTAGCATGGGTGTAAACCGCAAGGCAATCTGGCGGACGCCATCACCATATAACGCTTTCTTCGGAAAGTTATTTTACCCATAATTTTTTTCGGGTAGCTGCCGTTACTTTTTCGTACCAAACCAGTTATACCTGTATGAAAAAATTACTTCTCTCTACCCTACTCTTATTTCTGGCCGCAGGAGCGATGCATGCATCGGACTCCACCATGGTCAGGCGCGCAGTCTACTTTGATGTAGACATTTCCCAACTCAATACAACGGCACAAACCCAGCTGGACAGCATGGCGACGGCGCTGAAAGACCTTGGCGAGTTCTCCATCTCTATCTACGGCTCCGCAGATGTGGACGGCTCTGCGGGATACAACCAGAAGCTCTCAGAGCGCCGTGCAAAAACCGTACAGGACTACCTGATGGAGAAAAACATCAAAGCCGTGAAGTGCGTCACACGCGGCCTGGGCCGCAAAGGCGATGAACTCTCGAAGAGCGAAAACCGCAAGGTAGACATCGAGGTAAGCCTGACATATTTCAGCAATGTGCAGGAGATATTCCAATCGCTGGGTGCGAATACGGAACAGCAATACCAGGTAGATGCTGGTGCTGGCGGCGAGATCAAGTGCAGGAACAACACGACGATCTCGATCCCGGCCGAGGCATTTGTCAACAGCGATGGCAGAAAGGTTTCTGGCAAAATAACAGTGACCGTAAAAGAAGCGTTGAACATGGCGGACTTCCTCGCGCAGGACCTTAGCTCTGTGAGCGATGGGCAGCTGCTGGAGTCACGCGGCATGGTATATATAGATGCGAGCGCCAACGGACAGCGTGTTTCCATCGATCAGTCAAAACCTATCAACGTAGCCATACCAGCGCTGAAAACTGATAAGGACATGAAGCTATTCTACGGCGTGCGTCATGGTGACCAGCGGATGAACTGGAAGGTGGCAGACAAGGGCACCTTTGAACAGAATGTCAAAACGGTGCCGATCGATATAGACCGCTCACTGCTGGCTAAAGTGTATATCACAGACAGGGTGCGCCCGGCCATACCCACTCAACCTAATAATGTAAAAGTACCCGTCAAGCCCACAAAGCCGCGTGCACCGCTGATAGTAGAGGAACCTGTACGAGGTACATTCTATACCGGCACTGCTATGGAGAAGGCATTCCACAAGAAGAAAAAAATAGAGGCGGAAGACCTGAAGCTCTACACGCAGGCATATAAGAAGTACCAGGAGTCGCTGAAAAAGCAAGTCGCGTATCAGGCTAATATGAGGGCCTATGAACTGGCGGAAAAAAAATACAAGGAAGATGTAAAGGCATTTGAAGCGGAAGGTATCAGGCGTAAGACGATAGCGAGGTATTACTTCCGGTGTCTGTATGAATATAGCGCGTCGGGCAATATCAATAAGCTGATCAAATCGGTAGAAATCAGACCCATCACTAACGAAACGCGCCTGATGAGCTACGAACGGAATATAGAGGAAATCCCGTCTACACAGCATGAGGATCTGCGCGCAATACTGGGTGAGGTCTATTTCAACTATTATCACTATAACTATATGAATGCGGAGATAGCAGATGCGAATGCCTTTACAAGCGAGGATAGCAAAGGGGTCCCTACATTCTATGTATCGAGCTATGACCAGGTATATGACTCACTGTACCAGGCGAGGCGTATCGGTGATGCGATGAGCAAGCTGCAAGGCAAGATCATGGAGCGCTGTGCGGAACTAGGACTGGTGGACAAGAAAGACGTGACCGGCTATATCGCAGCTGTGAGCCAGCTAGGCTGGATCAACTGTGACCGTTTCGTAGAAACACCATCGACGCAACTCGTACAGCTCAGGGTGAAAGAACAAGATGATGTGAAGATGTACATGGTATTCAGCGATATCAATAGCTGCCTGCCACTGGGCAAAACAGAAGAAGGATATGAGTCGAGCAGGGTACCAAGGAATAAAGAGGTGCGCATCATATCGATCAAAGTGACCGATGGCAAGCCGCAACTGGCCGTGGCGAAGATAAATACATCGAGCCCGCTGCCGCCAAAGCTAGAGTATAAGACCTGCTCGCTGGATGAGATCAGGAGCAATTTTGCGGCGCTGCCGAGTGGGTCTTAAGGCGGTATAACCGCGGAGGCGCAGAGACGCGGAGAATACATTTTACACGAAGGGTACGAAGAAAATACATAAGGGAATGCATGTAAGCTCACGAAGTTTTAATACAAATACATGTTTCCCGCGAAAACGCGAAGAATACATTTCACACTAAGGGCGCAAAGTAATACAGAAGTAAATACAATAAGCGCACAAAGGGTAAATTCAAATACAATTCAAACGCAAAGAGCGCTAAGAACGCGAAGTTACTTTGCATCAATGCTCAAGATATATAATTGTGAAAGCGTTTTATAGTTAGCGTGACCCGTGGTCGGAAGATGGTTTCGGCTGCGGGTATTTTTTTCCTGCTTTTCTGATAAGAACATATAGGCTATCAGTAGCTTTCATTGGTCTGATGTTTGTAGCTATCTATGAAAAGTAAGGTCATGAAAAAGTTACTATTGGCCATTATAGGAATATCAATATTTCTGGCATCCTGCGAAGTAGAAGTAAGGGATGGGGTCTACTATCATCATCGTCACGGATGGGAGCATTCTCACTATCCACATCACACGGAGATATACCACCACGGCTATCATCACGATCACGAAGGTAATGAGATTATCATTCATCATTAAGGCACTCAATCATCATCATCCTTCCTATCCTTTTTAGGCAGGGTCATGCGATGAGGATAAGGTTTTTTACCCATGGCGTAGTACCAGAGGATGTGATTCATCAGGTCGTCGTCGCCGGCGTCGACGTGGGCGAACTGTGGTGTGGATGACAAGCGCTCGTAGCGTAGCTCCTCGCCGTGAAGAGAGCTTTCGGCTTTGTTCATACCGTCTATTGGTGTGAGGTTTTTCGCAAAAACATATGGCGTAGTATCTAGTTTTCCTGCGAAGCAGTCGAACATAGGGAGTGCTGTGGCATCGATGGTATTCATGGGCGGGATGCCCAGTATCTGCTCGATGGTGCGGACCATGCAGGTTTGATTATAATTGGTGTGAACGGTGTGGTGGAGGTGTGAGTATGGGCTCATGACAAAGCCCGTGGTGCGATAAGCTGATACGTGGTCCCAGCCATCCTGCGAGTCATCTTCCGTCACAAAGATCGCAGTGCTATCCCAGAAGCGGCTGTGGGTGACGGCATCTACTATCCGCCCGAGCGCAAGGTCATTGTCTGCGACCATAGACTTAGGTGTGGGAAATTTCGGATTGGTGCCTGCGGTATGGTCGTTGGGCAGGGCAATGATCATGAGCTGGGGCCACTGGTCGCCGGGTTTGGCTGCATATTCATTCAATTCTTTGATAAAAGCATCTGCACGCAGCTGATCGGTGATCGAGATAACATCGCCGCAGGGATAGGTCTCCGACATGATGGGACGCACACGCGAGATAGTCGTTTCATTTTTAAAAATAAAGGGCTTTGAGTTTTTGTACAGATCATAGACATCCGCCCAATCCTGTTTGCCCTGCCACTCGGGCAGGCAGGCCTCCCCATAGATGCGAACGGTCCTGTCGTGATCGAGTGCATTATTCCAGATAAAGCCTTCCTTATTGTATACCAGCGCATCTTCCTGCACATGCGGATAGCTGCGAAACCAGGCACGCACCATCTTCTCCACATAGTCTGATGTCATCGCTGCATCAGCCCACTGATGGCCCTCGGCAGATGATTTGCCGGAGGCATAGTAGTTATCGAGGAGAAGAAAGTCGCGCGAGATGCGGTGCTCATTGGGCGTGACGGAGTCACCAAAGATGCAGAGCGACTTCATACCATCGCCTCCTGTCATATCACCCAGCACCTGATCATATGTGCGGTTCTCTTTGATGACATAGATCACATGTTTGATCGTAGAGGGCTCTCCTATCCTATCGGGTACCGGCTTTGGTGCGACGTTGGGACGAGGCAGCAGCTGCGCGAGTTTGGTACGGAACTGCATATTGGCGTTCTCTACACGCTTCGTAAGTGCAGGTAATTCATTTTGTTTTGGCAG
>JAOQAO010000073.1 GCA_025963485.1 Bacteroidota bacterium | reverse complement strand
TTTTTATCATCGTCGTGATGAGTTTTGCCTTTCTTGTCGTATGTCTTGAGCATATTAGACAAGTCAAAGCTTTTCATCTTTAGCGAGCCATTGACACCTAGTGGAATGTCCTCGGTGTTATTGCGTTTGTCCTGCGATATGGAATAGGCGAGGAGGTTGGTTACTGTGCCCTGAAATATAAACTCTGTATTAAGAAAATTAGCAGACAGATCTTTGATCGCGATATCGTTGTCATGATAGGAGAGGTGGCCATTGATGTTTTTATAGTCTACATTGCCGGCCTCGATTCCTACATCTTTCAGTTCAAACTCACCGGATGCTTTGATATTTGAGTTCTGTGCATCATCGAAGTCTTTTTTGTTTCCCTTGATATGAAATTTACTGAAAGTGATCAGGCCTTGTGCATTCTGCAAAACGGAATCTGAAAAGAATGCGCGAAGTTCATGCAGGTCTGCGGTACCGTCAGCCGAGAAGTCAATATCAGGTTCACGCAGATGCAGGAGCTTCAGATCAAACTGCTGCGGGTAACCATTGAACTCAGAATGAAATTTGCTGACGATGAGACGGTCATCACCTGTGGAGTCGAGGCGATAATAACCTTCCGCCGCAACATGTGTAAGTGGTTTACTGATCTTCGGTACTTGTATCTCCGCATCGTGCAGCGAGGCGCTGACCTCTACCACCGGATTGATACCGGGACGTATATGCCCGCATATTTTGGTAGTGACGGTATATCCGCCACTGCCCTCAGTATCGGCGAGCTTCTCCGTATATCGTATAGGGATTAGAGCGATTAGCTTCGATATGTCTTTTCCTTTAGTGCTCGCATTGAAGTTCACATAGGTATTCTTTTTGCTGCTGATGAAATATCCGTTGACATCGAATTTGTTTTTCTCGATCTCGATGTTGCCTTTATTCAGTGCAAATTTATTTTCCTTTTGATTGACGTCTATAGTGATATCTGCCTGGAAAACCTTTTTGACCAGGTAGTCACTGCCATTGATGCGTAGCAGGTCTATCATCAGTCCGCCTTTCGCATCCAGCGCGAATCGTTCTGCGCGGAAATTGCCTCCAAGGTCGAGCTTGTAGATATTGAGCTGGATGTCTTCTGCCTGATCGGCTGTGAGATAAGTGAAGCGCACGTTCTTCACGATCGCTTTATTCAGGTCCAGATTGAGGCCGCCGGATGGTTTGTTGTCTGCAGATTTTTTAAAAATGTCATAATTCGCATTGCCTTTAGTATCTATATAGAGATTAAGCGACCCATCCGAGGCATAGACACGTGATACCTCGATCTTATTGCCAAAGAGCCCCCACATATTAAACAGGAAGGAGAATTCTTTGACCTGCAACAGGTTTTCGCGGCCACCTTTGAGTTTATTTTTGATCACTACATCGCGGAAAGTCACAGATGCATATGGGAAATGCTGAAGCAAGGAGAAGTCCATCCCGCCTTTTATTTCGATGGGCACGGTGACTTGCTCATTGATCTTGGCCTTGATAAACGCTTTAGCTTTATCCTGAAATAAATATCCCCCCACCAAAAGTAAGACAGACAATAATAATGGGGTGATCAATATGCCCAGAGATATCCGGATGAGTGTGCGCTTCATGCTGTGAGTAAATATATAACTCCGCCTGTATACAAATATTGCGAAAGGATACACAAGGTGTGAATGGAGTACACAATTCTGAACACCGAATCTTTTGAGCAATTCACCCTGACAATATGCAGGATCAAGTGAATGTGGATATCATTATTTCTGCCTTTATATTTTATATATGACCTTTAAAAAATACAAAGTGCATAACGTGTGGATTGTTAAGTGGTGTTAATTAAACCAACTTGAGTATTATTGCAAACATTAAATTAAAGCTGGATACTGCGGAAAATGGCCGGTAATCTGGTATTAGAAGTAGAAATGTGCTGTTTTCAACCTGAGTAGATATAACCTGTAAAAACCAATCGCATTATTAAAGTAGAGGCAAGTGCATACTATGTGCATCTTAATCACTCTTAACGCAATTCATAACAAAAAGTTCTTTTAACGTCAGATGTTCACCATATTTGTTTGCCCATAATAAATAAATGTAAACCGGGGCTGGTTTCAGCCTTCTATATATAAACCGTCTTTTCAACCCGAATAGTAAACCTTATAATATATTTCATGAGAAATTTTACTACCTACATCAAGACATTAGTTTTCGCAGGGCTTGCCCTGCTTGCGGGTTTCTCCGCATCAGCACAAAGCTATACGGAAGGCGCTGATCTCCCGACAGTGGCAGGCACTCCATATCCGACTTTCACTTTCGGATCTGCGGGTACTTTCATTGTGAGTGGCACGGTCACTACGCCTGGCGATTTTCAGGATGCTTTTAATGTTGACATACCGGCAGGATTCCAGATCACACAGATTGATTATAATATAGGTGGCCCAGCTTCCTTCAATGGATTTATGGACTGGAATACAACCAATGATGCTACCTACTCACCTGGTAATGGTGGTGGTACCTATGCACTAAGCTATCCTATAGCTCCTGGTACATATATGGCCTATGTAGCTGCCAATTTCTCTGTAGGGAACACCTGGACTTATACATTCACGGTGACATCGACGGTTGCGCCGACGCCTCCGACCAATGACGACGTTTGTAGCGCCATCCCTCTCTCTGCAGGCGTCAATGGACCATATAGCAATGTTAATGCCACCACTCAGGCGGGAGAAGTCATGCCGCCTCTGGGTGCCGACTGTTATGCCCAAACCAATTGGTGCACTGGTACATCTTTGACGAATACTGTTTGGTTTACCTGGGTAGCTTCAGCTTCCGGCCATGATACGATCCTGGCTCCGGGTTTCGATACAGAGCTCGCTCTTTGGGATGGTCCAGCCTGCGGTTCTTTCTCCGGATGGACACTTATCGCGGCTGATGATGATGAGGGAGAAAATCATGGAGGAGTAAACTTTTCATCATGGATAGATGCTAAGTGCCTCATCCCCGGCCATACCTATTATGTACAGTTGCAGGGATTCAGTGGCACCACAGGCTCTACCACCCTCAATGTAGGTAGCGTGGCCAATCTGGCTCCTACGATTTCGTCATGCCCGTCTAACTTCAGCACATGCAGTACTAATCCTACATGGACAGCGCCTACAGCTACGGATCCCGAAGGATGCTCGGTCACATTGACTCCGGATCATGCTTCCGGTAGTGCATTCCCGCCGGGCACTACTACAGTTACTTATACCGCCACTGATAATCTCGGTGCATCTTCCACTTGCAGCTTTGATGTGACTGTCACATCATCACCTACGGTGAATGCAGTATCTGACCAGACCGTATGTAATGGAAGCAATACTTCTGCAGTCAATTTCACAGGCACGGCTACTACATATAACTGGACCGGATCGGTCAATACGATAGGATTGGCATCAAGCGGCAGCGGCAATATCGCATCATTCACAGCGACCAACGCCGGAACAGCACAGGACACAGATGTGATCACGGTCACGCCGACCAAGCCGGGCTGTGCAAATGGGCCGACAACTACCTTTAATATTACTGTCAATCCTACACCTGATGTAAATACTGTATCTGATCAGGCATACTGTGACGGTGATTTCGTTATAGGAGGGATACCTTTTACGGGTTCCGTGTCTGGTACTTCATTCGATTGGACTTCTTCTAATGGTAGTGTCGGAACTGGTAATAGTGGTAATGGTGATATTCCGGCATTCACAGCT
>JAOQAO010000070.1 GCA_025963485.1 Bacteroidota bacterium | reverse complement strand
CAGCAGGAGCGTATGATCTCCTTTGGGGAAAATACGAGAAGAAGAAAGGCGCAAGCGTAACCTGCTAAGTGTCGGATAGGTTGTGATCTCCGCCTATTTGAGCCCAATATCATTGACTTAGGCTGTTACGCTATGCTATTTGCATTCAGCCCATTGCAATGTATTTAAGTCCCTACAGGGATTTAGGGCGAGCCAGAAGCAATAACAACTAAATTTTAAATGTTGGAATCCCGACAAGGGCAGTCTCTTAGGGGCTTACTATTTGTAGATACGGGAAGTCAAAAATACAAAGCTCCATAAGAATGGCTTGTTTTTCTTAAGTCAATGACATTGTATTTAAGCTCCCGGAGAGGTAGACTTTCCAAGTCTTTCAGCTCAAAAAAATGATCTGCTTTTTAGGGAAACCTGACTCTCCTCCAAAGACTTGGAAAGTCTCTCACTCTTTGGCATAAAAAATGTTGTCACATTAATATGCCAACCCTACTTACCCAAATATTATGGCTCTTTGTACTCGCTATTCCGATAGCCTGTGTGGCATGGACGGTGACGCATGAGGAGGTGTTTCGTGAACCACGGGAATGGTGCCAGCGACGTAGTGTGCAGGGCAAAACCATATGGACGAGGAAATTCTTTTATCTCTTTACCTGCGAGTATTGTTTCAGTCACTATGTGACCATAGGCTTCCTGATCTTTACCGGATATAAACTACTGATAGATGACTGGAGAGGATATATCCTTGCTGGCTTTGCCTTGGTGTGGATCGCTAATGTCTATATGAGTCTGTTTGGCCTGATACGGGTGAGCATGAAGGCGGAAGGACTGGAGGCGAAGATCGAGGAGAAAAAGCTGGAAGCTATAGAGCCGGAGAAATAAGTGCCCGTCTAAAAACTTGTTAATTTTTGATGAGGATGTATGACATGCCAGTTGAGGCTGCGTCTTTATCATACCCGGTCCATATTGGCTAAACCACTTCAACCCATACTGCTATGAAAAAAATATCCTCTCTCCTGGCTATATCATTGATGTTGGCCGCATGCCATACTAAACCTAAACCTGCTGCTGTCACAGGCGATCAGCCCGCAGCGATGAATGCTGCACCGCCGACTCCCGGCCTTATAGAAGATAAGAATGACTTCAAAAAACCGGTTTACAATACAGTGCCGGATCATGGGACTTCTTTTACAGACACAGCAGTGCCGGATTTGGCAATCGGGGGAGCGGTTTCATACACATATGCGGCATCATCGGCCACAGCTTTTGATGCAGCGACCAGTAATGGCGGCGTCTACACAGTACAGGCTGCCTCTATGGGAGGGTTCGGAGTAGCATCGGATGCTAATAATACTGCGGCCGCGCAAAGGAATGTAGTCACCAAGACAGCCAGCGAAAAGGCCGGATCGCAGATCGTCAAAAATGCAACAGTAATGTTTCAGGTGAAAGATGCTGATAGCTCTCATGGACGATTGGCAGGATTGCTGGAAACATACGATGCCTATACCGTCATAGACAAACGCACGCAGGACGCTACAGGTATACAGCAGAAAATGCAGATACGGGTACCTCCCGCGAAATTTGAAAAGCTGATAGCGGAGATCATGAAGGAGTCTGTCTATACGGATGTCAAGGATATATCCGCAGATGACGTGAGCGCGCAATATGTCGATATGGAAACGCGCCTTCGCTCCAAGAAGGAAGTAGAAAGGCGATATACCGAACTGCTCAACCGTGCCACAAGGCTCAATGATATCATAGTGATAGAAAATAACCGCCGATACATACGCGAAGAAATAGAATCATTGGAAGGGAATGTTCGCTTGCTGCAAGATCAGGTGGCATTCAGCACGATCTATCTGACGCTTGTACAAAAATCAAAAGAAACGCCCAAGCCTGTAGAACCCGAAGTAGCCGAAGCAAGTTTTGGAACCAGGGTAAAGGCTGCACTGGCCACAGGCTGGAGCGGTATACAGCTTCTCGCACTTTTCCTGCTCAATATATGGCCGGTGGTACTGGTGGGTATACCGCTATCGATATGGCTCGTGAGGAAATACAAAACTCAGGTACTATTGGAACCGGTGGCGGCGGATGAGGAATAAAATGATCCACCCTTTGTCTGGAATCAAGAATGGGATGAGAAAGGGTTCTAGCGAAATACGATCTTATATTGGATCGGATCCAATATGGGCTCGCGAGTATTGTTTTTAATATCAATATGCAGGACTACATAGCCGTTTTTGTATTCATAAGTTGCCTTTAACTCCACACCGGACATGAGATACGAATATGGCAAAGGAACAAAGGCGTGTTGTTTTAGGTCGTATAAGTACACAGTTAATATCCCCTTTTCACGCAGAAATTCCGAAGTTCCTGGTTTAACGTCGTACGTATAGCTTAGCCGGAATTCTGCGTTTCCTTTCTGCACAATATTTCCCCAATCGCCGGGAGATACAGTAAAGGAAGCTTCAAATGATTGGGAAAAAGTAACTGCGGGCGCAGTGAATTTCGGTTGGGTATCCTGCCCGACAGATGTGATGGTGACAAGTACTCCTAAAAGCAGGATCAGACGTTTCGTTTTCATGGTGACTTTATGTTATGTCAAAGATAGGAACATCTCTCCGGGTCCTCAATATTAAATAATGAAAAAGGGCGGGCTAAAAGCCCACCCCACTATTCTCTATTCGTTATTATCTATTCTCTGATTATGCATAGCTCGCCGTATCAGGGCAAGTGCATATCAGGTGACGATCACCATAGGAGTTATTGATACGCGCTACCGACGGCCAGAATTTGCCATCACGTACCCAGTGGAGCGGATAGGCTGCTTCCTGGCGCGTATATTGGTGTTCCCAGTTCTCTGCTGTGACCATCTCTACGGTGTGCGGTGCATTCTTGAGGGGATTGTCTGTGGCATCCCAGCTCTTGTTCTGTATTTTTTCGATCTCGCCTTTGATAGCGATGAGCGCGTCGCAGAAGCGGTCTATCTCAGCCTTGTCTTCGCTCTCGGTAGGCTCGATCATGAGCGTACCCGCTACCGGGAATGATACCGTAGGAGCGTGGAAGCCATAATCCATGAGGCGTTTAGCGACGTCTTCCACCTCAATGCCGACGGTATGCTTATACTGGCGGAAGTCGATGATGAGCTCATGTGCTACGCGGCCATTAGCAGCACCGGTATAGAGTACGGGGAACTGATCTTCCAGGCGTGACTTGATATAGTTCGCATTCATGATAGCATACATAGTAGCTTTCTTGCAACCCTCTGCGCCTAACATGCGGATGTAACCGTAGGAGATCAGCAGGATGCTCGCGCTACCCCATGGAGCAGATGATACAGCGTGGATCGCTTTCTCGCCACCGGTCTTGATCAGCGGATTGCCGGGAAGGTATGGGGCGAGGTGTGCTGCTACACAGATAGGGCCCATGCCGGGGCCGCCACCGCCATGAGGGATAGCAAATGTCTTGTGCAGGTTGATGTGGTTCACATCAGCGCCGATGAAGCCGGGGCCGGTGAGGCCTACCTGCGCATTGAGGTTAGCGCCGTCCATGTATACTTGTCCGCCATTGGCGTGGATGAGCGCGCAGACGTCCTTGATATTGTCTTCAAATACGCCGTGTGTGGACGGATAGGTGACCATGAAGCAGCAGAGGTTGTCTTTATGTTCTTCTACCTTTGCGACCAAGTCATCGAAGTTGATATTGCCTTTGTCATCTGTTGCTACGACCACTACTTTGCAGCCGCACATCACTGCGGTAGCAGGATTGGTACCGTGAGCAGAGGCCGGGATGATGGCCACGTCGCGGTGACCCTGTCCGATATCTTTTTGATAAGCGCGGATGACCTGTATACCTGCATACTCGCCTTGCGCGCCGGAGTTTGGCTGTAGGGAAGTAGCGGCGAAGCCTGTGATCTCAGAGAGGTATCCTTCGAGTTCGTGAATGATCTCCTGATAACCTGCTGCCTGATCGACCGGTGCGAATGGATGTAGCCCGCCGAACTCGGCCCAGCTGATCGGCTCCAGTTCTGCTGCTGCGTTGAGCTTCATCGTACATGACCCAAGAGCGATCATAGACTTGGTGAGGCTGAGGTCTTTGTTTTCCAATGCCTTGATATAGCGCATGAGATTTGACTCCGAGTGATGCATGTTGAACACCGGGTGAGTCATATAAGTAGAGGTGCGCTCGACTTTTATATCCAGCGATGCAGCTATTTTTTCTACATCTGCCTGGTATGCAGTTTTTCCTATTGCTTCCGCGAAGATGCTGATCAGGTCAGCGACATCTTCCGGTTGTGTGGTTTCATCTATAGAGATGGAGACGAAGTTATTGCAGCTATAGTAGAAGTTAGTTTCGTGTTTGATCGCTATGGTCTGGATATTTGCGAAGAGATGTTTGTCGCTATTGGTATCAATAGTGATGGTATCAAATATTTTCTCCGAGCTAAGTTTATAACCAAGATTTTTAAGTTCAGTCTGGAGCACTTTAGCCAATGTGTGAACACGCAGAGCGATATTCTTCACGCCGGTGGGTCCATGATATACTGCGTACATGCTACTCATAATAGAGAGCAGCGCCTGAGCGGTACAGATATTGGAAGTAGCTTTCTCGCGGCGGATATGCTGCTCACGTGTCTGGAGGGCCATACGGAGCGCAGGATTGTTTTGAGCGTCGACAGATACGCCGATGATGCGACCGGGAATGATACGCTTGTGTTCTTCCTTGATAGCAAAGAAAGCTGCATGTGGACCACCGTAGCCCATCGGTACGCCAAAGCGCTGTGAGTTGCCTACTGCACAGTCGGCGCCCCATTCGCCCGGAGGCGTGAAGAGTGTGAGTGCGAGCAGGTCACATGCTACTGTGACGTAGCATTCTACAGCATGACACTTATCAGTGAAAGTTTTATAGTCTAAAACATTGCCATCTACGGCCGGGTATTGCACGAGTGCTCCGAAGAATGAATTGTCAATAGCGACAGTATTGTGATCGCCTACTACGACCTCGAGGCCGAGTATCTCTGCGCGGTTTTTGACGACGTCGATAGTTTGAGGCAAACAGAGATGAGAAACGAAAAATTTATTGAACTCAGCACCTTTCTTATTTTTCACGCCCCAGAAAAGGTGCATGGCTTCTGCAGCTGCCGTTCCCTCGTCGAGCAGTGAGGCATTGGCGATAGGAAGAGCGGTGAGGTCAGCCACCATCGTCTGGAAATTGAGCAGCGCTTCTAAGCGGCCCTGCGCGATCTCTGCCTGATAGGGAGTATACTGTGTATACCAACCCGGATTCTCCAGTACATTGCGGCGGATGACAGCCGGCGTGATAGTGCCGTAGTAGCCTACACCGATATAGTTTTTGTAAAGTTTATTTTTGAGCGCTTTTTTGCGAAGCTCTTTGAGGTAGTTGAATTCGCTTTCTGCCGCAGGCAATGCCAGCGGTGTGCTGCGCATGATAGAAGCGGGGATGGTCTGGCTTATCAGTTCATCCACCGACTTCACACCGATTACGGCGAGCATGTCTTTGGTCTCGTGGGAATCCGGGCCTATGTGGCGATCCTGAAAAGCATCGGTGGACTTCAAATTGATCATATCTGGAAAGAGGATTTTGAAAAGAAAGTGCGAATTTAATAAATCGCAGGCTCTTTTCCCATGATACCGCTCACATCCCTTATATAGCGGGTCTTAAATACAGTTAACACAAAGTCCACAATGGCTAGTAATCATAATGATGTGGTAAACGGTCAAATATTACCGGAGCGAGACGATAAAGGCGCCCGGCGCCTATTTCACTATTAAAAGTTCCTTTGTCTGTGGATACAAACCTGTATAGCAGGCAGGATGCTTCTGAATTTTAGGCTGTTTATTACTACGAAAAAATTCAACACAATGACCCATTGTGTGGATTTTCTATTACTCAGGCTTGCAGAGATAGCCGTTGGCTTCTATATCTGCTATGGCTGACTTGAGGTTAGCACCAGCACCTTGTGCACCTTTGTTGCAGAGTTCGTTGCTGAGGATGATCGTGGTATCAGCGCCGCTGCCGGTTTGTGACTTTTGCGGGAGGGTACACAGATAGCACTTCTTGCATGAGTTCATGCCGACTGCCAGTATCAATAATGAGGCACTGAGGAGTATTGCTTTTTTCATATCACGATTTGAGACGGCTAATATAAAGAAAACCTGCTCTTTCGGAATAGCAGGGCAAAAAAATATGACAAAGAGGTGACTATCTGAGGGATGATGGGTCTAAATGCAGAGGGCTTCCGACCAAACCACAAAGGTACGTGGATATGCAGTTTGGCATAATACGCTCGAAAAGGTACTTTTGGGAGATGAAGTACTTTAGGTTCTTATGTTGTAGTGTGGTTTTGGCGATGATGGCGACACAGGCTGAGGCCCAGGCGCCTGCTGATGTATATAAGGTAGTCAAGGCCAATAATGGCCAGAGCTACCTGCCGACACAGGCCAATACCGGCGGTGTACTATATACAGATGTTTACTTCCGTATCAGCACCGTCTATGAACTCGATTCCATGAGCGGCATTTCCCTCATGATCACCCGCATCATAGATGAGCGCGTCAAAGCGGCGCTCAAGGGCAAGAGCATCGCCTACCATAGCAGTATCAGTCCGGCGCAGATAGGGTTTCACTTTGAGTCGACTGCAGCAGATATAGACAATGTCCTGGCACTGGTGCACGACAAGGTGATGATGGCAAAATTTGACGATGAGAGTACGGAGGAGGCCAAAGCGGCGATGAGGGCAGATATAGACAGCATCAGGCACAGCGAGCAGGGCCGCACGGATATGGCCATCAAAATGCACCTCTGGGGCAGGGACTACAAGAAGCTGGACGTATATGGAGACCAGAAGACCTATGCTCACATAGAGACAAGGCAGTTTACCTACTTTCACGACAAGTTCTTCCTCCCGCTGAATAATGCTGTGATGATCACCGGTACTTTTGCCGAACAGGAGACCGTGACTAAGATGGAAAAGGCTTTCAATGATTTCCGGACCAGGGAGTTTAATCCCGAGCTGATCAGGCGCGTGATAGAGTTCAAGCCGGTGGTCAATGCTGTGCAGCTGGTATCGCGAAGTACAGAACCCGCAAGGCTCACTGTCTCGTACCAGGCTCCGGGTGCGCGCCAGGACAGGTCCGCTACCTATAGTGCGTATATGCTCACAGCCCTCATCAATGATGCCAATGGCAGGATATCAAAGTATATGAATGATGCCGGTATCCGCGATCTCAAGGCCTTCTATGACTGCAATAACTTCCAGGGTACGCTGACCATCAGCGCTCATGTCCCGTCGGGCCGTTATAATGATGCTTTCAGCCGCATAGATAGTATGATCATAGCTTTCTGCCGTCCTGACTACTTTACCGATGAGGAGTTTCTGGCCGAGGGCAAAAGCATAGGGAGCGAGTTTGAAGACCTGCGTCGTCATACGCATATTTATATGATGGAGGTGGCGAGGTACCGGTTCTCCAATGATGAGAACTACTTCCCCTCACTATCAGACAGTATACAGAGCGTAACCGTGCCGATGATGCAGCGCTATGTGAATGACTACTTCCAGGGCCATGCCGGGATCAAATGCCTCTATATAGATAGTAACTCCCTCGCTGTTGCTCCGGAGGATCAGCACTACTATGCGATTGATGAGTCTATCAAAGACCTGACATTCACCTATCCGAATAATGTCACCGATATCGACACTATCTCCGGGCGCGAAGACCTGCAGCGGCTGATACAGTGGCTCCGCATCAATCCCGATATGCACGTGCAGATCAACGGTTTCTCGGACAAGGGAGAGTACACTAAGTCCTATGATACGACTGTGGCGAAGTTCCTCAAGAACACGCCGACCTTTCGTAAGGCCATGCCTGATGCTATCAAGGTCGGCTACCTGCGTATAGAGATGATGCGCGCGATGAGGATCGCCAAGGCACTCTATGAGGCGGGCATCACGGACGACAGGATCACAGGTACGAGTATGACCTTCAGCTCAGACAGCGATGAGGCCGCTGCGCTCAACCGCAAATGTACTGTGACGCTGGAGAAGATACAAGCCCGCGTCTCGCTCTACGAGTATCATTTCGGCAAGAAGAAAGAAGATGAACCAGCGGCGCCGGTAGGGCAGTAATTTACTTTTCAAGCTATCTAAAAAAGGCTATACAGTCGGAATACTTGATTACTTAGAGGTACTATCTACCTCCTCCGTGCTATTATACCACTCAGGATGGACCACGATATCTTCCGGCATCTCTTTGGCGAGCCAGAGGTCTACCTCCTCGCCGAGATGTATACGGCCACTGCGGAATGTAGGTGATTGCTTATATACAAATGCGCGGGCTTTGTCCGCCTCGGTCATCCCTTCAGACATGGTCACCGCCCCTATACTGAGGTTAAACTCCTCCCTCAGTTTCGTAGCCGCCTCTTCAAACGGCAATCCGATCACGTAGGGCACAGGAATACTGGTATTAGCCAGTCCCTGGCCGACGAGCAGCGTGATGGTCGTGCCCTTGGGGATTCTGGTACCGGCTTTCAGCGGACGGCCATCTACGAGCATACCGATGAGCGCATCGCGATGCGGGTCCGGCTTGTACATTGGTTCGCCGACCTTGAAACCGATCCCTTCGAGCTGTATTTTGGCATATTTAAATGAACTCTTGCCGATCAGGTCAGGTATCTCTGCGAGCGGCGCTCCGAGGGCGTTGATCGTAAGGTATATGGTCCGGCCCGATTTGACGGAGGTGCCGGGCTTGGGGCTTTGCTCGATGATGCTAAGGGGAGGCTTGTCAGTCATGTACGCCGAATCCATCACCTCATAGTCGAGGTGGTATTTGGCCAATGTATCTGTCGCTGCGTCAAATTTCAATCCTTTGATATCCGGTACCGCCAGGGTCTGTCCGTGACGGGTGTATATGCGCAGGCCCCAGTTGACCAGCATCAGTAGCACAAAGGTCAATCCAATGGCTATGAGTATGTTATAAAGTAGGGGCTTGGTCAGGTACTTCTTCAATGCAGCAATGGTTTATGGACAAAGATAAAATCTTTACAAAGATTACCGCTTATCAAACGCTCATGACTATGGTTATTGTATATGTATTAGTCCAAATACAAGTATCACAGAGGCCACAGAGGATTGGAGAAACAGCCGGGGAGCACACGGAGGATTGACAATGTATCAATGTATTTCCTCTGTGTGCTCTATGCTATTACTCCTGATAGCCCATCATCTCTGAGCTCTCCGGGATACCTGTATTGAAGAAATATTGCGCGTTGTAACATAAATTTCCTCAAAATCCGTCTACATTCTTAGTTCTTATTTAGAATTAGTCTAAATTTGCGTCGTGTCAGAAGTCAGAACAAAAGAAGAAGTAAAGGAAGCGGTCATAGAAGTGCTCAAAACGATATTTGACCCCGAGATCCCGGTCAATATCTATGAATTAGGACTGATCTATGAGGTCAATGTGATGCCCGAGGATGTCGTTGAGATTGTCATGACCCTCACTTCTCCGAGCTGCCCGGTGGCGGGTACGCTACCCGGCGAGGTAGAGGAGAAGGTCAAGAGCGTATCAGGAGTCAAAGATGCCGTGGTCGAACTTGTCTTCGAACCGTCCTGGAACCAGGAAATGATGAGCGAAGAAGCGAAGCTGGAGCTGGGATTTATGTGATTTATGATTTTTGATTTATGGTTTTTGATTTCCTGAGAAGCAGATAACAATACACTGATCATAGATGACGCCAGATGAATTGAAAAACAGAACGATGCAGCTGGGCATCGATATCATATTTCTCTGTGAAAAACTACCTGCAAAGGCTGCTGGCAGAGCGGTCGAAAATCAAATTGTAAGGTCAGCAACATCGGTTGGGTGCAATTACAGAGCAGCGCTGAGAGGGAGATCAAAGCCTGATTTTATTAATAAAATAGGTGTAGTACTAGAGGAACTGGATGAAACGCAATACTGGATAGAAGTGGCGGTAAAGGCAAAATTATTAGAAAAGCAAAACGTTGCGGCTATATGGAAGGAAGCCGAAGAACTGATGAAAATATTGACCAGAACATCAATAACAGCTAAGGAGAACCTTAAGAAGAAGAAATAACTGAAGCTCAATTGTATTTCAATTTGAGTTCAAATCATAAATCAACAATCATAAATCATAAATAGCATGTATCCAGCAGAACTAGTAGCACCGATGAAAGCTGACCTCACAGATGTCGGCTTCAAACAACTCACCACAGCAGATGATGTCACTGCTGCGCTAAATGACACGACAGGAACTACCTTCCTCGTGTTCAACTCCGTGTGCGGTTGCGCAGCAGGAGCAGCCCGTCCGGCTCTCAAGAATACTGTACAATCAGCCGCTAAACTTCCTAATCATCTCGTTACCGTATTTGCAGGTGTAGATAAAGAAGCAGTAGATAAAGCACGTGAGTTCACACTGCCATACCCTCCATCCAGTCCTTCTATGGCGCTTTTCAAGGATGGTAAACTTGTCCACTTCGTAGAGCGCCACCAGATAGAAGGCAACTCAGCGGCGACTATCGCCGAGCATCTCAAGAAGGTGTTTGAGGTATACTGTTAAGACAGCCCCTCTAAATCTCCCCGAAGGGGAGACTTTTAATACATGATGCAATAGTTTGCACTGCGAAATTTTGTATTGTCTCAATACTCAATACTAACTTCTCAATACTAATTGCATTACTATATTTGCCCTAAATTAAAGAAGTGATGCCTCAATTCAATAAGCTGAAAGTGCAGACCGTGGTAAATGAGACGGGAGACTCTGTATCCGTTTCGTTTGAAGTGCCCGACAGCCTTTTGGTCAACTATCAATTCCAACCCGGCCAATACACGACCCTCCGCCTCAATATCAATGGTGAAATGGTCAACCGCAGTTATTCTTTTTGCAGTTCGCCCTATGCAGGCGAACCGATGACCATAGCCGTCAAGCGCGTACAAGGCGGCAAAGGCTCCAATCATGTCAATGACAAACTAAAGCCGGGAGTGGAAGTAGAGGTCATGGAGCCAATGGGTAATTTCCATCCTGCAGCGCTCGACGCCAATAACGAAAAACACTATGTTCTTTTCGGTGGAGGATCGGGTATCACGCCGATCTTCTCCATATTAAAATCAGTGCTTCTTAAAGAACCCAAGAGCAAGGTCACCTTATTTTATGGCAATCGCGATACGGCGAGCATCATTTTCCGCCAGCACCTGAGTGACTGGGCAGGTAAATATCCCGACAGGCTCAAGATCGTCCACATTCTCGACAAACAGGAAACCGGATGGACCGGCTATACAGGCTTTGTCGTAAAAGACATGGCGCTGAAACTCCTTCGTGAAAATACTGATCTAAATTTCCAGCATACTGAATTTTTCGTCTGTGGTCCTGCGATCATGATGAAGGAAGTGGAAAGTGCACTCACGCTCCTCGGCATACCTAAAGAAAGAGTCCACATAGAATATTTCACCGCGAAGCTGGAGGAAGATCGCGTTGCGGCTGATGTAGGCGCTGCGACAGTTTCTGATATGCCTTTCACTGGTAAGACGAAGGTGAAGATCATCTATGATGGCAATGAAGTCGAGTTTGAAGTCACTGAGAAGGAAACGATCCTTCATGCCGCGCTTGATGCTGGCTATGACCCTCCGTATTCATGCATGGTAGCGGCCTGCTGTACCTGCCGTGCGAAACTGATCTCTGGCAAAGTCGAAATGGATGACCGTGAGTCGCTCACTGATGGGGAGATAGCCAAGGGCTACGTGCTCACCTGCCAGAGCCACCCCAAGAGCAATGGCATCGTGCTGAACTACGATCTGTAACCATCAACTCAATCATATGAATATCACAGGAACTAACGTCACCGTCATGGTCCGCGATATGGACAAGGCGATTAAGTTTTATGAAATGCTCGGCCTCACACTTCAGCAGCGTTGGGACAATCATTACGCAATGATCTCAGCCAAAGACATCGTCATAGGTCTCCATCCTTCAGATGGATCGGTACCTGCTTCTTCGCAGATGTCTATCGGTTTTATGATAGATGATATCAACGATGCGAAGAAATTGCTTGATGACAACAAAGTCGCCTACACTTTTGATGACGGCAAGTCGGGCGCCTACGTCAATTTCAAAGATGATGATGGCACCTATCTCTATTATGTTCAGGCTAAGTGGCTAAGCTGGAGTTAAAAAGACTTTCCAGATTTTTGGTAGCAAGGAAGTATGAAATGATTGAGTCTGACATTCAGGCACGAAAACCTGGAAAGTCTATGACATCCAAATAAAAAGGGAGCAGGATACCATCCTACTCCCAAACCTAAAACCCAATTCCAATCTTTAATATCTTTTAATGCGCTGCAGCATCCAGGTCCTCCTTTTTCACAGGCGCAGTATCCCTGGCAAAGAATATCAGTGGTATCACCAGTATAAAGAAGACTCCCAGGTACTGGAATGTATCTATATAAGTAAGCACGGTAGCCTGACTGGTGATATTATATTCAAGCGTGGCATAGGCCATATTAGTAGCCTTCACAATGTCACCTGCCTTTGACATCATGCCCGCAGTAAGTTGTTGTATCCTGTCTGTGACCGTTGGATCATAGAGATTGATCTTGGAGATCATATCCGCGCGGTGCACGAAGGTCATGTGTGTGATATATGTCGAACAGATCGCTACTCCAAATGAACCACCCAGCTGGCGCACCATCGCCGTGAGGCCTGATGCCGAGCCAATGTCCTTGCCCGTCAGACCACCCAGTGACAGCGTGGTGAGAGGTACGAAGAGAAAGCCCAATCCGATACCTCTAAGGATGAGTGGCCATATGAAAGCTGACTCACCTGTCTGAGGTGTAATGATATTGGACATAAGAAAAGTGAACAGCGCAAATATGCCAAAGGCAAAAGGCAGCAAGTATTTGGGTTTGACTCCTTTGCCCAGCATGGCACCCACTACCGGCATCATAAAACCGCTGACTAATGCACCGGGAAGCAACGATAATCCTGTCTGCAAAGCAGTAAAGCCCAGGAACCTCTGCACAAATACCGGATAGATAAATGTAGAGGAGAAAAGCCCGAATCCTAATATGAATGAGAAGACGGTACCGATGGCGACATTGCCCCGGGTGAGTACACGAAGATCCACTACGGGATGGTCTGTGGTAAACTCCCAGGCGATGAAGCCAACTATTCCCAGCACTGCCACGATGGTCGCTACCAATATATACGGTGTCTGGAACCAATCCTCTGAGTCACCCTTTTCTAATACTAACTGTAGCGCTCCGACGCCGACTATCAGCAGAATAATTCCCAGCCAGTCGATCTTTGCTTTTTTCATTTCTGGTGTGACATAGTTCACATCCCTGATAAAGGCAAACGTGAGGAAAGCTGCCATGATACCCACAGGGATATTGACAAAGAAGATCATCGACCAGTGGTAGTTGTCTACTATGTATCCGCCGAGTGTAGGTCCGAGTGTAGGACCCATGATCACACCGATACCATAGAGGGCGCTTGCCTTGCCCCGTTGCTCCGGAGGATATATCTCGGTCAGGATAGTCTGCGAGGTAGCCAGCAGCGCGCCGCCGCCTATACCCTGCAGGAACCGGAATGCGATGAGCATATTGATATTATCCGAAAAGCCGCACATCACCGATGCTATTGTGAAGAGTATGACCGATCCGCCGAAGTAGTTTTTGCGACCCAGTTTGATAGAGAGCCAGGCGGACATCGGTACCACGATCACGTTGGCGATACTGTATGCTGCGATGACCCAGCTGATCTCGCTCAGCGTAGCGCCGAGATTGCCCATGAGCTGAGTAGTAGCCACGTTTACGATCGTGGTGTCTATCAGCTCCAGCAGGGAGCAGGCTACGACAGTGATCGTGATGATCGTCCGCCGCCAGCCATATTCTAATGTTGAATTCTGATCCATAATTTCTAATTTGAAAATTTGAAAATGAGCTGATTTGAAAATGAAGAATACCCTTTGTTGACTTTCATTTTCAAATTTTCAGATCAGCACATCCGCATATTTGCTTAATTTCTAGTTTGGAATTTGAAGATTACCTGATTTGAAAATGCATTGAACCCATTAAAGTGTATTCATTTTCAAATTCTCAAATCTTCAAATCACCACATTCTGTATTACGATACTTTCACAACTGCCTTCACATTCATACCTGCTCTGAGCGGGTACTCTTTATTCTGGTTTTTATCTATTATGATCTTCACCGGGATACGCTGTACCACTTTCACGAAGTTGCCGGTAGCATTGTCAGGAGGCAGCAGGGCGAACTTTGATCCTGTAGCAGCGGAGAGTGACTCTATAGTTCCTTCAAAGTCTTTGCCCGGATACGCATCCACTTCTATCTTGACCTTTTGGCCTACTTTCATTTTTTCGATCTGCGTTTCTTTGAAATTTGCCATCACCCATATCTCACCTTCATCGACCAGGGCGAACAGGTTCTGACCGACCGATACGAGTTGTCCGGGTTGTACACTTTTCTTGGATACGTAGCCGTCTGCCGGCGCTGTGATCGTAGCGTAGGATAAATTAAGTTTCGCGAGGTCCAGTTCTTCTTTCCTTTGTTCTACCTGTATCTGTGCGACTTTCAGGTTGTTTTTGCTCACATCCAGATTGGAGCTGCTGGCGGCGAAACGAGCCTGATAGCTGGCTACGGATTTCTGCGCCTGCTCTAATTGCTTCTGTGCGAGATCCCTGGCTGCAGTGGCATTATCCAGCTGCTGCTGGGTGCCTGATCCCAGATCAAATAGTTTTTTGAAGCGCTCATAATCCTGCTGGGCCTGCGTCAAACGTACCTGTGCTGCATCGATGGCGCTTTGCGCAGGATTGATATCCTTGCTTGCCACATTCACATTGGCTGTGGTAGATGACTGTGAGGCTTTGGAGAGTTCGACATTCGCTTCGGCATTAGCCAGCGCTACCTCGGCTTGTTTTACTTTGAGCTGCAGGTCGCGGTCGTCGATACGGACGAGCGTGTCACCTTTGTGGACGAACTGATTGTCCCTGACCCTGATCTCCTCGATGAATCCTGCCACTTTAGGCACTATGGGGCTGATATTACACTCGATCTGCGAGTTGTCAGTATCCTCATTGTGCATAGAATAGGTGACCTTCTTTATCACAAATATGATCACCGCTATCGCTACCACACCGAGTATATATGGCGCCGGGTTAAATTTCTTCTTAGGTGTTTCTGTATTTTCCATGACTATATTTTTTTGAGTGGATGTTTATTATTGGGTTTAGTTATTTCCTGTTGCTTTCATGAGTTTGGCATATGCGATTTCTGCGTCGATCTTTGCGCTGAGCAGGCCGATCTGCGAGGTGATGACCTGATTATCTGCGTTGAGCATGTCGGTGGTATTCTTCACACCATTGGCCAACTGGTCTTTGGTGAGCCTTTGATTTTCTATCGCCTGGTCTATCGCTGTCTGATTGAGTTCTATCTTGTCGATGGCGGTTTTATATGCAGAGTAGTTTGCATTCACCTCCATCCTGATGTTTTCACCGGCGATCTGCTGAGCAGCTGTGGCCCCCCTGATATTTGCTTTCGCCTCATCAGTTACGAAATTGGTGGTGAAAATGTTGCTGATATTCCAGCTCAGCTTCACACCTATGTCCCATGAATCATGAAACCTGATCTGGTCTTCGATAAAGACGCGCTGGTTAGGTTTACTGTAATAGGCATTGAATCCCGCACTTATGATAGGCGCATACATCCCTCTGGCTATCGCCAGGCGTTTTTTAGATTCATTGAAGCGGATATCCGCCGCTTTTATTTCCGGCCTGACCATCAGCGCATTTTTAACGCCGGAGGCTTCATCAAATGAAGGTTTGGCACTGAATAATCCTGATTCGCCTATTTCTATCTGGGTGTTGTCCGGTAGTCCGAGCATGATGCCGAGATTATAGTTGCTGATATCTATCGCACTCTGTATATCATCAGCGGTCTGCTGGAGATTGGAGATGGCGAGTTGTATCTGCAGCTCATCATTTTTGAGCGCCATGCCCACAGACCTGAGGTTCTGGGCATCTTTGAGGCGCTGCTGCATTACCTTTATATTTTCCAACACAACTTTTTTTGACTCTATCAGCTTGTAGTGGTTGTAATAGGTAGTGATGATGCTGTTTTTGATATTGGCTTTATCAGCTGCGAGATCGAAGCCTGCTGCTTTCACTTCATCTTTCGATGCCCTGATGAGATTCACCCCTCTGAATCCCGCAAAAAGTATTTGCGAAATAGAGAGGCTATTGAGAAA
>JAOQAO010000059.1 GCA_025963485.1 Bacteroidota bacterium | reverse complement strand
TATAGCTGGCCGTATCAAAAACGCCCGCCGTAGTATGGACATCTATATATACCTTCTGTCCATTGTGATAGAGGACGAGGTCATTGGGATTGATCGAGCTGAGATTCGCTATATTATTATTGAGCGTAGTGTAAGGCAAGTGATAGAACCCATCGGTCTTGACCTTGATCTTCCAGTACTGATGACCCGGCGTATAGTCTACCCACTCATTGCCATACAAGCCGACGTGCTGCGCGCGGCAGAATTGGAAGAGGCAAATGGTGAATAATAAAAAGTATATCTTACGCATAGGCTGTTACAGCTTTACTTCGGCCGTTTTCTTTTTGATATTAATATCTAGTCTCAGTGAGATCACATGAGAGTATAGTCCGTTATTCTGTGATGAACCCTGTATGGCTGTGAGGTTGGTCAGCGTATAGTCTATGGCTATGACCTTGATGCGCACACCGGCTCCAATGCTCGGCGATACGCTATAGTTGCGCTTGCCATTCTCGGCATAGTACTGCTGTATATTTGACACACCCACGCGGATATATCCTATCCGTGCATAGTTGAGCTCCAGGCCTGCATTGAGGTCCATGCTGATAGGCTTACCCGGTACGAGTACATTGCGTTTGCCGTCTGTGGTCAGTATCAGGTTGACTTCCGGCAGGATAAAGAACTTGTCTTTGACATTGACCTCATAAGCCGCACCGATAGCGATAGTGGGTGCTGCATACTCGATCGAGTTTTTAGGCAGGGCGTTTGAGTCCTGTATCAGTATCTGCTTTTGTGCATCTGTGAGTGTAAATGACCAGGCATCAAAGGTCGTGGTAATATCGCGTAGCATGACACCCGCCCTCCAGCCTTTGTGGCGATACTGGATGCCCAGGTCTATACCAAATCCTGTAGCGCTGCCGAATGGCCCGAGCGAACGATAGATCACCTTGGCCGTAGCACCGGCAGTCAGGCCGGGCACTTTGTCAAACTTCTGCGCATAATGAAGCATGAATGCGTAATCAGCAGTAGAGAATGAAGTGATCTTGCTATAGTCCGGTGTGCCGTCCGGTCCATAGAGGAATAGGGTATTAGGTATATCATCCACGCCAAAACGGAAAAAGGAAAATCCCAGGACCCGTTTGTGGTCCTGCATGGGGACAGCAAAGGAGCCGTAATCATATTTGGCGATGCCGGCAAAATACTCCGAGTGCATCAGGCCCACCTGAAAGGTATTGGGGATATTGGCGAGGCCAGCAGGATTGTAGTAGCCTGAGTAGACATCTTCTGTAGAAGCGACCTGGGCATTGCCCATGCCAAGGCCCCGGGCGCCGACGCCTATGTTGAGGAAGTCATTCGTATATTTCCTGATCTCTCCCTGAGAAAAAGCCTGTGAAGCACATGCCAATAAAAGCAAAACGAATACACTCTTTTTCATCAGGGGCCTGCGGGTTTTACTGCTCATTTAGTTTATCTCCAATAGTTTATTCCAACTATAACGCATTTCATTATCAATATTGTGAAGGGCTACGATCAATTTTGCCTTATCTTCTGTAGGGAAATCAACCCCTGTGGCCCGATGTGCCGTCCTCATGATCCCCTCCGCCGCTCCTTCTACCTTATCCAGGTACTTCAGGAACTTTATTTCCAAAAACCGCCTGAAAGCCACAATGGTCCTCTCCTTTTGCTCATCAGGCATGATTTGTGATAAATACTTGCTAAAGTTATTTATTTGAATCGATTCGAGCAACTTATAATACACATTTATAAGACTACTATTCTGGACAATCAGTTGCCTGTCCAGCATCACCTCCACCGCGATATGAGCGAGAAACGAAAGCCTGTATTTGTCACGGTCCAGGCCCGCTTCGATCATCATTTTCAGCGCGTCGCTGCATGCCTCTCTAAAAACCAAAGAGCCATGAAAGGAGGCATCTACCTCATAGTGCCTTAGTACTCCTTTATGGATCAAACCAATATCTCCTTCCAGAGACCACTCCCTTTTACGGATTACACCGTTATAGGTTCGCGTAAAGCCCGGCGAGATATCCGGCAGCAGCGCACCTAGAACAATGTATGGATTGTCCAGATGCCTATCCACATAATAATGGGAAAGAAAGTGCATACCGTATTTTTAATTCAAAACGAAAGTATATTTTAGCCGGGCAATAGGCTGGCAGAGATTTTCACGGTCAATCGGTTGTGCTTATTTTAGCATACACTTATTGAATGTTATTTGCCAGAGGATAAAGTTAACAGCAAAATCGTTGTTATTATTTTTCAGAAAAATATACGGAAAGACAAGAAAATGGGATTTGTAGATGAATTGAAATGGAGGGGACTGCTGCAGGATATCATGCCGGGCACCGAGGAACTGCTGAATAAGGGCATGGTGAAAGGCTATATTGGATTTGATCCGACGGCAGACTCGCTGGGTGTGGGCAACCTGGTGCAGATCATGAACCTGCTCCACTTCCAGAATGCAGGCCACAAGCCCATTGCACTCATAGGTGGCGCTACAGGTATGGTAGGCGACCCTACGGGAAAGAATGCAGAACGCAACCTGCTCGACGAAAAGACACTCAACCACAATATCGCCTGCCAGAAAAAGCAACTGGAGAAATTCCTGAACTTCGGTAGCGGAGAGAATAGCGCAGAGCTCGTCAATAACTATGACTGGTTCAAGAACTTTACATTCCTCGATTTCATCAGGGATGTAGGCAAGCATATCACGATCAACTACATGATGTCCAAGGATTCTGTCAAGAACAGGATGGAGAATGAAACGGGTATGTCGTTTACGGAATTTACCTACCAGCTGGTGCAGGGGTATGATTTCTACTACCTGTGGAAGAATAACGGAGTGATGTTTCAGATGGGTGGCTCAGACCAATGGGGCAATATCGTAACGGGTACAGAACTTATCCGCCGGAAGGATGGCGGCGAGGCTTTTGCTTTGACCACGCACCTGATCAAGAAGGCTGATGGCACTAAGTTTGGTAAAACAGAGAGTGGCAATATCTGGCTGGATCCTGCGCGTACATCGCCGTATAAGTTCTACCAATTTTGGCTGAATGCATCGGATGAGGATGCGAAGAACTTCATACGCATCTTCACGCTGAAAACTAAAGAAGACATAGAAAGCATAGAAGCGGCACATACTGCGGAGCCGCACCTGCGTAGACTCCAAAAGGCGCTGGCTGATGACATCACGACCCGCGTTCACTCTGCAGATGACCTAAAGAAAGCTATTGCTGCTTCTGAAATACTCTTTGGGAACTCTACCGCTGAGGCGCTGCAAACACTGAGCGAGCAGGATATACTGGATGTATTTGAAGGAGTTCCGACATTTAAGATCGGGACTGATATCCTTTCTCAGGAAGCTGATGTTTTGACTTTGCTTTCTGAGACGGCTAAAGTATTTCCATCGAAAGGAGAAGCCCGCCGCAGCCTTCAGGAGAATGCAGTGAGCATCAACAAGGCTAAAGTGACATTGGAATCAAAAGTGACATCTGCGGAACTGCTCAAAGGCAAGTACCTGATCGCTCAGAGGGGGAAGAAGAATTACTATCTGCTGGTGGCGGAGTAAGTCATCACGGCCATAGGGACAGGTCGCGACCCAATATCATTGACTTAAGAAAAACAGACCGCACTTACGGAGCTTTATATTTTTGACTTCCTATATCTACAAACAGTAAGCCCCGAAGGGGCCGCATTTGTCGAAATTTCAACATCTAAAATTTAGTTGTTATTGCTTCTACCTCGCCCTAAATCCCTGTAGGGACTTAAATACATTGCAATGAGTTTAATGCAAATAGCATAATATAACAGCCCAAGTCAATGATATTGGGTCGCGGCCTGCCGCTACCAAGCAACTACTTTATTTTTGTATTTAGTGCAGCTAACATCCCTTTAGCCTTCAATAACATTTCTTCATATTCAGCCTCTGAGTCGGCATCGTAGGTAATGGCTCCGCCGACTTGGATAGAGAGATATTGCGATGTGGCATTATAGAAAATACTGCGTATCACTACATTCAGATCGAAGTCGCCATCCGGAGTGAAATATCCTACCGCGCCAGAGTACAATCCGCGCTTCTGGTCTTCAAAAGCTTCTATGTTTTTCATCACTTCGACCTTGGGCGCGCCGGTCATACTGCCCATGGGGAAAGCATTACAAATAATATCCACCGGATGTATATCATCCATAGCTTCGGCTGTGACGGTGGAGATCATCTGATGTACTGTAGGGAACTCATATATCCCGAATAGCTCATCCACCCTGACAGTGTCGGTCCTGGCACTGCGGGCCAGATCATTGCGGACAAGGTCGACGATCATGACATTCTCTGCGCGTTCTTTGACGCTGTGAAGTAGTTGGTCTTTTAGCAGTTGATCTTCTTCAGGCGTCGCTCCTCTTTTGATAGTGCCTTTGATCGGCTGAGAGATGATCTTATTGCCGGTCTTTTTCAGAAATCTCTCAGGGCTTGCGCAGAGGAGATATTTTTCGCCTAGCTTAAAAAAAGAAGTGAATGGGGCTTTGGCGCTTTCGTTCAATTTTTCAAAAACAGATAGTGGTTTGATCTTTGTGTTTTCTGCATAAAACTCGCAGCAATAGTTCATCTCATAGAAATCACCTGATGTGATCTGTTGTTTGATGCTATTGACGCTGGAGATGTATTTGTCCCGGGGGGTGCGCGGAGTAAGGGACAACGGAATAAATGCATTGGCAGTCGTCCCTCGTCCGTCGTCCGTGGTCATTATTCTTTCATACAGGTCGAACGCTTCAGGATAGTTGCGATTAAATGTAACCTTGCCCTCCTTTACCTCAATGATGTAACGGGGCTTGAAAAAATACATCAGAGGAAAACCAATGCCATCGGGGTTTTCGCTGGTTAGATGTTCTACCTGGTTTTTGAGATCATAGGATAGGTAGCCGAATATCTTGTCAGAAGCATTAGCTGTAAAGACTTTGAGTGCTTCAAAACTATTGGTCTTGTCCATACAAAAATCGAGTGCATCTACTGCGAGCATCCACTCCACTGTGGAGTATTTATCGAGTGCATAGCTATTGCTATCGAGCAGGCAGACGGTCTGAAACTGGGCAGCCCATCGGAGTGCCCGGAGCTTGAATGAAGCTTCGTCTGCTAGGGGGAATATGGTAGTTTCTGCCAATTTGTTCATTTATTAAATATCTATGCAAAGGCAAAAAGAGGAAAAGCATCGCTATGTGGTCCTCACCCATCTGCCTTCGGCATCTTCCCTCTCCAAAGGAGAGGGAAGAACCTGCGATCAAAGATCATCAATAATATTATTTCAAGCTGACCTCCTGATATAGTTCTATCCTCTGATCGCTTTGATACCGGGGAGTTCTTTGCCTTCGAAATATTCGAGTAGCGCACCGCCGCCTGTCGACACATAGCTGACCTTGTCAGCCAATCCGAACTGATTGACAGCAGCGACTGAGTCCCCACCACCTACGAGGCTAAAAGCACCATTCTCAGTAGCCTCGGCCACTGCTTCTGCTACGGCTTTAGTGCCTGCCTGAAACTTTTCCATTTCAAAGACGCCCATAGGGCCGTTCCAGAGGATGGTCTTAGACTTATTGATCACATTACGAAAATCAACAATCGCCTTCTCTCCTATATCAAGGCCCATCCATCCGTCAGGGATGTTAGTCGTGTCACAGTTCTTGCTATTGGCATCGGCGGCAAATTTATCCGCTATCACTGAGTCTACCGGCAGGACGATCTTGCAACCTTTGGCTTCAGCTTTTGCTATTACTTCTTTGGCAGTTTCCAGCCTGTCATCCTCTGCCAGCGAGCTACCGATGTGATAACCCTGAGCTTTAAAAAATGTATAAGCCATACCACCTCCGATGATTATATAATCTGCCTTTGCAATAAGGTTCTCAATGATGAGCATCTTGTCTGAGACCTTAGCACCGCCGAGTATGGCAGTGAATGGCTTCTCTGCCTGGAGGATGACCTTATCCGCGTTTTTGATCTCAGCTGCCATTAGGTAGCCGAACATCTTGCGATCGGCAGGATAATAATTTGCAACAATCGTCGTGGATGCATGTGCCCTGTGCGCTGTACCGAAGGCATCATTGACATACACATCGCCGTGCTTTGATAGTTTTTCTGAGAATGCAGCATCTCCCTTTTCTTCTTCTTTATAGAATCGCAGATTCTCCAATAGCATCACTTCACCTGCTTTGAGGCTGGCGGACATTTTAAAGGCCTCCTCTCCTATGCAGTCCCCACCGAACTTCACCTCGACTCCTAATAGCTCAGATGTATGCTTTAAAACATGTTTTAGTGAGTGCTTCTCATAGTCTACTGTTCCGTCTTCCTTGAGTTTTTTGAGCGGGCGGCCGAGATGGCTCATGAGGATGACGGCTCCTCCATCTTTGAGTATTTTTTTGATGGTCGGTACCGCTGCCTTGATGCGGCTATCGTCGGTGATATTATATTGCTTATCCAGCGGCACATTGAAGTCTACCCTTATCAGCGCTTTGTGTCCTGAGAAATCATAGCTGTCTACTGTCTTAATATCCATATGAGTTTGTTGATAGTTTATCTGCGCGCTAAAATACTTTTTTGAGCAAAAAAGTAGGGCATTTCGGATAAATTTCTACTTTTGCGCTCCCGAAAGGGCAATGCCGCGTTCGTCTATCGGTTAGGACACCTCCCTTTCACGGAGGGAAGAGGGGTTCGACTCCCCTACGCGGTACTAAAGCCAATCAGTAATCCTGATTGGCTTTGTAGTTTTTATGAGCTACTGTCGCCGAATGAGACCTCACCCATCTGCCTTCGGCATCTTCCTTCTCCCAGGGAGAGGGAAGAACCTACTGAGTGAAAAATCATGCCTTACCTGATGTAACCGGTAATATTTGATCATAATATTTCATCGCTAATTCTTTACCTTTAGCATATGAGAAATACCCTACTCTTTACACTCTCCCTCATATCCTCTGCCCTCATGGCTCAGAAATTTGACATACAGGGCCACCGTGGTTGCCGCGGCCTTTATCCGGAGAATACTATCCCCGCGTTCATAGAAGCTGTCAGGCTCGGTGCTAATACGTTGGAGATGGACATCTGTGTGAGCCGCGATGGTAAGCTCGTCGTATCGCATGATCCGATCCTGAATGATGTGATCTGTACCAAGCCGGACGGCACACCGGTGACAGAAGAAGAGTCGAAAAAGCTCAGGATATTTGACATGACCTATGCGGAGATCAAGAAATACGACTGTGGACTCAGGGGAAATCCAAAATTTCCTGACCAGCACAAAATGGCTGCGTATAAACCACTGCTGAAAGATGTGATAGACTCCGTAGAGAAATATGTAAAGGCGCACAATCTGCCGCCCGTTTACTATAATATAGAAACCAAGTCCACTAAAGACGGGGATGATGTGTACAATCCCAAGCCTGCCATATTTGCCAATGCACTATACGATGGGATAGCAGAAAAAAAGGTTGCGGGCCGCTGTATCATTCAGTCCTTTGATGTGCGGACGCTGCAGGAGATCAGGAAAAGAGATGCCAACATGGCTACGGCGCTGTTGATCGAGAATCTTGAAGGCTTTGACAAGAATATAGAGAAACTGGGCTTCCCCCCTAGCATATACAGCCCTGACTACAAACTGGTGACAGAGAAACTGATCCAGAAATGCCATGCGCTTAATATCAAAGTGATCCCATGGACGGTGAATGAACCTAAAGCCATGCTGCGACTTAAAAATCTGGGTGTGGATGGGCTCATCAGTGACTATCCTGACCGCGCGTTGGTGACGCTGAAATAGGGTGGCTGTTTCATTCTGGTATTTCAACATCTGAATGTTGTTGCTTAGTGCTGCTGCACCTACCTCCAAACCTCCTGAAGGAGGCTTTAATACATTGCACAGTTTTAACTGCGAAACGGCACAACCCTCAGAGAAGGAAATGATCCTGCATAGAATATATCTTACATTACTTTAGACAGGTACTCGTTGAATTCAAAGCGTGTATCAGCTATACTATTAGCCAATCCCTTGAACTGGCTGAGCATGCCACCCCGGATCACGGAGATGCGCTCATCGATATGCTCGGGGCTTTCTGATACGAGTTTATTGATATTATCATTGCGGAGATTGAGCTCGTGCTGCATGACGCTGATCTGCTCACTGAGGATGATAAATTTATTCTGGAAATGCTCCGCCTGTGCGAGGACTTCCCTTTGGGTGTTTTTGCTCACCACCTCTGCCAGGCGGCCATTGAGTATCTTAAGTTCATCTTTGTAGAAGTTGAGTTCGCGTTCCCAGTCAATGGCCTGGTGGTGGAGTTGATTGAGTGTTGCCTTCATGTCTTTAGTTTTAACGGTGATAAAATAAAGATAGCGACAGTAAGTTACGGCTATCTGATCACAAAAAAAAGTTTATTTGATCAACGACACTATGACCATAATCATGCCAATAAATGACAAAAAAAGGGCCAAAAGATCAGCATAGTCTTTATGCCTCCCTCTCATGCCCTTTTGCTATTACCCCAAGAAATTTGGGTCCGTATTATTTAGCTGGTCCGTATAGTTGTTTCCACACGCCGGTATATTCCCTGTAAAATTCCTTCGGCTTGGTCAGGTCCATACGCAGGCCGGTATTAGGCCCGATATACTTATCGCGGTTGGTCTTATCGAGGTTTTTGTGAGCGGTGATCGACCAGCAGGTGGAACTGCCATGCAATGCTATATCCACGCTCCAGCGCAGGAATAGCTGCCATACACGGAACCACTTCTGTCCATAGTGCTCCACGATATACTCTTCATTGCGCATCCAGTTATAATACCAATTATGTATCGTGTGTGAGTAGTGTATACCTACGTTTTCGAGGTGCGCCACTTCAAAGTTCGCATCCTGCAGCGACTCTATGAGGAAGCCCAATGGTGTCGAAGCATCCGCACCAGGAAAGATATACTCACCCATAAATAAGATCCAAATAAGGTCCTGATAGTGAGGGCCTTTCTTTAGTAAACCAGGATTGGCACGGATACCTGCCTGCTGGATGTAAAATTTCCCATCGTCTTCCAGTCTATTATATATCATCTTGACAAAACCCGGAAATTTGCGTACGCCCACGTGTTCGCCCATTTCGAGGCAAGATATTTTATTCCATTTCTGGCCGGCAGGTATATCGCGGTAGTCCATGCGCCATGCCTCAGCCTGTGCTTTGGTCATGCCATGATCAGCGATTTGCTTATTAGCCCAGTCAGCGCCCTCTTGTGCTATGGTGACGCCGGTAGAGATAGAACCATAGTTCTTGGCAGCATATGCGATCAGCGTACCCCAGCCGCAGCCTATATCGAGGTGCGTCTCTCCCTTTTGCAGATCCAGTTTATTGCAGACCATCTGCATCTTCCGGTCCTGCGCCGTCTCCAGGGTTTCATTCTTGGGGTCCATGAAAAAAGCACTTGTATATATCATCCTTGGCCCCAGAAACGAGGCAAAGAAGTCATTGCCGCGGTCATAGTGATCGCGTATGATACGCTCATCCTGGCTCTTGGAGTGTATCACTAGCTGTGGAATGAAGCGAGTGAACAACCAATTGAAATGGTGCGCAGTGGCACTATAATTAAAATATTCGCCGCGAGTGGCCATAAATTCCTCAAAATCACCTTTTATGTCGACCTTACCTTGAGTAAAATCTTCAACAAAATGGCCGAATGAGGGTCTGGCACCAGCCTTATATCGGGCACGTGTGGTATCCGTCTTAGGAACAATGAAATCCAAGGCGTTTTTCTTCATTTTTGGGTTGTTTACTGATAAATTTTGGCTGAACGTACGAAAACCACATACAAAGTATAGTAAGTATCGGTGAATACACCGATTCCCTCTGCCCTATCGGTAAACGGGTTTTCAATATTTTCTTTTCCTTAAATTATTACCCTTCCCACGCCTATTTTCAAGTTAGGAATTTATTTATCTTGTCATTCCTAATTAAACCCGTTTATGAAGAAAACATTACTCCTGGTGCTGTGCGCTATATCCAGCCTCATCACCTATGCTCAGGCTCCTCAACTGATCAACTATCAGGCGGTAGTAAGAAATGCGGCAGGCGCCACAGTAGCTAATAGCACTGTGCAATTGCAGTTTATCATACACGATGCCACTCCTACTGGCACCGCCATGTATAATGAGACAACCACCACGCTCACTACCAATCAATTTGGCCTCGTCACAACAGCTATCGGTGCCAATGCCAATCTTCGCACCGTGCTCTGGGGCACCGGACCAAAATACCTTGAAGTAAAAGTAGATGTCGCTGTCACGGGGACTTTCACCAGTATGGGGATTACGCAGCTCAATGCCGTACCCTACGCGCTCTACGCCGCTAACTCTCCCGCCGGTCCCACTGGTGTAGCAGGAGTGACCGGCGCACCGGGCAATACGGGAACCACTGGTGCTACAGGACCCACAGGGGCCAATGGCACTGGCAGCACGGGAGCCACAGGGCCGACAGGCACTGCGGGCGCTGATGGACTGACCGGCCCAACGGGCCCGGGAGGAGGTGTCACAGGGGCTACAGGAGTAGCAGGTGCAGATGGTGCGACCGGAGCTACAGGTCCTGCAGGCGTAGGAGTCACAGGACCTACTGGCACAGCAGGATCAACCGGGTCCATAGGCAATACAGGAGCAGACGGCCCGACAGGAGCTACAGGCGTAGGAGGCGGCGCCACTGGCCCGACAGGAGCAGCAGGCACCAATGGCGCTACAGGCCCGGCCGGTAGCAATGGTACTAACGGCACCAATGGAAATACAGGCCCGACAGGCGCAGCCGGCACCAATGGCAGCAACGGCCTCGACGGCGCTACAGGGCCTACAGGAGCCAATGGCATCAATGGGACTAACGGCAACCCCGGGGCGACAGGAGCCACAGGCCCGACTGGTGCCGCAGGAGCAAGCGGATTTTTGGGCAATGGGAATGCGGCTGGTAATACGCCGTACTGGAACGGCAGTAACTGGGTACTCAACTCCAGCAACATATATAATAATGGCGGCAGCGTAGGTATAGGCACCTCCAATCCGAGCGGTGTGCTGGATGTAGAGGGAGGCTCTGCCGGCAGCGGCAGTGGTGGCAATAGCATCACACTGGCTGCTCAGAATGGTGGTGCAGGCAATAATGGAGGTGGCGATATCGTACTCATACCGGGCAATAGTACAGGCACAGGAACGCACGGCGCAGTACAGGTCAATAATCTGGCAGGCGTGGGCTACAGGCCTGTTTATGCAGATGCAGTCGGCCGCCTGTCTACTATCAGCGGATCCGGTTCTAATAAGATAGCTTTCTCGTATACAGGCGGCCCGCAAACATGGAACATACCCGACGGGGTCAATCTCATATTCGTCAAGCTCTGGGGAGCAGGAGGCGGTTCTGCATACTCTACGGGTGATGGACCAGGCGGCGGTGGCGGATTTGTATCGGGATACCTGGCCGTAACACCGGGCAGCACGCTGACGGTCATAGTCGGCCAAGGTGGAGCTGCGGGCGGTACTTCTGGTAGCAATGCTTACGGTGGCGGTGGGATGGGCACTGCCGGTAATAGCGGCTCGGGCGGCGGTCGCAGTGCGATACAGTTATTCCCCGGCGCGGATGCGGTGACCGCAGGCGCGGGCGGCGGCGGATGCAAGACCTACTGGCGCATGGGTGGTGGTGCCGGCGGCGGCCTGATAGGCGCCGCAGCAGCCAATGGTACCTACCAGAATGCCGGACTCGGCGGCACACAAACAGCCGGGGGCGCACCGACCAATGGCAACTGCGCAGGCAACGGCGGTCAATACTATGGAGGTGATGGCTGCGGTTCATCCTATGCTGGTGGTGGCGGCAGCGGATACTATGGCGGAGCAGGTGGAGGCAATGGCGGTGGCAATGACGGCCCCGGAGGAGGAGGCTCGTCTTATATCTCCGGGTTAGTGCAGTACATGCCTATCCGCAATGAACAAGGACAGACCAACTCTCAAAACACCTACTCTCCTCCTGTGCAACTGCCCGGAGGTACAGACGGATCAGATTACCTGCCCGGTATCGGTGTAGGTGGCGCTACGGTGACCAGTGGTACGGTGGGCAATAATGGTGGTAATGGTGAGGTGGTGATATACTGGTAGATTTCCTCATGGGATTATGACAGATGGATGACATCGGTGAATGCCTGCTTTACTATTTTCACTACCTTATGAAATATTCCATGTTGATATTTCTGTTCATACCCATTCTGACATCCGCACAGCTGGATGGAACATATTATGACAGCGATTATCAAAATGAAGGATGGAAGCGTCTGGTTCTCCATCCGGATAGCCTGTTTGAATATTCAGAATCAGATCCTCCACCCAGTGGATGTATACAGAGATTCGGAAAATACGGGAAAGGATATTATTCAATCACAGGAGATACAGTGATATTCTATTTCGACAATAATTTCCTTCCCAGCCGTGACTATCAAATCGAAACCCGTCCTCCCGTTTCACCTTATACCTGCATTATCGATTTGGAAGTAGTGGATGAGCGCAATGAAGGTGTAATCGCTTGTACAGCTTCACTCGGGAAGGATAGCTTAAGACAATTTGATAAAACAGTAACTGATATAGATGGCAAAGGACAATGGAGTCTGCCAAGATTGCCCGGAATACAGGTTATGAGACTATATGCCATAGGCTTTCAAGCAAAAATAATAGAGATAAACCTGACCAACGACCTAATCATCAAGATTAAGATGAAAGAAGGAGATGGTGGTATCATTGAATCCGGGACAATTAGGAAATATATTTTAAAAAGGAAAGGCGGCAGATATCCTGTACTGTGTCCGATAATCCCCAATAAAAATGATAGATACGTGAGAGAATAAATGACATAATATCAGTTTTCCACCCCATTTGCTTATTTCAAACAGTTACCTTATATTTGCGCCTCATTAAAGAAATAAGTCAAGAAATAAAAGATGAAACTGACTAAAGAAACCAAACAACAACTATTCGCTACTTACGGCGGTACAGCTACTAATACTGGCTCCGCTGAAGGACAGATCGCTCTGTTTACAGACCGTATCAACCACATCTCCGGTCACCTCACTACTAATAAGAAGGACCACTCTAATACACGCGCCCTCCTCAAACTGGTAGGTCAAAGAAAGAGGATGTTGAAATACCTCGCCAAGACTAACCTCAACGGCTACCGTGCCCTCATCGAGAAATTAGGAATCAGAAGATAATATACCCGAAAAGGTTGGTGGATGACACCGACCTTTTTGCATTTTAAGAGGCATCCAATTTCGGATTGCGGATTTCTGATTTCGGATTGAATACAAGTTTCAATTCTCCTGCAAACCACTTCACCAGCACCTCTTAAATAATTGGTACACAATTCCGTATCCGGTTTTCTATCAAGTAATCAATAACCAATCATAAAAA
>JAOQAO010000053.1 GCA_025963485.1 Bacteroidota bacterium | reverse complement strand
TACGACACCATATACTGTGACCTATACACTAGGTATCTGCGCGGCACAAGCGACCGGTACTGTGACGATCAATATGCCACCGACGCTCAATGTCACTACTGTGAATAGCATCTGTACCGCTAACAATGGCAAGGCACGAGTCGCTGTCGTGGGCAATGCGCCCTATACATATGCATGGAGCGCACCGGGAGGAAATAACGATACAATAACCAATCTGGCTCCGGGCAACTATGATGTATCAGTCACAGATAACAATGGCTGCTCCAGTACAGCAAGTGGCACAGTAGGCCTAAGTTCACCGACCATCCCTATCAGCCTGGTCAGTGAGCATGACCTGAAATGTAACAATGATAATACTGGCAGTATCACGATCAGCGCAGGCGGCTCCGGCACACTGGCCTATAACTGGTCCCCTGTGGGAACGGGCAACAGGGGAACCGTATCCGGCCTGGCCGCCGGAACCTACAATGTGACCGTAACGGACCAATACGGATGTACAGGCACTGCTCAATATACGGTGAATGAACCTACGGCACTGACACTGGCACCGCTGACCTATACTGATCCTATATGCCCTGGCGGCAGCGATGGTACAGCCTCAGGTATACCATCCGGAGGCAGTGGAGCATACCACTATGCATGGGATAGCAATCCCGCACAAAACACTCAACAAGCAACAGGCCTGCCGGAAGGCACCTATACACTTGAGGTGACAGATGACAGCAGCTGTGTGGTGTCTGAGTCAGTAATACTGATGGATCCGGCAGCTACGACCTTTGGACCGGGCTCTGTGACAGATACACGCTGCTTTGGCAGCAGTGACGGTACCGCGCAGGTTTCGCCACAAGGGGCATTTGGCCCATACCAATACTTGTGGACTCCGGGCAATCAATCCGGGGCGCTGGCTAGGGGATTGGCTGCAGGTACATATCATGTCGTAGTGACCGACGTAAGAGGCTGTACGGTCTCTACCGATGTGATGATAGGCCAGCCATTTGCGGTCGTAGCGGCAATATCGGAAACCGACCTGACCTGCTATCAAAATAACAGCGGCACGGCGACTATATCAGCAATCGGAGGTACAGTGCCATATAGCTTCCACTGGAGCAATGGCGACAGCACTGCCCAAATACAGGGCCTGCAATCTGCTACCTACCTGGTGACCGTAACCGACGGATTGGGCTGCACTGCGGATACCAGTATTTTTGTAGATCAGCCTTCAGAAGTGACACTCATCAGAACAGCGGTCAGCACTACATGTGCTGCAACAGTGGATGGAAGTATCACAGTGGTAGGCAGCGGTGGGGCTGGCGTACCATTCACCTACTATCTCAAAGACGTAGTGGGTAGCACTATACAAACCAACAACACCGGGGTATTCACGGGATTGGGTGCGCAGTTCTATACTGTAGTGGTAGCTGACCAGCATGGATGCAGCGCGAGTGATACTGTCACTGTACCACGCGCGCCATTTAATGTGTATACTGCTATCACAGACAGTACGTCTTGCTATGGACCGGAGTACCGCGATGGCAGGTTACACCTGCAAGGCCTTACTATCTTCAACGGACCTTTCCAATATTCTGTAGACAATAGTCCGGCGCAGTTCATTCCGGATTTCTACGACCTGGCGGCAGGCGTGCATAATGTGATTATCACGGATGCTCATGGTTGTGATACTACATTCACGGTGATAGTCGGCGAACCGATGCCGGCATCTGTAGATATCCTGCCGGGCGATAGTACAATAGCCATGGGTTCATCACTGCAACTGACCACTGCCTTCAGGCCATATAGCACTGATAGCATCAAGAGCTACGCATGGTCTCCGTCAGAAGGCCTAAGCTGTATAGACTGTCCATCGCCGGTGGCCAGTCCTTTTGGCTCGCAGAATATATATACGGTGACCGTCACGTACAATCAAGGTTGCCTCGCGATAACTACTGTCAGGATCAGTGTGGATGGTGATCCTCCGGTATATGTACCTAATGCCTTCTCTCCTAACGGCGATGGGGCTAATGATGAATTCATCGTATATGGTGAAGGTATCAAGACGATCAAGATGACGATATTCAACAGATGGGGTGAGAAGGTCTTTGAATCAAACGACCAGTCTCAGGGATGGGATGGTAGCTATAAAGGAGTGCAGCAGCCACCGGGAGTGTACATTTATATAGTGGACCTCGTATATCTCAATGAGCATAAGCGACTGAAAGATGGAAGTATAACGCTCATCCGGTAACGGCCCCATCCAACCTTCCCCAAAGGGGAAAGACTATAAAATAAAACAGGTCATCCTATGAGGGTGACCTGTTTTGCTTTCGGGAAATGTGTTGAAAGATTATTGCTGGTCGGATGACCGGTCATAATCTTTAATACATTGCTCATGACTCATATTTTCGTCCCGTTACCGCCTAGTCGCTGAAGTATCCAGATACAAATCGCTTCTCCACAGATTCTTCGAATAAATTTTGCGCCGTTTATTTTTACAAGAGAAATATATCGCAATAACGGGAGTGTTTGGTGGGAATAAAAAAGCCACAGGAATGATCCTGTGGCTTTGAGATACTTTATCTTTTGTCCTGTTACTTATTTCTTGCGATCCTGAAACCGACACTGTTTTGACGGAAGTCCGGAGTGTTGTTTTGGCGGGTGGTGACTGCGGTGTATTCAGGTTTATTGTACCAGGCGCCGCCGCGTGTGACCTTGTATGGACCAGCCTCAGGTCCTTTAGGGTCTTGTTCAGGGCTATGCTGATAGTAGTTGCCATCATATATGTCCCATACCCACTCCCATACATTGCCATTCATATCATACAGGCCGATCTCGTTGGCCTGCTTCTGCCCTACCGGTTGTGTCTTATCCTGGCTATTGGCCTTGTACCATGCTACATTATCCGGTTTGTCTGCTCCGGCATAGTGAGTGCCTTTTGATTTTTTGCCACCACGGGCTGCATATTCCCATTCTGCTTCCGTAGGCAGGCGGTATCCGTTTGCAGTGTCGAGCCATTTTGCATCTTTGTCACCGATCACATAGCATGGCTGGAGTTTATCCTGCTTGCTGAGCCAGTTGCAGTATGCTACTGCATCGAGCCATGATACGATCATAGCAGGCCTTTTGCCCCTGCCCCACTTCATATCATCGGGCCTTTTGCGGCCAGTACTATCGCAGAAGCGGTCATATTCATCAAATGTCAGTTCGTATTTGGCGAGATAAAAGTCCTTTAGCTGCACTTTATGCTCGGGCTTTTCTACCGGCTCTACTCCTGTCGCGGTGCCCATCATAAAGGAGCCACCTTCTACGTTGACAAACCTGGCTGGATCTGCCGGAGGTGTTTTTTTCTTCGACTGTGCGTTTGCCGCCAGCGCAATGCAGACTACGGCTGCTAAAACGGAAATTTTCTTCATGGTGGTTTGCTTATATTTTAGTCAAAAATGGTTATCGCTGAAAAGTCCTCACCCATCTGTCCTTCGGACATCTTCCCTCTCCAAAGGAGAGGGAAGAACCAACTGAGTATTTTTTAGCTGTAATTTATTTTTTATTCGTTTTTAAAATGGTTGAGTTCAAAATAAAAAAGATTCCCGCTGACTTGCAATGGGAACCTTTTGGTTGTTAAGTTTTTTTATAAAATCATTGCGCCTTCTTAGTAGTATCTGACGAAGCCGTCTCTGTGGCAGGCGAAGGAGTTGGTGCCGGAGCACCACTGGCCGGGGACATATAATAGGTGACCTTGTCCGCACCATTCATTTTGGCTGAGGATACAAATTTATCTTTGGTCAGCTCTATCACATCATAAACGACGTCCTGGCCGGTGCCCAACTGGCAGGTGAGTTGTGTCTGGTCTTTATTAAACTTCCAGGTACCATGAGAGGCATTGATGCCATCACTGTGATCGTAGGTGCCGTCTGCATTGTAGGTGACACGGAGGGCTTCCCTCTGTTTTTTCAGAAAAGCCTCTGCAATGTTCTTGCCTTCATCGGGGATTGGCTTGTCAAATTTCTGGTCGTCCAGTTTCCAGGTATTGACCAGGAATTTGGATTTGTCATGGCAGGAAACAAGCGCCAATGCTACCAGTATGACTGCAGCAAAAGATTTGAGTTTGGACATTTGTGTTTGGTTTTGGTATGAGATATTGGCGTAAATATAGATTTTAATTTACCAATAAGTATGCCAGTGTGTGGATAGAGTATTGGCATAAGCCTGTATAGTGTGGATACAGGTCCGCGTAATACTAATACGATGCTTTCGCCTGATAGCGCCTCACCCATCTGCCTTCGGCATCTTCCCTCTCCATACTTATGTGTATGGGGCTTAGACTTATGGAGAGGGAAGAACCTGCTGAGCAAAAGCTGTATGTATTTAAAATAGAATTAAACATTGCATGACCGCGCTAATAAATAGCCTAAAAGTGATTTACTTTGCCTCATACTCAACATGAAGATCAAAGTAATACTGATAGGCAAAACGACTGATGACGCGATCCGCCAGATAGAGGCAGACTATGAGAAGCGCATCAAGCGTTATACGGGATTTGAGTATGGGCATATAGATAACTCCTCTATCCGGTCCGGACCGGAACAGGTCATCAGGCAGAAAGAGGGCGAACTGATCCTAAAGAAGCTAACGCCATCCGACCACCTGATCCTGATGGATGACAAGGGGAAGATGTATACGAGTGTCAAGTTCTCCGAAGAAATAGCCAACTGGATGAATACCTCGAAAAAGACCGTCGTACTGGTGATAGGCGGTGCATATGGGTTCTCAGAGGATGTGAAGCAGCGGGCAAATGGCATGATCAGCCTGTCGCAAATGACCTTCTCCCATCAGATAGTGCGGGTGATCTTGCTGGAGCAGATATACAGGGCCTTTACTATATTGAATAACGAACCCTACCATCACGCATGAGAAAGCTGAGCATTTTAGCATCGGTAGTGATCCTGCTGGCGGCATGTGGCAATAAAAATCCGGAGAAGGAAGTAACAGTGACTATAGCCGGGCCAAGTGCACCTTCAGTCAAATATCAGATCATCGCCGATAGCATTCAGCATATCACCCTGCCATCGGATGCCAGTCAATCATATGAGCTGTACTATCCGAAAACGATGAACCGTAATATCAGCTCAAGGCAAGTAATTGTCCTTTTTGACCCGCATGGATCGGGGAGGCTGCCGTTGGAGAAATACCGGAAACTGGCGGATGAGTTTGGGATAGCGGTGGCCGGGTCTAACAACTCCAAGAACGGGATCGATGTCAATCTGAGTACCCGATATGCCAATAATATCATCAACGACCTAAGTAGCAGAATGGGCTTTGCCGTGAAGAATATATGCCTGGCAGGGTTCTCGGGAGGTGCTAAAGTGGCACTTTCCACTTGTGCTAATAACTTAAACAGTAACAATGTAATATACTCAGGAGCAGCAAATAGCTTTAACCCCAGTCATCCCGTGCATGTATTGGGTTTTGCCGGTACGGCAGATATGAACTATTCGGACCTTTTGCAGTTTGCGGGAGAGCGCAGCAAGGCAGATCCGAAGGGGAGCCAACTGGTGGAGTTTGAAGGGAAACATGAATGGCCGGATGTCCAAACCTATCGCAAGGCATTCTACTGGCTGAGGTTCCAACAGGCCAGAATAGGGGGCCAAAAAGACTCGGCGCTGGTGACCAGGTTCATGCACGAGGAGGATAAGATCATAGGTGCGGATGAAAAGAAAGTTGCGCTGACGGATGCCTATCAGGAGTGCGTGACGGCTTCAGCCTTTCTGGATGGCATAGCAGATGCCGGCATATACCAGAGCAAAATGACTACGATCGCGGCCAATCCTGCCTACCATAAACAGCAGGAGAAGAAATACGAAGTACTGGCCAATGAGACGAGCCAAAAGCAAATGCTAATGGCGGCGTTCCAAAAAGAAGATGGAAATTGGTGGGCAAAAACGATCAACGGCTACCGGGCCTCTCCTGCCCCATCGGACAAACGGTTATTGGGATTTATCAGCCTGGGATGCTATTCGTACAGCAGCCAGCTGCTGGAGCGTGGAGATCTGGCCAATGCGGCGCATTTCCTCGCTATCTATGAACTGGCCGATCCGGACAATATGGACCAGCTTTACTTTCACGCCATGCTATATGCGAAACAGAATGATCGGGACAAGGCTATAAGCTACCTGACGAAGGCTGTGGTCAAAGGATATAATGACGGGGATAAAATGGCGGCGCAACCGGAGTTCACTCCGTTGCAGGCTGATGAGCGGTTTTCTCGTCTGCTGACTTCTTTAAAAAAGGGCTCCAAATAAGATCCTTCTCAATACAAAGCCAGTAGCAGAAATAGGCAAAAATGGGAGCAGCTATAACATCCATGGTATAATGCACCCGCTGTAGTATGAGCAAAGAACCTACTGCGATAGCACACAAAAGGATATACCTCCTAAGCCAGGGAGCACGCACGACAAAGAAAAAGAAAGCCAGATCGGATACGTGACCGGAAAAGAAAAGGTCATTTCGGATCTCTTCCTCGTTTGCCATAAAGTTGGTAAAAGGGTCGTGGAGAGGGAGCATATCTCCCGACGGAGACAAAGGAACAAGAAAAATGCAAATAGCCCGGATAACAAAAATGACGACAAAGGTCGTAAAAGCGCGGTGTAGTAACTGCGGATGCGCGATGAGGTATATCAGGCTGACAATAGTAGCAGAATATGTAAAAAAGAAAATGGTGTTGGAAAAATCATGGAGCGGAAGCATATCATACAAGGGATCATTGATAATGCGGCCATGACGGGTACTATTATACTTAAGCCATTGTACTATAAGCATATAAACAGCAAAGCACACGAGAAAATTGCCCCAAAAGTACTTACTGAAAGTCTCCTCAGCGCGGGCTTCCTGCCAATTCTGGCGCATAGTACTATACCACTGCTTTGCGAGATTCATCTTACGAAATTAATAATCTAAAATTAATAAACCAATAATGAAGTATGCACAGGCTCCTGAAATCCTTTCACCACCAACTGAGCCGAGGCAGGCGCGAAGGGCACGAAAGGAGCATTTCGGATAGCTTAGCCATGCCAGGAGTGATGCCCGCTTAGCCTTTATGAAAGTACCTGACAGTGATATCGAGGCCTTTTTTGAAGCTAAACTGGGGATCATATCCCAGGAGTTTGCGGGCCTTGTCGATATTGGCGAGAGAGTTCTGGATATCGCCTTCGCGCGGCGCGCGGTGGGTGGGGCGGTGGTCACTGCCGAGGAGGGCCGCGATCTGGTCATACATGTCGTTGACAGTATAGTTCTCGCCGTAGGCAATGTTGAAGACCT
>JAOQAO010000041.1 GCA_025963485.1 Bacteroidota bacterium | reverse complement strand
GTTTTATTCCTTGTCCCTTCGGGAAATATCAGGAAAGACAAACCCTGCCTGAGCAGATTCACCACTACTTCCATGCTATGTTTGCGGCTCTCCGCACTCGAACGGTCTACCAACACCGCGCTGCGCTGTATCAGGTAGCTGAATATGGGTATATATTTTAGCTCCTTTTTCGCCAGTGATTTGTAGTAGAAGGTCATAAAATAGGCCGTCATAGGCAGGTCCAGCAGGTTCGAGTGATTGCAGACGAACATGTACGTCTTTTGCCGGTCTACTTTCTCACCACCCTCCACTATGATCGTGTATCCACAGAGTTTCATCCAGACGATAGATATCAGCTGCGCTATCTTATAGCTTGTCAGCACACGACTCTGCTCCGGCATCCACGATACCGCGATGAACCCCAGCATCTGAAAAAATATAACAATAAAGAATACAACAATGCAGTATCCGCTATAGATGGCATTAACCATATTCCGAATAAAAGTCATAATTGAATTTAAAAAATGCAATTGAATTATATGCATTCAAATAAGCAATTGCATTGAGCAATTCACAATGTATTAAAGCCCCCTTTAGGGGGTTTGGGGGCGACGAAGAAGCAATAACTACAAATTTCAGATGTTGAGATCGCAGCCTTAAACCTTCGCTTTCGGCAGGTCCTTATGAGGCCCATCCTTAAACAACACATCCTCCTTCATCAGCACCGCATCTATCATCGCGTGCACACGATCACTCAGCGCCTTCGTATCGGCCTCCGTCATGCCCACCGTAGATATCGGATCGAGAAACCGGATCGTAACCTTGCCCGGATATATCAGCTGGCTATCTACCGGCTGCAGGTGGCGCACATTGATCAGCACAAATGGGGCGATATTCGCTTGCGCCAATATTGCGGCTTTAAAGGCCCCGTCATAAAACTCCTTGGTTGGATCAGCCGTCCTGTTTCGCGTTCCCTCCGGGAAAACAAGTAACGACAGTCCATTTTTCATAGAGCTCACCATCTTCTCAAAGCTCTTCCTCCTGCTTTCAGGGCTTTTGCGGTCCACGGGGATCGATGTCATCCGTAGCAGTGGCCCCAGCACCGGCACACTCATCATTTCCTTTTTGACCAGAGGTTTATAGTAAGTGTCTATGACCGATGAGGTGATCGGTATATCGATCAGGTTACTATGATTGCATACAAAAGCATAGGTCTTATCATTATCGATCTTCTCACGTCCCTGCACAGTCATCCAAATACCCGCCAGGTTAGACCATATCCATTTCATGAATATTTTATTCAGGAGATAGATGATCTTCATTCGCATCCGGTCATTGCGTATCAGCAGCAGCGGCACATACAGGATGAGCATAATGAGCAGGCATGCAAAGAATATGATCCCCACATAAATGAAGTAGATATAGGCAAATACTTTTTTCATGCCTGCAAATTAGGGTTTACTTCCCGCCCTACCAAAACCGGCTCCGCGCACATTAAATCCTACATTTTCCCCAATTAATCCGCCTTATCCGTTTCCCACGTGGGCTTGCATTCAGCACTTTGCTCACATTTTTCCTGATTTTCCCAAAAAATTTTACCTTTGCGCTCCCTTTTTTGCGGGCGTGGCGAAATTGGCAGACGCACTAGACTTAGGATCTAGCGCCGCAAGGCATGGGGGTTCAAGTCCCTCCGCCCGCACTATCACTCAGGAAACGAGGGTTAAAAAGGCCCTCGTTTCCTATTTTTTGTATTAAAACTGTATTTATCTTAATACTTACTACTAATTACTTACTACTGATATGACCATCACACAAGAGAAAATAAGCGACCTGAAATCATTGGTCCGCATCAACCTGAAGAAAGAAGACTACGAGCCTAAGGTGACTGAGGCTTTGAAAAAACTGGCTAAAAAGGCGGATATCAAAGGATTCCGCAAAGGAATGGTGCCAACTGGCGTCGTCAAAAAGATGTATGGCAACTCCGTCCTCGCCGAGGAGATCAATAAAGACCTCAACGACCAGATGTGGAAATACCTCCAGGACAATAAGATAGACATCCTCGGACAGCCTATCCCTGCTCCTGACCAGGCTATGCTCGATATCGATATCAATAGCATGGCTGACGTCGATTTCGCATATGAGATCGGCCTTGCACCTGAGATCGACCTGTCATATATCGAGAAGGCACCTGCCTTCACCAAGTACAAGATCACTATCGAGGACAAAATGGTAGACGAAGAGATCGACCGCATCCGCAAGCGCTTCGCCACATACGAATATCCGGAGAATGTAGAAGCCAATGACATCCTCTCCCTCACCATCGAGGAACTCAACACCGACGATAGCTTGAAAGAAGGCGGTGTCAGCACCGTTTCTTCCGTCATGATGGACCTGATCAAAAAAGAATATCAAAAAGACTTTCTCGCCCTGACCAAAGGCGGTAGCACAGAGCAGAATGTCTGGGACATCATCGACCGCGACAAAGAAGGCATCGCTAAAAATATCCTCAACCTCACCGACCTGACTAAGATCGATGAAGTGGGCAACAATTTCAAGCTCACCCTCAATAACATCACCCGTTCTAAACCGGCTGATATTGATGAGGAGTTCTTCAAAAAGGTCTACGGCGAAAACGGTCCTAAGACGGAAGAAGAAATGCGCGAGAATATCAAAAAGGAACTTGACGCATATTTTGACGGACAGACCGACGGCTTCCTGATCAACGACCTTTACAAGGCCGTGATCGAGAACGTCGACTTCCCGCTGCCTGATGACTTCATGAAGCGCTGGATCAAGGTGGCAAACGAGAAAGACGTGACTGACGAGGAGATCGATAGAGACTATCCGAAATTCGCCAAACAACTCCGTTGGGACCTCATCACCCGCAAACTCATCCGCGAAAACAACATTGAAAACTCACCCGAAGAAGTCAAGGAAAGGGTTCGCCAGAACACGATACAGCAACTGTACGGTTACGGCCTGCGCGACCTCGGTGGCGACTGGGTAGAGCAGTTTATCTCCAAGCAGATGAATGACAAAGAAGCCCTCAAACAAACCGGCGAGCAGCTCCTGACTGACAAGGTCATGTACCACATCAAGTCAAAGGTCAAGACAAAGGATACTCCGATATCCTTCGACGACTTCAAAGCCCTCAACGACAAAGCCGGCGCCGAAGAAGAAGAAAGAGCATAATACTACACAACCAAATACTAAAAACCCCAGCCACAAGCCGGGGTTTTTCTTTTACTACCCACAATGGCGTCCAGGGAGGGCTAACTACAAACCCCTATAAATCCGTTTTATCCGTGTCATCCGTGTGCTTTAATTGCTATTCACTACCAGTAAATCGCTCCCTGCCGCAATCCGAAATTCCCATTCCGAAATAAATAAAATCCACATCCCGTTAGCACTATTTATGATGCAAATCCTGAAAATTCTGCCCACATTTGCCATGTAAGATTTTTACACTTTATTCGACTAATCATAGTCACAATTAACACTTTATGCCAATCGAGAAGATCCACTGTCTGATTATAGGTTCCGGCCCCGCGGGCTACACCGCTGCTATTTATGCTGCACGTGCAGGTTTGAAACCCATCATGTACACCGGCCTCGTGCAGGGTGGGCAACTCATGAACACCACCGACGTAGAAAATTACCCAGGGTACCCTAAGGGTATCCTCGGCCCCGAGATGATGACTGATTTCAAAGATCAGGCAGAACGCTTCGGCACGGATATCCGTTTTGGCATGGCCACCAAAGTACAATTCAATCAGCATCCTCCTCATAAAGTCTGGATCGACGAGACGATAGAACTCGAAGCAGACGCAGTGATCCTCGCCACCGGCGCAGAAGCCAAATGGCTCGGCCTCGATTCCGAGAAGCGCCTCAACGGCTCTGGTGTCAGCGCATGTGCTGTATGCGATGGGTTTTTCTACAAAAATCAGGAAGTAGCCATCGTAGGCGCAGGCGACACGGCTGCAGAGGAAGCATTGTACTTGTCCAAGATCTGTTCTAACGTGCACATGATCGTGCGCCGCGATGTCATGCGCGCGTCAAAGGTCATGCAAGACCGTGTACTCGCTACGCCCAATATCAAAGTCTACTGGAATAGCCAGACCGATGAGATCCTCGGCGAACATGGCGTAGAAGCGGTCCGTATCAAAAACTGCGACTCACACGAGAAGATCGAGATACCTGTTAAAGGTTTCTTTGTCGCCATCGGCCACAAGCCTAACTCAGATGTGTTCAAGGAATTCATCCACACAGATGATCAGGGCTACGTCATCACCGTACCCGGCAGCACCGAGACCAATATCGAAGGAGTCTTCGCCTGCGGTGACCTTCAGGACAAGGTCTACCGCCAGGCCGTCACCGCCGCCGGCACTGGCTGCATGGCAGCTCTGGAGACTGAGAGATATCTCTCTGCCAAACAGCATGTGCCACATGTAGAGCCATCGGGTAACCTGTCAAGTCGTTAGGAAATGATCGCGTAAATAGTAATTTCTATTCAGATTGATGTGTCAATCTGAATTTCCTGATTATTACCCAGTGGGCTGGCGATGCCATCCCTTTTGGCTCAAAAAGTATGCTTAAAATTTAAAGATATCGCCTTGCCCGGAAGGGATGGCATCGCTCAAGTCAGGATACTGCTTACAAAAGCACCTCTTCCGTCAATCCCTTCACATCCATGCCTCCGAAGTGCCCACTCGTCATCAACAGCAGATTGGTCTCCTCCCATTTCTGCGACAGCAAAAAGGCAGACAGTTCATCTTTTGAGGTAAACACTTTCAGACCCTCTTTACCGAAGGAAGAGATGATCAACTCATGATCCAGCGGCGGCATCTGCTTCAGCTTCATCGCCTCATCATCGATAAAAACCACCGCCACATCAGCCTTATCCATCGCACCAGCATACTCACTCAGGAAGTCCTTATTCAGGCTACTAAACGTATGCAGTTCCATCACTGCTACCAGCCTGCGATTCGCATATTGCTCCTTCATCGCATTTACTGTAGCCGTCAGCTTTGACGGCGAGTGCGCGAAGTCTTTATACACCACAGTACTATTATTCTCTCCCAGTTTCTCCAGCCTGTTCGCCGCTCCTTCGAAGCTTCCGATCGCTGTATAGAACTGATGATCGCTAATGCCAAGCTCACCACACACCTTCCGCGCACCCTGCATATTCTGCATATTATGCGCACCAAAGATGATCATCGAGTATTCTATACTACCACTAGTTATATAACACTTATTATCCCGAACCTCATACTTCGGAGTCGAATACGGCATAGTCTTCACCCTTTGCGTCTTCGCGTCTTCGCGTGAAATATTGTATTCTGCAAATATCTTCTGCAACTCCACATCCCCCTCATACCATGCTATCGCACCACCAGCCTCCACACTATTAGCGAACTTCCTGAACTGGTTCACATAGCCCTCATACACCGGAAACACATTGATATGATCCCAGGCCACTCCCGTGATCAGCGCGACATGCGGATGATAAAACATAAACTTCGATTCCCGCTCTATCGGTGATGCCAGGTACTCATCGCCTTCTATCACGATGATTGGAGCATCCTTGCTCAGCCGCACACCAGTATCAAAGCCCTTGACCTTTGCACCTACCATATAGTCTATGTCCAGCCCATTATTTTGCAATACATGCATCACCATCGAGGTGATCGTCGTCTTACCATGGCTACCGGCTATGACCACGCGCTTTTTGTTCTTTGACACCTCATATATGAATTGCGGAAAAGAGTGAATGGGGATACCTAATTCCTGCGCCCTGAGCAGTTCCGGATTGTCTATTCTCGCATGCATACCGAGTATCACAGCATCCAGGTTTTTTGTGATCTTTTCAGGGAAAAAGCCCTCTGCATCAGGCAAAATACTCTCATTTTTCAAGTTTGTACGCGCCGGATCGGCTATTTTGTCATCCGAACCTGTCACTACATGACCCTGTCTGTGAAGGGCTATCGCGAGGCTGTGCATGACTGCTCCGCCTATGGCTGTGAAGTGTATTAGCATGGCACCAAATTTGCACTAAATAGAAAACATTATTATCCACAATCCGTAAGACCTGAGGTATTTAATCTAAAATAAAACACATATCTTTGCGTTATAAAATCAAAACCATCACCATGACAGCCACAAAAAAGAATTTCACGATCGCCATTATAGCTTTCGCTTTTATGTGTGTGGCACTGGCCTCTTGCGATCGCCATACCTGCCCCACCTACTCTAAGACTACTGAAACTTCAGTTGACAATAGGGGCTAATCAGCCATGAATTGGATTCAACTTACTGATGCGGCGCAGCTTGACGGGATCGTAAAAGAGTCTCATGTCCATCCTGTTGCCATTTTCAAACACAGCACCAGATGCTCCGTCAGTTCCATGGTCAAAAAGACCCTTGAGCGCGATTGGAATGTCGATTCCGATAAATTGCCTGTTTATTTCCTTGACCTCATAGCATATCGCCGTATTTCAAACGAAATAGCCGATCTCTTCGACATCACCCATGAGTCTCCGCAGCTCATCCTTATCAAAGATGGTAAAGCCATTTACCATTCATCTCATTCCGAGATCGACTTCGACCAAATGCTCAAAGCAGCATAAAAGTCTAATTCCTGCTTGCCTTGGCCCTATTATTGTCATACCTTAGTCAATACAATCCTACGTATGAAAAAAATATTCTCCATCACACCCGCCGATATACCCGTCGATCTCGCACTGCTCATCCTTAGGGTGGTCATCAGTCTTTTTATGGCTTATCATGGCTTAAATAAGATGACCCATTTCTCAGAGATGCAGTATAAATTCATGGACTTTCTGGGCCTGGGGGGATCCATATCTTTATGCCTGACCATCTTTGCGGAGTTCTTCTGCTCCATATTCCTTATAGTCGGTCTTGCCACAAGGTTGGTACTCATTCCCCTTATCATTACGATGCTGGTGGCAGTAATAGTAGCCCACAAAGGAGAGATTCTCGGCGATGGACAGCTAGGTACGATCTACCTGCTCATTTATTTGACTTTATACATAGCCGGTCCCGGCAGGTATAGCCTCGACGCAGCTTTTGCTCCGAAAACTTCTTAATGGTCGTGCGTTTTTTTTGCGGCCACCTGTTCTGAGGTGAGCCCATAGAGCGCAGGCACTTCCACGCCGAGCATAGACAGGTACAGGTATATCTGTCCGCGATGATGTATCTCATGCTCTGCCATCAGCCGCAGCCATTTCCATACCGTGATCGGTGTACCCGCCGGTGTGGCTGTCTTAGCATTGACCGTCTCTTCGCTCAGGGCGTAGAATATCTTCATGCTTTCCGCATGCGTATCATCGAGAAATTTCATCACCTCATCATATCCCTCCGCCAGGTCCTCGCCACAGCCTCCATAGAGTGATGGTTTGAGCTGAGCATTCTCCGCATACATATGGCGCTCTATGGCCGCGATATGCCGCACCAAGTCACCGAGGGTGAATTTCCCGGCCTTATAGGTCCATTCCAGTTTATCTTTGGGTATTAGGTTGACGATGATCTTTGTCCTACCTCTCACTTTGTCATAATAGTCCAGGAAGTCGTGGAATGATTTGATATCCATGTGTAGCGATTTTAGTGTGGCAATATAATTGTTTAGAATAACGCTATAGTCATCTCCACCCAAAAATCGTAACTTAGCTCTATGTCCGATAAAGTAAAACCACTTTTTGATAAGCGCATCTTCTGGGATGTCAATTTCGAAGGTATTGACTACGATGCTAAAGCTAATTTCGTTATCGAGCGGGTATTTGAGCGTGGCGATGTGGAGGATATCCGCCAGTGCCGTCGATATTATGGAGATGAAAAGGTTACTATGGCATTATTAAATGCGAAATATTTACCTGAAAGACGGCTCTATCTTGCCAGTGCTGTGATTGGAAAACCGCTTAATGAATTCAGATGTTACACACTGAGACAGTCGAATCCGGAACTTTATCCATATTAAAAAAACTTATGGCCATGTCCGCTATCAAAGGCTTCTCTTTGGTAGGTGGTACCGCGCTGTCTCTCAGGTATGGACATCGTACATCGATTGATTTAGATTTATTCTGCCATGAGAGATTTAAAAATTCAGATTTAGTAGCGGAATTAAAAAAGGTATTTGGGAAAGCATTTGTGTATGAGGGTGGAGACTCTAAATTTGGGCTGTTTTGCTATATCGATCAGGTAAAAGTTGACATCGTATACTACCCACACCTTCCTATCGCCCCAGTGACGACAGAAGATACTATCCGGATGTACGATAGCAAAGATATAGTCGCCATGAAAGTTCAGGCTATTTTGGGTAGAGGTAAAAAAAAGGATTTCTGGGATGTAGCTGAATTGCTTCAGCATTTTAGCGTTAAGCAATTTATAGAGTTACACGATCAGAAATTCCCTGATCAAATGCTTCTGATTTCAATTCCTCAAGCTCTGACCTATTATGATGATGCTGAACAAAGCGAAGACCCCGTCAGCCTCAAAGGCCAAACCTGGGAAAGCGTCAAAAAGACCATCAGTCAAAAGGTAAGCGACTATCTGAAATAATATTTCGTAAGTTTATCCTATGAGCAAAACACCCGCTTTATCCCAGGCCGATAGCGATCTGAAATACCACCTGATCAATAAATACCGCGAACTCATATCACATCGGTACGATACCGTCATCCGGAATATCGACAAGGCTCCTGTAGCGCTCAAACCCGCAGTCGCCAAAGACATAAAGGATTTCTTTCTGGAGCACGTCTACCCCGAGCCAGCAGAACGCCGCAAACTCGACGCAGCCTTTGCTGAGTTGGAAAAATTTGTCACTACCCCATCTCTCGTATGGGGACTCATAGGCAGCCTCCCGATGGCCATCCTCCAGTTTGGAGCGCACCTGCCCAGCGCTATCAAGGCTGGCATGAAATCGCTCGAAGCCTATACCTCTGCTATCGGCTTTGAGTCCAGTATGCTGCAGGCAGCTATTGACAAAGGATACACGATTCCACTTACGGATGAACAATTCATCGACTGCCTCAAAAATATCCCGCGGGAGAAACTCGAAAACTTTATCACTGAGGCCAGTGTGCTTTTTACAGTGATCTCAAACACCACCCTTCTCTCCAAAACCATCCTCATCATGGAGGATGTGATCAAGCGTATGAAGAGTAAACCAAACCTCTATAACGAGGACCAGATAAGCGCTATCCGGATGGGCCTCGACCTCATGCAAAAAGGCTATGAACTCCTCTCGCCCTACGACGACGAGACCAAGCACGCTATCATTTCATTTATCGCCACCACCGAGGTCAACTTCATCGCCGAGATACACGGTAAGTAAGCATAAAAAGAGCCGTACGATTTATCATATTCCTCTCTCCACGATGTGGAGAGGGGCGAACAAATTTGCCAAAGCAAATTTGTTGGGGTGAGGCCTACGGCGACGAAAGTAAATGCATAAGGATGCGCGCTTAACCACTTTGCTTTTAATTTTTCTTTTTGTTTATTGCACAAAATAAAACCCACACATGCCACGCACAGAATCCCAGGTACTCGCGGATACGATGGACAAAACCCGTCAACTCATACGCTATTATATATCCGGTTTAAAAACCGCCGATCCTTATCAGTCCAATGAGTTTGGCGGCATACAGTTCAATAGCCTCTACTGGCTTACAGCCCATCTCATATGGGCCGAGGACAATCTCATAGTTAGAGGGTCGACTGGCGACTCAGTAGCACCTGAGTGGATACAGCACTATCATTTAGGCAGTGACGGTAGCCTGCATGAAGGACATGGTGATTTCAAAGAATTACTTGATCTGATGAAAGATGTGCATGAGAAGTCACTCGCACACCTGCGTCTGCTCACGGATGAAAAGCTGGATGCCGAAAACAAGCTCGGATTTGGTTTTGGTGATGGTGATAAATCTGTCCGTATGCTCATCATGCACGCTATACGTCACGAAGGTACACACATAGGCAACTTCGCGTTCCTCTGCAAGATGAAAGGAATTAAGATGGTGTAAGCTTTAGGTTATTGCAGCCTCTACAGCTTCCTTCAAAGACTCATATGAGCCATCATAAGAATTCAATCTTTCTCCATTGAGGAAAAAAGTAGGCGTACCATTCACTCCGCTTTTCACCCCGCTTTCAAAATCATCTTCCACCTTTGCAATGATCGCCTGATCTGCAATATCCGCCTGCATCCTTTTAGGATCGAGTTTTAGCGTCGATACATATTGTGCGAAAGAATCTTCCGTCATGGTGATCTGGCGCTTGAATATCATATCATGCATCTCCCAGAATTTTCCCTGCCGTCCTGCTGCCTCCGCCACCAGCGCTGCATCATATGCCAGCGGATGTACTTCCGATAGCGGGAAATTGCGAAACACAAAATGCAGGTCCTCCCCCATCTCCTGCAGTAGCTTTTTGACCAGGGGGAAGGCATGGCCGCAATGAGGGCATTGATAGTCGCCATACTCTACTAATACCGCTTTCCCTTTTAGGTTACCTGTTTGGTCATCTTTGTCAGTGACCGGTGTTCTTAGCTTTGACATAGATTATTTTTTAGCATTCGATATTTCTTCCAGTGCATCGAGGATACCGTCAGCACCAGGATTAATACTGTCGGGTGATAAGTAGCTCCATTGTATAATGCCGTTCTCATCTATCACAAACAGCGCGCGCTTGCATTGTCCTTCTTTCTCATTGTATGCTCCATAGGCCCTCGACACGGCCCCCTTTGGTTCAAAATCTGCCAGCAGAGGGAAATGCATCTTCCTGTCCTGGCTAAATGCCATATGGCACCATTTGCTATCCACTGATATCCCGATCATCTCCGCATTTTGCTTTTTAAATATTTTCAGCATTTCATTGTATAGTGCCATCTGGTCCCCACATACAGGGCTCCAGTCGGCGGGGTAAAAAGCCAGGATCACATTCTTGCCTCTCAGGTCAGAGAGTTTTAGCTTCTGGTCAGGCGTAGCATGCAGTTCAAAGTCCGGGGCAGTCGTTCCTTTTTGCAGCAAAGTATTTTCCATGTGATATATTATTAGGGATGTTTAGCTAAGATACATATCTAAAGATACAAAGTTCTGCTTTTGTGTTGTCTCATTGGCGATTTCAGAGATCCATACCATCGGACCAAAACTTGCCTTGTCACTTTCGATATATTTCTGTTATTTCATCTCACATTATCACAATAACCCGAACATGAAAAAAATCCTCTATCTCGCTCTGGCAGGTATAGTCTTGTCATCGTGCACCGACAAGAGTGGTGCCGGTGGCCCCAAATACACCGAAACCGAAGTCGCCGAGCAATCCAAAAAAGTCAACGAATACCTGGACCGCAAGTTTGACGAGGCAGTAGACCGGTCACCGGAGTTTGCCTCTACCCTCGGCCTGCGATCACATTACGATGAGTGGAATGACCGCAGCGACGAGCATTTCAAAAAAGAACTCGACATACAGCGCGGCAATATAGATTCGCTGAAAAGGAATTTCAAGCTCGACGCCCTGGATGAGCAGACCAAGCTTAGCGTACGCCTCGCGGAGGAAGAACTCAGGCGCAGCGAAGATGATTTCAAATGGCGCTATCACTCCTACTGGATCTCGCAGATGGGTGGTGAGCACAATGATATACCTGCCTTCCTGGTGAACGTACATAAGGTAGACAACCTGTCTGACGCGCAGGCTTACATCGGGCGCTTGAAAAAACTCGATGCAGTATTTGACCAGGTGCTCGTCCAGCTCAAAAGGCGCGAAGACCTCGGAGTGATCCCCCCAAAATTTACATTCCAGTATGTGACCAATGATATCGAAAGCATGATCCGCGGCTTCGACAAATCCGATGCGTCAAATATTTTGCTGGCAGATTTCTCCAAGAAAGTAGACTCACTCAAGATCGACGCTGACCAGAAAAACAAACTCAAAGAAGAAGCAAAAGGAGCGCTCAGCTCTGTCGTCAAACCGTCTTACCAAAAACTACTCGACTACTGGACGGCCCTTGACAAAAAAGCTACAAAGAGCGAAGGTATCTGGTCGCTGCCTGATGGAGGAGCTTATTACTCATACTGCCTGAGGCACAATACCACCACCGATAAGACACCTGATGAAATATTTGAGACGGGCGAGAAGGAAGTAGCCCGTATCAAAGATGAGATGCGTTCGATCATGAAACAGGTGAAATACAAAAACGACTCGATCCAGGATTTCTTTGCCTATATGCGTAAGGACGCTAAGTTCAAATACTCCAACGATGACAAAGGGCGCGCTACGCTCCTGGCCCAGTCTACGGGATACCTTGACACGATACAGAAAGTGTACCTCTCCAAACTATTTGACATCACTCCCAAGGCCCCACTCATCGTGATGCCGGTGGAGAAATTTCGTGAGAAATCCGCTGCGGGAGCATTCTACGAAGACCCGGCAGAAGACGGTTCACGGCCCGGCAGGTATTATGTCAACCTGTACAATATGGATGACGAGCCTGCCTACCAGACAGAGGCGCTCTGCTATCATGAGGGTATACCCGGCCACCACATGCAGATCGCTCTGGCTCAGGAGCTGAAGAGCGTTCCTAAGTTTCGCCGTCATGGCGGCAATACTGCTTATGTAGAGGGTTGGGCGCTTTATTCGGAGAAAATACCCAAAGAGATCGGCCTCTACCAGGACCCCTATTCAGATTTCGGTCGCCTCAGCATGGAGATATTCCGCGCAGCGCGACTGGTCGTAGATGCAGGTATCCACTACAAGCATTGGACCCACGAGCAGGCAATAGAATATATGATACAAAATACAGCCAATGCACCGGGCGACTGCAAACATGAGATAGAGCGCTATTTCCTCTGGCCGGGACAGGCTACAGGATACAAGATCGGTATGCTCAAAATACTCGAGTTGCGCGCGCGTGCGGAAAAAGAACTCGGAGATAAATTTGATATCCGCCAGTTTCACAATGTCGTGCTGACCAACGGAGCCGTACCGCTCACCGTTCTCGACGAACTCGTAAACAAATGGATCGCAAAAACCAAAGGCGAAAAAAAAGCAGCTTAATAAAACATGGGGATTTGTCCTTGCGACATTCAGCAGAAGGTGAAACGATTTTATCGTTTCACTTTTTTGTTTTAACCAGTGTCAGAGATTCCTTACAATTCTATGACAATAGATAATTTATGACATGTACCTTTGTGACAAATCAATGACTATGAAAAACACACTACTCACGTTTTCTTTTATCTTCTTTATCTGTATAGGCGCCAAAGCGCAGTATTTTCCGGGACAATTTTTTAATAATGTCAGCCGCACCTACGATACCGTTGGCTCTTCACCTTGTATCATAGACTCGTCGCTGTATATTATCCGCTATGGAGGAGTCCAGACCATGGCGGGTGACTCATCGCACCAGGTCCGCTATCTCTGGGACAGATTTTACAAAACGGATATAATCAGGAGAGGGCCCGCCTCTACTCTGATCATTTTGAGGTCAAATAAAATATACCAGTATTTCCCGGCTCTCGATAGTATGGTATATATATCCGCCTCGATATCATCTCCCGCTATACGCGATATATCCGTATCGGAATCATATATCTGGGCCATCACAAATTTCAATCAGATCGGCAAGTATGATAGCAGTGGCTGGCATATTATCACATTGCCTAATAGCTATAATCCCTATCATATCCTGGCCAGGAATGACAGCACGGCTTATCTGGCGGATATCTCCTCAGTTTCCTTATACTCTCCCACTGGTCTGGGCAATGTCTTATCGCTTGGGAGCTCTTATTATCTCCATGACTGGTCTCTGGATACGGCACAAAACCTATGGATGGCTGTAAATAATAATCTCATGAAGATCACTCCAACCGGAGCCGATACTGTATACAACTCATCCAGCCTGGCATTTTTAAATTCATCCGATGTTTTCTCACGAGTAGCTGCTGACAATGCCGGTAATATCTGGGCATCCACCGTTACCAACAAAATATTCAAATACGATGGCCACACCTGGACTGCCCCTACGCCTACTTTGTCATATTCTATTTCCGCTATTGCCGGAGACAGGTTTAGCGATAGGGTATTTATAGTAGGAATTGATTCTGTCATTATGATTCACGCTGGCAGTATTCACACCTACCATTTTGGGAATATGCCATACCAGCATATCAAAGCTGCTGCGCCCAATCAGATCGCTACGGATCAGGGCATATTTACTTATTCCACATACTACTATTATGCTACTGACCTTACCCCGACCTCATTCCGCGATTCCTCTACGGCTCCTTATGCCAATGATGTGACATGCTTTGTATCCAATAATTACAACTCCGGCACATATGTCACCGGATACGGTACCCATCACGGCCTGTTTGATATTGCCGGTATCAATAATGCTTCCCTTCCCGATACAAACATTAATTATATATATTTTTCCAACGGCTCTTATTATATAGGTACTGATAAAGGATTATGTATATACAACCAGATAGTATATAACACTTTCGATACCACCAATAGCGCATTGCCTTCAGACAAGATCACTTTCATCACCTCAGATCAATCACAATATACTAACCAGCAGGAGCTTTGGGTAGGCACAGATCATGGCCTCGCATTGTATACCAACGGCCAGTGGACGCGGTTTGACACATCCGTTATTCAGGTACCTGATTTATACGTGACAGGCATACTTCCCTCACAGTACTACTACATGTCCAATGATAGTACTGTATGGGTCACTACTTTGGGTAGCGGATTGATCAAGCTTCACCGCGATGGCAGATACACATTGCTCAATACGGCCAATGGCCAATTACGCGATGACTCGTTATATTATATCGCACAGTCACCTTCGTGCTATTACAGTGGTAGTATCATGATGGGGACCAATAGTCACGGTATTTGCTCTTATTTTGCTTATGGTGACAGTTTCTCCAATATCACTCAGGTATACCCATACTACGGCGGCGATGCAGTGACACTGCACCAGTCTCTTCATTTTTCTCAGTCCTCACAGAACTACACGACACAGATCGCGCTGTTTACCGATCAGGGTATAGACTTTATAGGTATGTGCGCCATCGAAGGCATAGAGCATATAAAAAATGATCAGGCTATCTTTTGGCACCAGCAAAATAATAGCGAATTGTCCGTGCGGCTGCCGGAAGGCGCGACTGGCTCACCTGAGTTTCTCCTCTATGACATGTCAGGACGGCAAATGACAAACATTTCACCGGATATCCAACCCGACCGAAACTATATCTTAGGCATCAGCGCTATCACGACTGGTGTTTACATACTTGAAACAAAACAGAGTGGCGTTGTGATCAGAACGAAGATCGCCATTACCAAATAGGCAGCGCTCTTATCAGCATTTCGGAAAAGTTGTCATTTGGCAGCAATGCAGTGTACGTTAAATTTTAGCTACTGTTAAACTTTTGCTACTTTACGATGTCATTAAATTAGAATTTCCATTTATGAGTAATAATCTATCCCTCGCAGCGGCTAAAGTCTCCGGCTCCCCTTTGGACATGCAGCATAAGCAAGCCCGCAGTATCACGAGTACCACTGTGCCGTATACAGGCCAGTGGACCCGGAAAGAAGCGGTGCATCTGCTCAAGCGGACAATGTTTAGCTGCACCCAGGCAGATGTGGACCATATGCTGACCCTGACCGTCGATCAGGCCGTAAATGAATTGTTGAATAATAGTACCATTACTCCTGCTCCTCCTTTAAATAATTATGGAACCACTGCCAATCCTGATCCCAACATCCCCTTTGGCGCTACCTGGGTAAATGACACTACAGTCAGTACGCTGAATGCAGGCCGGAAAAAATCCCTGCAGGAATGGTACACGAGCAATATGCTCGCTCAGGGTATCAGCCTTGAGCAAAAGATGACGCTATTCTGGCACAATCATTTCTCTACTGAACTTAACGTATACAATGACGCGCGCGCCGGATATAAATACATCGAGATCATCCGCTCCAATGCGCTTGGCAATTTTCGCACACTGGTCAAGGCTATCTCCATCGACCCTGCGATGCTCAACTACCTCAACGGATATGTCAACACCAAAAATGCACCTGATGAAAACTACGGCCGGGAGCTCCAGGAGTTATTCACTGTAGGCAAAGGCCCTAATTCACTTTATACACAGGCAGACGTAGAGGCAGCAGCCCGCGTGCTCACAGGATACAGGATCACATCGAGTACGATGACATCCTACTTTGATACGACGAAGCATGACACTAATGCCAAGCAATTCTCTGCTTTTTATAATAATACAATCATCAATAACACCGGCAACGGCGGGGCAGATGAACTCGACGATCTGCTCAATATGATCCTTGCGACAAATGAGTGCGCCATGTACCTCGCCCGCCGCCTCTATCGCTTCTTTGTTTATTATGATATAGATACTACGATCGAGACCAATATCATCACGCCGATGGCGGCGGCGATCAGGAATAACAACTATGACATCAAACCCGCTTTGTCATTGCTGTTCAAAAGCGAGCACTTTTTCGACACGCTCAATATGGGGTGCTTTATCAAGCCGCCTGTAGATTTCTTCGTCGGGATGATGCGTCAGATGGGCGTAGTATTTCCTGACAATACAGACCTCGCTACACAGTATTATATGTGGGGCTATTTGGAAGGTTTCAGCGCCCTGTGCGCACAGGACCTGCTCAATCCTCCCAATGTAGCCGGCTGGCCGGCCTACTATCAGATACCCGAATATCATGAACTGTGGATCAACTCAAATACACTGCCTAACAGGAATGCCTTCGCCGACATGATGATCAATACCGGGTACACACGGGCCGGTAAAAAGATAATCATAGATACGCTTGCCTTCACCGCCACCATGCCGACACCCGATGACCCGGTCGCACTGGTAGATGATGTGCTCAGTTTATTGCTAAGCATCGATGTCGATCAGACGGTGAAAGATTACCTCAAAAGCATTTTGCTCTCCGGCCAGAGCAGCAACTCCTATTGGACCACAGCATGGACCGATTATGCAGGCACTCCTGGTAATACCGGTTACCAAAACACAGTAACCACCAGATTGAAGCCCTTTTACCAGTATATCATGGACCTGCCCGAATATCAATTGCAGTAAAAAACAGAATAAGCGATCAGTTGATCTCATAAAACTATCAGGATGAAAAGAAGAGATTTTATCAAGACAGCGCCCTTAGCGGCTTTACCGGTGGTACTCTCTGGCATGAGCATACAGGCACTGGGTGCATCACCGATGCTCGCGGCACTTGCTGCATCCGCTGCTGCCAATGACCACGTCCTGGTCATCATACAGGTAGTCGGTGGCAATGACGGGCTTAATACTGTCATACCGCTCGACCAATACAGCGCACTCTCTGCTGCTCGCAGCAATATCATGATCCCTTCGGGTCAGGTGCTCGCACTCACCGGGTCGACAGTCACCGGTCTCCATCCCTCCATGACAGGCCTCCAGCAGATGTACAATAACGGCTTTCTCAAAATAGTACAGTCTGTCGGTTACCCCAATCCCAGCTTCTCGCACTTCAAGGCCACGGATATCTGGGTGACCGCCGAGGACTCAAATCAGACCCTGACCACAGGATGGAATGGCCGTTATCTCAATTATGAGTATCCAAACTTTCCTGCCGGTTATCCCAATACGACGATGCCAGATCCTCTCGCTATAGAGATAGGCACTTCCTTGTCACCCGTCTTTCAGGGACCGTCAGCAGCGATGGCTATGGCAGTGACTGATCCTTCGTCGATCTACAATCTTGCCAATGGCATCCAAAGTTCCGCACCCGCTACACCGGCGGGCACAGAGCTGACCTATATCAGGGAGGTAGCCCAGCAGACCAATCAGTATGCGACCGTTCTCGCTACCGCCTACAATGCCGGGTCGACTACCCCGTCGCTGTATCCCACCGGCAGCAAACTGGCAGGCGCACTCCAGGCAGTAGCCAAGCTGATCTCCGGTGGCCTCAAGACCAAGATATATATGGTCAGCACGGCTAATGACGGTACTTTTGACACACACCATTCACAAGTAGTGAGCGGGGCCACTACCACTGGTACACATGCAGGCCTGCTCCAAAATCTCTCAGATTGTATCAAAGGGTTCCACGATGACCTGACGGCATCAGGCAGTGCCGATCGCGTCCTGGGGATGACCTTCTCCGAGTTTGGCCGCCGTATATTGTCCAATGCCAGCGTGGGCACCGATCACGGTGCAGCAGCGCCATTATTTATTTTTGGCAATAAAGTGCTATCCGGCATACTCGGCACCAATCCGCAGCTGCCATCCGCAGCAACAGTAAATGACAATATCCCGATGCAATATGATTTCCGTTCGGTGTATGCATCTATACTTCAGGACTGGCTCTGTGTACCTAAACCGGATATTGACAGCGTTATTCTCCTGCAAAATTTCCAGGCACTACCGCTGATAGATGCGACAGACTGTACTACGGCCCTGCATGATATCAATAGCAAAGCTGGGGTGACCCTCATTTCCAATTCGCCTAATCCATTTACTACTTCCACCAATATCACCTTCACTACAGCAGGAGGCCATACACTCGTGCAGGTATTCGACGGCTCAGGCCACCTGCTGCGCAATCTTATAGATCAGGACATGAAGGCCGGCGACTACCGTGTCACATTTGAGAATGAGAACTACTCAACCGGCGTTTATTATGCCCGATTTCAGAATGGCGTCATACAGCAGGTGAGGACGATGGCTATCGCCAGATAGATAAATATTTTGACCTATTTTTGTGTCCATAACTATAGCACATGAACACAGAAATAAACCGCATCGCAAAACTATTGGAGCGAAACTGGAATGGGCCCATGTGGCACGGAACAAACCTGTCCGAAGTGCTTAAAGACATTTCCTGGGAGAAAGCTTTTGCCAAGCCACAAAACGCTTCCCATAATATATATGAATATGTGCGCCACATGAGCGCATGGAGGCGCTGGACAGTAGAGCAGCTCAAAGGCAACGCCAGCTACCGGGTAGAACTAAACTCACCGGAGGACTGGCAGGTGGAATATGAAATAACAGAAGCTAACTGGAAGGCTGCCCTTCAGGAACTCGAGACCCTCCAGGCCGAACTTATCTCCAACCTTGGCAGCGTCACTGACGAAAAACTCGATGAACTCGTCCCGGAGAGGAAGTTCAAATGGTATGTACTCCTTCACGGCGTTATTCATCACGATATCTACCACTCCGCCCAGATCTCCCTACTCAAAAAAATGAATGCCTGATCCAATTGCATTCCTCGGCGGACTCAATTGTATTTCTCCATATTCTCCATGCTCTCTGCGATACTTGTATTAACACCCTTACACAAATAACTTTCCTCTGAATTACAGATTTCCTGATTTCCTTTGCACTACTCCATGAAACTCCCCTTTTATAAATATCAAGGCACCGGCAATGATTTCGTCATTATAGACAATCGTAGCCTCGGCCTCACCAAAGAAGATACTGCATTGATACGCCGTCTTTGCGACCGCCGTTTCGGCATTGGCGGCGACGGACTTATTTATCTGCAGAATCGGGACGGTTTTGATTTTGAGATGGTCTATTTCAATAGCGACGGACGCGAGAGCACCATGTGTGGCAATGGCGGCAGGTGCATTGTTAAGTTCGCTCACGACCTGGGACTTGGAGACAAGGAGTTTTCCTTTCTCGCCATAGACGGCCCCCATCGCGGCAAGATCCTCGAAAACGGCATTGTATCCATACAAATGCAGGATGTGACGGCCACCCTCCATCGCGGTGATCATTATACCCTGGATACAGGTTCCCCTCATTTTGTCCGGTTTGTCAAAGATATACAGCACTATCCCGTCGTGGAGAAAGGCCGCGAGGTCAGGTACTCCGACACCTATAAAGAAGGTGGCATCAATGTCAACTTCGCAGAGGAACTTTCACGTGGCAATATCTATGTCCGCACCTACGAGCGTGGGGTAGAGGATGAGACCTTCAGCTGTGGCACCGGAGTAGTGGCATCAGCGATAGCCTACTTTTATGACAAAGACCCGGGTGATACTAATATCAATATAAAAACCCTTGGCGGCCAGCTCAATGTTCAATTTGACCTCCACGACCTTCATTTCACGAATATTTGGCTCACTGGTCCCGCCGTGCAGGTATACTCCGGTGAAACAACCATTTAAGCCCTTTACCCGTCATAGATTTACAGTCAGGATTTTACCTTTTTTTATCGACCATCGTTTGGTATCGTAAGAGGCGCTTTTTCCGGATAATATGTTGAAGAAATAATTAAAAACCCTATATTCATTGGATAAACAAACACTTGATATGAAGAAGATTTTATTCGTTTTTGCACTTATATGTTTAATTTTTAATTCCTACGGTCAGAACAATGTAGGTATAGGCACTCCGAACCCCGATCCGAGTGCGGTGCTCGACCTGACATCAACCTCTCAGGGCTTCCTCGTCCCAAGGACTCAGGTGGCTCTGATCGGCGCTCCAGTCAGGGGGCTCGTTATATACGACACAGATACCTTGTGCTATGTAATGTATAACGGCTCCAGCTGGAAAAATCTTTGTAATCCAAGTATCCCTACTTCTCCTAATGCATTCAATGACGTGGTGCGCATCAATCCTGATGGTACAGTCACTGTCATCGACAGCAACGGCAACCGTGTCCTGACCAGCACGCTCGCGGCATGGCTCACTACCGGCAACTCCGGCACATCAGCAGGTACTAACTTCATAGGTACTACAGATGGTCAGGACCTGGTGGTGAAAACAAATAACAATGAAGTGATGCGTGCTACCCAGCTCCTCAATGTAGGTATCGGCACTACCACACCCAATACCAGCGCGGTACTCGATCTGACATCTGCTACAAGGGGTTTCCTGGCACCAAGGTCGCAGGTGGCGTTGATCGCAGCTCCGATAGCCGGCCTGATCATATACGATACGGATAGCTCGTGCTACGTAGTATATAATGGCACCAACTGGAAAAACCTCTGCGTACCTAATGTCAATCTCGGGCCTGCATTCAATACAAGCGTAAATTTCAATCCGGATGGTACTGTGACAGTGGTAGATAGCCTCGGCCTCCACTCAGTCACCAGCCCTCAGTCGGCATGGCTCACATCGGGCAACTCAGGTACTACTGCAGGTACTAACTTCGCAGGAACCACAGATGCACAGGACTTCGTTTTGAAATCTAACAATGCCGAAGTGCTCCGCGCTACGACTGCAGGTGCAGTAGGTATCAATCAGCCTACACCAGATATCAATGCTATACTCGATATCAATAGCACGACTAAAGGTGTCCTCTTCCCATCGCTTACCAGCGGCCAAATCGCTGCCATCGCAACCCCGACTGTAGGATTGACGGTATATAATAATACGATCAACGTACATCAGTTTTGGAATGGTACCTGCTGGGCCAATGTCGGTCAGACCGTTTGTTCATTTGACTATTCTGTATCTCAGAGTCACTCGACTGACTGTCTCTTCAAATCAAATTTCGGTAGCGTATCAGATACGATCACTGTGAGCCTCGTTTCAGGTACAGCTTCCCCAGTTATCTTGTCAGCTGCTGGTGTACCTGCAGGTGTATTGGTGAACTTCTCCAACAACTACCTGATCCCGACAACTACATCCATCATGACCATGACTGCCCTGCCTAGCGCAGCCAATGGTACTTATACCATCACGATATTAGCAGCGTCAGGATCTACGATCAGGACGCTCACTTATACATTGACTGTGTTTGACTTCGCGGTGACGCTGTCTCCTGCCAGCTCGACCATCACCCTAGCTCAGGCTCAGGCTGGCGGTATAGTAGCATCGAGTACTGTTACGATAGGTAACCCAAGCGCATGTACTGCAAGTGCCGGCAACGCAACGCTGAGCTATTCTGTCACACCGGTCAATCCTGGTATATTAGTTAGTTTCGCCAATCCAAATCCGTCAGTGCCTGGATCCACTACGATGGATATTACTTCTAGCTGTGCGCTACAAGGCACCTATCAGGTCATAGTTACATCGGTAGTTGGAGTGAGTACATCTACAGCTATCTATACTATCACTATCAGCGGGCCAGCCCCGATCCATATTTCTGCAAGCGTGCAAAATGTTAATCTCTTTGTTTTGGCAGGACAGCCTACCTGCGCAGTAGTAGATACTGTGATCGTAGATGCGGGTGTGATCGTCGGCAGTGCTACCACGGGACAGTCATCCATGGTGACCGGAGGCTTTACCAACGGCTCACGTATAGTTATTATCAATAACGGTACTATCGCCGGAGCCGGTGGTGCTGGTGGAGACAAAGCCGGATATGGATTCTTTGCCAGCTGTACTGGAGTAGGCGATGGCGGTAACGGTGGTAATGCTATAACTATAAGTACATCAGGCGTAACCATTATTAATCAAGGCGTCATCGGCGGTGGCGGTGGCGGTGGAGCTGCAGGAGCTGACCTTTCTATCACTCCTTGTACATTCAGCGTACGTGCAGGATCAGGCGGCGGCGGCGGCGCAGGCGCACAGCCCGGTGCCGCAGGATCTAATGCTGGCGGTGGCAATCCTGGTAATGCAGGTAATGCAGGAACACTTAATACCGGCGGAACAGGAGGTGCTCAAACTGTTTGGGGACCATGCTTCCTGAGCTTCGGTAGCACATATCATAATGGCAACGGTGGAAATGGAGGTGATCTGGGTATGCCAGGTATTCCTAATGGTAGCCCGGGAGGTGCAGGTACATCTAACTTTGCCGGTGCAGCCGGAGTTTGCCCTAGGGGCAATCCTGGACAACCGGGCTGCGGAGTGAAAGACAATACACTGCCATATGTTTATCTCGGGACGGCACCAGTAGGCACCAGCCCTACTTGTCCATAATTTATTACTACGATCATACTTTTTACAAAATGCCGCTTTCCCAAGCGGCATTTTTTGTCCATAGATCGGATTAATTTCCAGCCACAGCCTTGCTTTTTCCCCAATTATTGCCACATTAGCACGGCATTTCGATCAGAGATCATAAATCCTAAATCATAAATAGAAAATGGCTTTCAAATACAGCAAGGACGAAAACAATATAGTGACCCTCACCATGGACCTCGAGGGCAGGTCCGCCAATGTTATCAATATGGCATTCGGAGCTTCATTCCGTGAAACGCTCGCCAAACTCCAGGCAGAGAAAGACCTGCGCGGCATTATTCTCACCTCGGCTAAGGAAACCTTCCTCGCAGGTGCGGACATCGATGAGATGTTTGCTGTCAACGATGCCAAACTATTCTTCGATCGTGCGCAAGAACTCAAAGCCGGCCTCCGCTGGCTCGAGACACAAGGCAAGCCTGTCGTAGCTGCTATCAATGGCACCGCTCTCGGTGCGGGCTTCGAACTGGCGCTGGCCTGCCACTACCGCGTGGTGATAGATAAACCCAAAGTCGAAATAGGCCTCCCCGAAGTCACCTTGGGATTGCTCCCCGGCGGTGGTGGTGTGACACGCATGGTTAGGCTCCTGGGCCTGCAACCGGCATTCCTATATCTCACGGAAGGCAAAAAAGTTTCTCCTAAAGAAGCATTAAGCGATGGCCTCATTCATGCACTCGCTACCGATAAAGAGGACATGATGAAAAAAGCATTTGATTATATCAATGCCAATAAATCGGCAAAACAGCCATGGGATGTAGACGGCTACAAAATACCCGGCGGTTCTCCGCTCACGCCCAAGGTAGCATCTATGCTCCCCGTAGCGCCTGCCATGCTCGCCAAGAAGACACACAATAACTATCCTGCTCCCCTTGCTATCATGGCCGCTGCCGTGGAGGGCGCCATGGTCGATATAGATACAGCTACGCGCATTGAGTCGCGCTACTTCGCACATCTCGCTACCGGTCAGGTCGCGAAGAATATGATCAACGTATTCTGGAAACAACTCAACGCACTCAATGCCGGTAAATCCCGTCCTGCCATCAAGGAAAAATTCTCATTTAAAAAAGTAGGTATCCTCGGAGCTGGTATGATGGGCAGTGGTATCGCTTATGCTTGCGCCATGAGCGGGCTCGAAGTAGTACTGAAAGATGTCGACCAGGCCGTGGCTGATAAAGGCAAACAATACTCTGCCGACCTGCTCAAAAAGCGTGTCAGCAAAGGCAAAGCGACCAAGGAAAAAGCAGAAGAAATCCTGAATCGCATCAAAGCCACCATTGATGCCAAGGACCTCGCGGGCTGTGACCTCATCATAGAGGCAGTCACGGAAAACAGGAAAATAAAAGCAATCGTCACAGCAGAGGCGGAAGCACAAATGGAAACAACAGGTGTATTTGCATCAAACACATCAACACTCCCGATCACAGGCCTCGCTGAGAAATCATCCCGCCCGAAGCAGTTCATCGGATTACACTTCTTCTCTCCCGCTGACCGTATGCCCCTCGTAGAGATCATCGTCGGCAAGGAAACTTCCGAAGAAACACTCGCCCGCGCATTTGACTTCGTCAAGCAAATAAAGAAAACCCCTATCGTGGTCAATGATTCACGCGGCTTCTACACATCGCGTGTATTCGCCACCTATGTACTCGAAGGCATGGCGATGCTGGGTGAAGGAAATAATCCACGCGCCATAGAGGGCGCAGGGCTCCAGGCCGGTATGCCTGTGGGGCCGCTCGCACTCACTGATGAGGTCAGCCTCAATCTCATGGTCCATATCCGCGCTCAGACAGCAGAGGATATGAAAGCCGAAGGCAAAGACCTGCCAGATCATCCGGCATATGGCATCGCCAATAAAATGGTAGAAACATACAAGCGCCCGGGCAAAGCAGCTGGCGGCGGCTTTTACGAATACCCTAAAGAGGGAAAGAAATTTATCTGGCCGGGACTGGCGGAGGCATTCCCTCATAAGATAGACCTCGACCAGAAGACGATGATAGAGCGTATGATGTTCATCCAGTGTATAGAAACTGTCCGCTGCATGGAGGAGGGCGTGCTCACCTCTGTAGCTGATGGCAATATCGGTTCTATCTTCGGCTGGGGCTTCGCACCGTTCAAGGGGGGTACACTGCAATACATCAACGATTACGGCTTCGCCAAATTCATCGCACGTGCTAAAGAACTGCAAGCAGCATACGGCGACCGCTTCGCCGTACCGGCGTTGCTCGTGCAGATGGAAAAGGAAGGCAAGGAGTTCTAAAGGTCAAAATAAGATTGCTGATAAATCGTAAATCAGCAATCTTAAATCATAAATGAAGTGTGGGTCTTATTGGGTTCGAACCAATGACCTCTACGTTGTCGACGTAGCGCTCTGAACCAGCTGAGCTAAAAACCCCTTTTCGAAGGACGACAAATATATAAATCAATAGGGAATAATGAAAACCTAATAACGAAAGGGCTTATATCCTCTTCTTTATAGGCACCCATATCTCCTCTTCCGAATCCGGGTCATTGTTTTTGTACTTCTCTCCGAGTAGCTCGAAGTGCGGCCTTTTATCCACCTCATATCCTGACAGAGGCATCCACTCGGAAAATATGTATTGAAAGGTGGGCGCATAATCTTGCGGCCTGCCTTTATAGTTAAATACAGCATAGAGTCCGCCCGTCAATACAAATGACAGCATTCCCTCAGGTACCTCATTAAGATTGGACACCTCTTGCAACGCCCATTTCGTAAATACTGTTTGCGGAGTGAAGTCTTTAAACTCCATCGCTGCATCATAAACCTGAAGGGAGTAGAGATCACTGCCTATGGCATTTGTTATTTTTTTCCTCTCGGGCATGAAACTGCGCCATAGCTCCGCGGTGCGATCCTGAACTATAGTCATTTGAAGACTTTTGCCGGCAAGTTTCTTCTCTGCTATTGCTTCTATGCGTGGTTCCATTATCAATTGTCAATTTTACATTGTCAATTAGTAAGTCCTCTCCAGTACGAACCATCCGAAGGCACGCATATTAAGTTTGACCATTGAGTCTTTGATCAGCGGATCGAGCCTCCACCATGCCTTATCGAGCATGGTCCTCGCTTCGCGCTCACATTTTTCTATGACCTTGTGCTTATCGAGCAGCGCTACCGCCTGGGATAGCTGCTTGATATCGCTTGTCTTGGAGCTAACTATTTTCCAGAGTTTTTTGCGATCAGCTTTATCCAGATGCGCCATCGCGACAGCGATAGGATAGGTGATCTTACCCGCTGTGATATCTTCTGCCTTTGTCTTCAGGTGATCCTTAAACCCTTTCAGATTGAGGGTATCATCTATGATCTGAAAGGCTATGCCCAGCTTCTCATAATAGTCTCCCAATCCCGCTATCTGCTCCTTCGACGCGCCACCGATGAGTGCTCCTATCTGTGCCAGATAGCTCGCAGGTGCGGCCGATTTGAGGCGGTGCGTAGCCAGTACACGCTTGCTCAGCAGGCGCGCCACGTTGTCATCTACCAGTGCCTCAGGCATCATATAGTCCAGACCCTTGATATCCATGGCCTGTCCGCTATGCGACGCACGCATTGCTTCGAAGTACCAGTTGTATACCTGTACCTTTTCCTCAAAGTGCATATCTGCCTCATAGATACATATCTGTCCGAGGAAGTAGGCCGCTGTACCCGAGTTGATCGCTGTAGCCTGTCCGTGTACCACATGTGCTGTGGGCCCGCCTCTGCGTACAGTCGATTCATCCTGTACGTCATCTACCATCAGCGAGCCGACGTGCATCAGCTCCGGTAGTGCGAGCCAGTCTATAGCGACTTGCGAGTTGCCACCCACCACATCGCAGCAGGCGATGGTTGCGTATGAGCGCCATGATTTGCCACTGCGGTCCGTGATCTCGCGGATAGGTTTGATGAATGTATTGATGTATGCCTCCTTGTCTATATTTTCTGTCAAGTGCTTATTGCCTCTCTTAGAGATCAGTTCTTCAAATTTCTCCTGTCCGAATGACAGCGGGATTATTTTGCGAACAGACTTCAACGTCTGCTTTGATACAGCCTTGAGGAAAGTATTCAGGTCAGAGCTATTTACAAAACCATGCCGCTCGATAAATGCCGGCCCTGTCACATTCCTTCCGCGCATTTTTCCTTTAGCATTCATTCTTCCCTCCCAGAAGGCAGGCTTGGATATCACTGTGGCAAACTCCTGCGCTGGAAACGCCGCTTCGATCTTCAGGTCAAGTTTAAAGTCAGGAGCTACTAACTCCCACATTGTAGGATAAGTATTAAATGTCCTGGTACTCGTCCACTCCTCTCCTACTGGTTTCAGGTGATAGTTTGTAGAGTGATGGCGATTACCTTTCTCATCTATGAGTATGATAAAAGATCCGCAGTCTTCACCGGTCTTTAGGTCTATCAGGTCGTATGCAGATAGCTCACAACCGTTGCTCAGCTGCACAGCGATCCAGTTCCACGAGACATCTTTCTTTTGCTCGTCATTTTTTTTCTCCGGATGCGCACCAAACTCATGGTCATACCAGCCCGTAGCCGATGTGATCTTTAGCTTCTCGCCCTTCACATTCAGTTTGCCTTTGACTTCATTGCGCGGGATGAAATAATAAAACATATCCTCTGCAGACACGCCGCGCACCACGCCATTATCACCGTGACGTGTAGGCGGTTTTTGTGGCGTAAACTCCAGGTCGGCGCTTATGTTTAGCTCCTTGTGATCCAGATGCAGGACATAGTTGCCATTCTTTTTCTTTGTAAAAGTATTGCCGTCAAAATCCAAATGCAGTTTATCAGATGCGATGATCACATCGCGTGTCAGCAATTCATCAGGATAAGGAACCACGCCTTTCTCCAGCATCTCCAGAGCCGCACGTTTGAGGTGCGGGTCTTTGACGAGCTGTCCTTTCTTTATTCTTTCGATACCTATCTTTGGCGCCCTCCGGTCCACCAGGGATACAGTATGGTATTTCTGCTTATCCAGGTCTGAGATCGCCCATATCACAGAGTAGCCATACTCCGCTTTTTTAGTTTTCTTGTCATAGCCAAACGCTGACTTGAAAAAAGACGCAAAGAGCGAAAAATTCCTTTCCCCGCATTTGATGTGGCTATGCATGTACCACCACTCAGTCGTAGATGATATATGCGGGAGATCATGTATATTAAGATCAATAGGACCTTCTTTAGGCCAGTCAGGAGGAAAAAAAGCAGAAACAGGAGTAGAGAGTTTTTTTGCCATCAGAACGGTAAGATATTGGGATGAAAAATTGCTTTAATGAATCCCGATAAATATAGTTTTTGTTTCCTTATCCTGTTAGAATTTATCGGTGAACAGCTCTGATTTTCATCATGTTGAACAAAACATGTATTTCACTGAAACATTCATAGTCAAAATCAGTAAACCCTATGGTATAAACAGCTGATATCCAATTTACAACTAAAATATTGTAAATGGAGGTCAGCTCTTGCGTTTTGGCCACGGCCATATTATATTGTTAGGACACCACCCTTCGGATGAAAAAGACCTGCCTCTTATCCCTCCTTCTGATCGCCCTTGCCGCTTCTACGCAGGCACAGGTGCAGCACAGGAAATGTGGCGCCATGGAGTCCCTGGACCAAATGATCGCGGACAACCCTTCCATCGCCGTCACCCGCCAGGGCATCGAGGAGCAAACCAGGAGGTTTATCGCCGGTAGAGGCACTTCTGCCTCCCGCTCATCCATTACGATACCGGTAGTAGTCCATGTGGTCTATACCAATGCCACTCAAAACATCTCCGATGCCCAAATACTCTCCCAGATAGCAGTACTCAATGCCGACTATGGCGCGACCAACGCAGACCGCTCCGGCACTCCCTCAGCCTTCCAGCCTGTACTGGGCAATCCCGGCATACAGTTCTGCATGGCGCAGCGCGATCCAAACGGCAATGCTACCAACGGTATCGTCCGGACATCTACTACCGTTAGCTCATTCACTGTCACGGACGCTGTCAAGCACACTTCTACCGGAGGTGATGACGCATGGGCTTCATCTTCCTATCTCAATCTGTGGGTTTGCAACCTCGGCAGCGGACTGCTGGGTTATTCTCAGTTCCCTGGCGGGGCATCAGCGACTGATGGAGTAGTGATCAACTATACTGCATTTGGGACATCCGGCACCGTATCCGCACCCTATGACAAAGGCCGCACTGCCACGCACGAGATAGGCCACTGGATGAATCTATACCACATCTGGGGCAATGACAATGGCGCCTGCACCGGCACCGACTACGTAGACGATACACCCAATCAGGCCGGCGAGAACTTCGGCTGCCCGCTCTTCCCGCACATCTCCTGTACTAATGGATCGACCGGCGATATGTTCATGAACTTTATGGACTATACCGACGACCCTTGTATGTTCATGTTCTCTGCGGGACAAGCTACCCGCATACAGTCACTCTTTGCTCCCGGAGGTGCGAGGGCATCGCTGACGAGTTCTCAGGGTTGTGTACCACCTTCTTCAGGCACCGCCAGCTGCACTACACCTGCTACCTATACTACTGGCATCGTATCATCACCTACCGATACGATCCGCTGGTCCGCAGTAGCCGGTGCTACATCATATATACTGGAGTACAAACCATCCGCGTCATCCATATGGGCATCCGCTACCACTACATCTACGGCCAAATACCTCACAGGCCTCACACCCGGTACTACCTATACGTACCATGTAGAGGCGGTCTGCCACACAGGTAGCAGCACCTATTCTGCGGTCAACTCATTCACCACTGCACCTTCAGCTACATGCAGCGATATATATGAGCCAAACGAGTCCCGTACCGCAGCCAAATCCATCGCAACTAACACCGACATCCATGCCATGATCAGCACCGCAGATGACAAGGACTACTTTGCATTCAGCAATACAGCCATCGAACCGCACATCAAACTCTCTCTCACCGACCTCCCTGCTGACTACGATCTCAAACTATATAATATCGAAGGAAACCTCCTATTTACATCACAAAACAATGGAACTAACAATGAATACATCACTTTCAACAATGCTCCTGTGGGCACTTATTATGCTCACGTCTCTGGCGGTGGTACTGCTTTCCACGCTTCGGACTGCTACACGCTTAGTGCCGCTCTATCTGCCACTACCTGGCAGGACGCCGCACAGGCCACAGGCATAGCAGACGCCAAAGCTGAGATCCAGTACAATGTTTACCCCAATCCATGTGCCGGCAAATTCCACCTCATGATCGCTTCGTCAGAGCTACTCCCGAAGGTCACACTGAAGATCACCGATGCCATAGGGCGTAGTATCCTGATAGAAGAGTATGACCACATCGAGGGCATGTATTCCTTTGAGGTCAATATCCCCAATGCCGCCACCGGCATCTATAATGTTCTCATCACAGACGGCCACAGTACCGAGATCCGCAAGGTCATCGTCCAGAAGTAGTAGCTGACTTTAGTCAGTCTTACATAGATTTTACAGCCATTTATGGCTTATATAGGTTATCTTTGCGGGCAAATATTCCAGCTATGTCAGAAGATGATAATCTACGCAAGCCGGGAGAGATGTTTACAGCCTCTGTGCTCAAAAGTGCCACTCCCCTCCGTCAGTTCCTGTTTATCGGCACCCTCGGCCTCGTATGTCTTTTGGTATCCAAATACATCCTCCACTCCAACGACATGGTCATGTATGCTGGCTGCTTCGGCGTAGTGTTCTACGTCATGTTCAACCCCTGGCTCTGCCTCCTCGGCACTGACAATAAGAAGTATCTTATCACCTCCTTTATACTTTACTTCCTCATCGCTATACTCATGTATGGCATCGTCTACCTCATGACCGGCAAGTACTTCTCCAACTCATGGGAGGTCCGCATCATCCTCATCACTACCACCTTCTATATGGTCGTCGCTTACGGTATGATGCTCGGGCTGAAGACTCTCTTCCTCGATGTCAGTGACGGAGGACTTTGATATAGGGCGTCCGGGCGAGCTATCCACTTCTAGTCCTCGCGGCTGTTATACCTCTCCTATTCGGGAGAAGCCTGGAATAGTAAAACAGCGCTAATGCAGATTATCTTACCGCTCCGGGCTATTCGTTACTATCCCTGACGCTCGCACACATGTCATCTTTCCGTCATTTAACTGTCACACCATTGTTCATATGACATTTTTTCGCCTCCTTTGAGTATTCATCAAAACTCTCCAAAATGAAAAACATATACCTGCTCATGCTATGCATAGTAGTCATCGGCAGTGCACAGGCTCAGACGCAGACACCGCACGGTTGCCTCGCCGGTGAGCTCAGCCAGAAGCAATACGACCAGTATCCTGAACGCCTGATCGCCAAAGCACAGCTCGACTCCTTCACCCGTGAATATATCCGCCATAACAGGGCACAAGGTGTACAGCGTACGGGTCCTTACGTAGTCCCTGTCGTATTTCACATAGTACATGATGCCGGCGCGGAGGATCTCTCCGATGCGACTATATACAGGGAGATGTCTCAGTGGAACGAATACATGAGTATGACCAATCCCGAGCTGCCTACCGTAGTACCTCCCTTCGATACCCTCATCGGCAATGCGCAGGTAGAGTTCCGCCTCGCACAGATAGATCCTTTTGGCAACTGCACAAATGGTATCGAGCGCATATACTCACAAGGCACCTACGACGGCGATGACAATAATAAGCAACACCCATGGCCACGCGAGAAATACCTCAACGTCTGGGTCATCAAAACCATGAGCCGCGCCAATAACTCCGCCCTCGCTTATGCTTACTATCCCGGCTCAGTAGCGCAATACGTTAATAATGATATCATAGATGGCATCATCGTCATGTCCGTAGGCGTAGGCACGATCAATGACTCATGGTCGCGCCCTACTCTCGCTCACGAGTGCGGCCACTGGATGAACCTCTCCCACATCTGGGGCAATACTAATGATCCTGGTGTCGACTGCTCGGGAGACGACTTCGTAGACGATACACCATTAACCGATGGCAGTTATGGCAGTTGCAATCTCGCAGACAGTAGCTGCACCCCCGGCGTGCTCGAGAACACGCAGAACATCATGAACTATTCTTCCTGTCACATTATGTTTACTAAGGGCCAGGTCGAAAGGATGCACGCTGCGCTCAACTCTCCTATATCCGGCAGGACCAATCTCTGGTCGCAGACCAATCTGGTCGCCACTGGCACTGATCAGCCACTCACCTATCCCAATCCCAACTCCTGCGCAGTACCGGTAGCCGACTTCGCGGTCAATAACCGGTATATCTGCTCCGGACAGACTGTAAAGTTCACAGACGTATCGTGGAATGCAGAGGTACAAAGCAGAACATGGACATTTCCTGCAGACGCAGACCTGGGTAGCTCTACCAATACTGATGTGTCACCGACTGTGACATTCTTTACTCCCGGCTGGCAGCAGGTCACACTCGAGGTCACCAACACAAATGGCAGCTCGCAAAAGGTTAAATCAATGGTATACGTCTCTGATGGCAGCGCCATCGCCGCCCCGTATTTCGAAGGATTTGAAGATGCTACTGCCAGCCAGGCCAACTGGCATGCGCTCAACTATGACAATAACAATACCAGCTTCCAGTACTTTACCGGCGTAGGCCACTACAGCAATGCCTGCTACAGGCTAAACGAGTATAATGCATTGACGGACGGTGACAGGGATGAACTGGTCTCTCCTATTTTTGACCTCATGAATGTAGATCCAAGTGCGATGACCCTTTCATTTGATTATTCATTTGCCACCTATGATGCCAATCACATGAGTGATTCCATCACCTCTCTGGCCGTATATGGATCGAGAGACTGCGGGGATACGTGGAACAGGCTCTATTATAACGAAGGAGGTTTCAATCTCTTCAATGCCGGCGCATTCTCCACAGGCCCATACGTACCGGGTCAGCAGGATGAGTACTGGCAGAATATCACAATCAATCTCCCGCCTGCCTATCAGGTGCCCAATTTCAACTTTAAGTTTGTCCTCGGCAGCGCCAAAGCAGCCAATCAATTCTATGTAGACAATATCAATATCGGCCAGTCACCGGATGGTATCGGCCATGTCAGGTCCAACATAAGCGCAGTTACTATCCAGCCAAATCCAACACAAAGATCAGCTACCCTCTCACTCATGAATAGCACCAACACCAATGCAACGATCAATATGCTCGACATGACCGGCAGGGAAGTGATGACACTCTTCAATGGTCAGCTGCAGGCAGGCGAGAAGAACATTTCATTCGACACACAAAATATCTCAAGCGGCATCTACATGATCCATGTATCAGATGGCAAGTCATCGGTGCAGAAAAGGTTTGTGAAGATGTAATAATGTATTGTAAAATAAATAGAAGCCATCTTGCTAAAACAGGATGGCTTTTTTATTAATTTACATTAAAGTTTAATACCGATCTTATAATATAAGGGAATATGAAAAATAGAATGTCTGGCCAGCAAGCGATAATGATATTGTATTACTATTATTATCCTCCACAGGTGCCTCAGGATCCAACTCCCCTCGACACCTTCTTTGAAAAGCTTTCTGATAGTTTAAATTATTTTATCACTAGTCCGGAATGTAATTTTATCACCCTTTTAGATGCAAAATACACTGTAAAAAGTAATCCCGGGACAACATATCTGTCTCTTTTCAAAGCTTCTCATGCTGAAGCTTTTTCCACCCTTGTTGGTGTTTAGCGAAGCGTCACCAACAAGGGCATTCGCCATTCCACAAATAAAAAACCCCTTCACCGTAAAGCGAAGGGGCAAAAAAAAATTATCGTTCGACCTTTTGTATTTAAGTCTCCCCTTTAGGGGAGATATAGCGGGACCTTGTATTTAGTTCCTTTCCAGTACTACGTATCCACCGATAGCGCCAGGTACCGATCCACCGAGGAGGATGAGGTTCTTGTCAGCCATGATCTTTACGATCTTTACATTCTGGGTTTTGATGCGATTGCCACCCATACGGCCTGCCATGCGCATTCCTTTAAATACACGTGATGGATCAGATGATGCACCGAGAGATCCCGGAGCTCTTGCACGATCATGCTGTCCGTGCGATGCCATACCTACACCGCTGAATCCGTGGCGTTTTACCACACCCTGGAATCCTTTACCTTTTGATACACCCACTACGGCTACTTTCTCGCCTTCAGCAAATGTCTCAGCAGTGATCAGTTCGCCGATCTTCTTCTCGAAATCGTAATCGCGGAACTCAACATATTTACGCTTAGGCACTGAGTTTGCTTTTTTAGCGTGTCCCTTCTCTGCGTTGTTTGCTGCTTTCTCAGTCTTGTCATCGAAGCCCACCTGTATAGCTGTATAGCCATCTATGTCTTGAGTCTTGACCTGAGTTACTACGTTACCTTGTACATCTATTACTGTCACGCCTACGTACTTGCCGTCTGCGAAGATGCTGGTCATTCCGACCTTCTTTCCTATTATTGCTTTCATTGCTGTTTGTTTTTAGCGGAATCGCGGCTCTCGCCGGGACTCATAAAATGATTAAATAAAGACTAAAATCCTATCCTCATCCTCCCGCACTGGCGGAAGAAGGGAAACAGCCGGAGCTGTCAATATATTTTTACTCTACCGTTGCACGTTTGCAGACACCCTCCTTTCGGCGGCGCGGGACGAGAAGGTTACTACGCCTTGATCTCTACCTCTACACCACTTGGGAGCTCGAGTTTCATCAGCGCATCTACGGTTTTAGACGAAGATGAGTAGATGTCTATCAATCTCTTGTAAGTGCAAAGTTGAAATTGCTCCTTAGAGTTTGCATTAGCATGCGGCGAACGCAATACAGTAAAGATGTTTTTGTGCGTAGGCAGTGGCACTGGTCCGCTCACTACTGCACCTGTGTTTTTCACAGTCTTGACAATTTTTTCTGCACTCTTGTCTACGAGGTTGTGGTCGTATGACTTAAGCTTGATCCTGATCCTTTGACTCATTTTGAAAGAACGTTTATTGAGTTTATTAAAATATTATTAGTCGTCGATTGGTTTGAGTTTACCTGTGTTCTTAGCCATTACTTGCTTAGCCACTGACTCAGGTGCCGGCTGATAGCTCCAGAACTCCATCGTAGATGTAGCACGGCCAGATGACAGCGTACGCAGCTGCGTCACGTATCCGAACATTTCGCTCAGTGGCACTTTCGCCTTGATCACTACTGCGTTCATCTTGGTTTCGCTGCCTTCGATGATACCCCTCCTTCTGTTGAGGTCACCGATCACACCACCCATGTTTTCTTCAGGAGTGATGACTTCGAGCTTCATGATCGGCTCGAGGAGTTGAGGACCAGCGAGCTTAGCAGAGTTACGGAATCCAAGCTTAGCAGCCAACTCGAATGAGAGGGCGTCGGAATCCACTGCGTGGAAACCACCGTCAAACAAACGAACTGTCAGCGCATCGATCTCGTATCCTGCGAGTACACCTGTCTTCATTGCTTCCTTGAAGCCTTTCTCCACAGCTGGTACAAACTCACGTGGGATAGATCCACCGAAGATATCATTGATGAAGGTAAGGCCGAGTTTAGAATCTTCAGTCTCAGCGGTTGGTCCGATCTCAAACTGGATATCAGCATATTTACCACGACCACCCGATTGCTTTTTGTACTGCTCACGGTGTTCGATAGTCTTAGTCAGTTTCTCACGATAGTTTACCTGTGGTGCACCCTGGTTCAGCTCGACCTGGAACTCGCGACGCATACGGTCTACGATGATCTCGAGGTGAAGCTCACCCATACCTGCGATGATGGTCTGGCTCGTAGAGTCATCAAAGCTAACCTTGAATGTAGGATCTTCTTCAGCCAGCTTGCCGAGGGCCATACCCATCCTGTCCATATCCTTCTGAGTCTTAGGCTCTACCGCGATAGAGATCACCGGTTCAGGGAATACCATACTTTCCAGTACGATTTTATGTTTTTCATCACAGAGTGTATCACCTGTGCGGATGTCCTTGAATCCCACACCTGCAGCGATATCACCGGCCTCTACACGTGGTACAGAGTTCTGCTTGTTAGCGTGCATTTGGAAGAGGCGAGATATACGCTCATTCTTTCCTGTACGTGTGTTGTATATATACGAACCAGCGTCCAGTCCACCGGAGTAAACCCGGAAATAGCACAGACGGCCTACATAGGGATCCGTAGCGATCTTGAATGCAAGAGCGGCAAAAGGATTCTCAACTGTAGCCTGGCGTATCATCGGCTCGTCAGTATCAGGATTGGTACCGTGTACTTCTTTCCTGTCTGTAGGCGATGGGAGGATCGCGCATACTGCATCGAGTACAGCCTGCACACCTTTATTTTTGAATGAAGATCCGCAGAACATAGGTACTACCTTGTCAGCGATCACCGCCTGGCGTACAGCCGCGCGAATCTCCTCCGCAGAGATAGAGTTAGGATCAGCGAAATATTTCTCCATCAGCGTATCATCAAACTCAGCTACTTGCTCGAGCAGTTTCTCTCTGTATATTTTCACCTCATCTACCATGTCGGCAGGGATGTCGATGACTTCGTATGTCATACCTTTATCGTGCTCATTCCAGACGATAGCCTCACCTGTCACCAGGTCTACTACACCCTTGAAGTGTTCCTCGTTTCCGATAGGCAGTTGCATGACCAGCGGGTTAGAACCCAGCATCGTGCTCACCTGATTTACACACATCATGAAGTCAGCACCCTGACGGTCCATTTTGTTTACGAAACCGAGACGTGCCACACCGTAGTTATTAGCGAGGCGCCAGTTAGTCTCAGATTGTGGTTCTACACCATCCACTGCGCTAAACAGGAACACCAGGCCTTCGAGTACACGGAGCGAGCGGTTCACCTCTACGGTGAAATCCACGTGGCCCGGGGTATCGATGATATTGATATCGTATTTTTCGTTCTTCCATGTCCATGAGCAGCGTGTAGCAGCAGATGTGATCGTGATACCACGCTCTTGTTCTTGCTCCATCCAGTCCATAGTCGCTGCACCATCATGCACCTCACCTATTTTGTGGCTTACACCTGTGTAGTACAGGATACGCTCTGTAGTTGTAGTCTTGCCAGCATCGATGTGTGCTGCGATTCCGATGTTTCTCGTGTGGGTGAGATCTTTAGCTGCCATTATTGCTCTTTGTTATATTTTTCCGGCGTCGCCGCCATTTTTACTTTTTATAAAACTTCCCTCTTCTTTCATCACGAAAGCGCAAAGCCGCATCATCTTTCAATTTTTGCGTTTTTGCGCTTTAGCGGTAAAAACTTTCTTTTCTTAGAACTTAAAGTGTGCGAAAGCCTTGTTAGCTTCTGCCATACGGTGTACATCCTCACGCTTCTTGAATGCACCGCCTTCACCTTTAGATGCTGCGATCAGCTCGTTGGCCAGTTTGTCTTCCATGCTCTTGCCGTTACGGTTGCGGGCAAAGGAGATGATCCACTTGATACCCAGTGACTGCCTGCGCTCAGGACGTACCTCAGATGGCACCTGGAAGTTAGCTCCACCGATACGGCGGCTTCTTACTTCTACTGCCGGAGATACATTCTGTACCGCTTTTCTCCATACTTCCAGTGGGTTTTCTTTAGTACGCTCCTCTATGAGGTTCAGCGCGTTATAGAATACCTTGTATGCTACGGCCTTCTCGCCCTCATACATCATATTGTTCACAAACTGTGTTACAACCGTGTCACCGAACTTAGGGTCCGGCTGAGGGAATCTTTTGGGTGCTCTTGCTTTTCTCATTATATTATATTGATAATAATAGTCTTATTAATTATTTCTTCTTGCCTGCTGCTGCTGCCGGAGCACCTGCCTTAGGACGCTTGGTACCATACTTAGAACGGCTCTTCTTCCTGTTTTCTACACCTGCGGTATCGAGGGATCCGCGTACGATGTGATAACGTACACCTGGAAGGTCTTTTACCCTGCCGCCACGGATCAGAACGATCGAGTGCTCTTGCAGATTATGGCCTTCACCTGGGATGTAGGCGATCACCTCTATAGAATTGGTCAGACGCACCTTCGCTACCTTACGGAGAGCTGAGTTTGGCTTCTTAGGAGTAGTCGTGTATACACGAGTACAAACTCCCCTACGCTGAGGGCAGCTATCGAGCGCGCGGCTCTTAGATTTGGCACGAATGATCGTCCTTGACTTACGAACTAACTGTTGAATGGTTGGCATTAACGCTATTTTTGGGACGGCAAAATTAATTTTATTCCCCGAAATACACAACGAAAGGTGAAAAAAAGTTGAAATGTAGACAGAATAACCACCATTATTAGCTTTCACCGCCAAAACGAGGTTGCAAGATACTGCTTTTGTGTCTTATTTAGTGGAAAACAGGGTAAACGGAAATCTTCTTATGTTTAAGGTACAAAACGTCTACTTATGATTTTCTCGCCTCCCGAGCTTCTTCAACTTGCCACTTCCGCCGTCACTATCGCCTTTCTAACAGAATCTGCTAAAGAAGTGGGAAAGGGCATTGCCAAGGAAATAGGCAAAGATATCTATACAAAGATCAAAGACATATTTAATGGAGATAAAAAATCTGAAGAAGTATTAGCCCAGTATGAGGCAAAGCCTAGTGAGGAAGGAAAAGAAGCTTTAATAGAAGAATTGGCTTTAGCTTTAAAGAGTAAACCAGAAGATACTGAAGCTTTAAATACCATTGTAAATAATTATAATCTTTCTCAAAACGTCTCGATTAAAAGCAGAGACTTTACCCAAACTACAATTATTCAAAATCAAAATATTACTGGAATCGATCCAGAAAAGTATGCAGATGTTTTAACTGCTTTGAAAGAAGTAAAAAAAGACCTAGAAAGCATTACTCAGGAAAAAGCTCAGTTCCATCAAACGCAACAACTATCCGTTGATGAAATAATTCGCTTAAAAAGCGAACTGGAGAAAGAAAGGAATAAAGGCACCTTTACTGAGAAAATTAAAGATCAGCTCCGAGATTTTGATGCTCACAATAATTTCGCTGACGCTGAAAAACTATTAAAGGAGCAAATAGCAGAAAAACAAAAAAAAGAATTAGCGGAAACATATTTTCAAATAGGAGGATATGCCAGTTTACAATTGAAATATTCAGATGCACTAAAATATTATATAGAGGCATCCGAATTAGATCCAAGCAACTTATTGTATCTAAATGAAGCTGGTTTTATGACGCTCACATTAGGCATTCATAAGGATGCGATATTAATTTTTGAAAAAGCAGTTAAAATACATTCAAATAATAATGAAGTCGAAGATGAGGTTTATCCAATACTATGTAATAATTTAGGAATGGCTTGGAAAATTTCTGGCGACTATGAAAAGGCAATTTTCTACTATTCTAAAGCTCTTGAAATAGAAATAAGGTTGTACGACAGTTTACATCCCAAAATAGCCATAAGATATAATAATATAGGATGTTGTTTGGATGAACAAGGAAAGCCGGCAGAAGCCATAAACTACTATAACAAAGCCTTAAAAATACATCTTATCAGTAGGGAGGATAGCAATGCTCATATAGCAACTGTGTATAGCAATTTGGGAGCTGCTTGGCATAACCTTGGGGATTTTAAACAAGCTAAAGAATTATATATTATATCTTTAAATTTAGATATCGACACCTATGGTTTTGAGCATCCAACGATAGCCATAAGATTAAATAACATTGGTTTGATTCTACAAGATCAATCTAAATATAAAGAGGCACTTGTCTTTTATAATGATGCCCTAGAAATATACCAAAAACGATTTGATTCAGGACATCCAAACATGGCTTTAGTATACTCCAATATGGCTCATGCATGTTATAAGCTAAATGACAAGAAAAAAGCCAAGGAGAATCTTGAATCAGCGATTCGCACATTTGAACTCTTTCCTTCTGAATCTAATCTAATTAGGGCTAGTCATTGTCGTGATAATCTATTACTATTAAATAGCAATTGATTCCCACTCCCTACTCATCCGCGTTTAAAACGCGGATGCCCACACCTCAGCGTTTGCACCGCGACCAGTCACATCTGCATTGATCCATTTAAATCCATGTCATCCGTATGCTTTAATTCGGCACTATTTCCCCATCCTATTGATCATCATCAGCATAAAGCTATCAAAAGCCCTATCCGAAAGTATCTTACGGAGGAATAGCGCAGGCTTCGCTCCGCCGCCAGTGGTGTATCTGGTTTTAGGCTTACGTGCCTCTACTGCCTTCTTGATAGCGCGTCCGATTACTATCGGTTCATCCCCCTGCTTATCCGCCATCTCAAACATCTTGGCATGTTTGATCGTTAGCTCTTTGTAGGCTCCGGTGCCGGAGGTTTCGAGCATCTTTTTGCGGGCTATCTCTGCCCACTCGGTCTTGATCGCACCGGGCTGTATGACTACCACATCGATACCAAATTCTTTCAGCTCCATGCGCAGGCTATCGCTCAGTCCCTCCACGGCAAACTTCGTCGCATGGTACCAGGCGCCATGCGGTTCACCCACCTTGCCGCCTATAGAGGAGATATTAATGATCTTGCCGGACTTCTGCGCGCGCATCTGCGGCAGCACCAGCTGCGTGAGGCGTGCGAGCCCAAAGACATTCACCTCAAACTGATATTTCGCCTCGCTGATCGGCACATCCTCCAGCGCGCCATACGATCCGTATCCCGCATTATTGACCAGTGCATCTATGCGCTTCTCCCGGTCGAGTATGGTTTTGACACCGGCCTGCATAGAGGCGTCATCAGTGACATCCATAGATAGGAGCTTTATGCCATCAGCTTCGAGTTCCTTCATGCGGTCTGTGCGGCGGGCCGCAGCATATACTATGTGACCGTCTTTAGCCAGCAGTCGTGCAGCCGACATGCCTATGCCCGATGAGGCACCTGTGATGAGTATTACTTGTTTCATATCGTCTATTGGTTTAGATAACTAAGTAGACGATAGAGTGAAATGAATATTCTAAACGGGTGCCCGGGCTTTCAGAAAGGTAAAACTGACAGGGCTACTTTACCTGATCTCCATCATCACCTTTCCCACTTTCTCCATCGCAGTTTTGATAACAACCATCTTCCGCTCCTCATCATAGCTCCACTCCAGCGCCTTGCCATTCGCGGTTACTTGCTTAGGCTTATCTACCGATAGGATACGCACCTCATAGCTGCGCTCCGTGACCTGCCCCGGATAACTTTTGCCGTCAGGCATTATGTCAAAAGTATAACCATCATTCCGCTCACGGTATTCGAAGTGCGTAAATGAGCAGGCATCTTTTCTGTAGTCTTCAGTATTGCCTTCATCTTCATATAGCGTGAAGTCCGCCCGGTAGTTGCCGGTATGCATGCTATTGCAGTGTGGCGCCTGAATGAGATTGCAATCAGGAAAGACGGTCAATACCAGTGTATCCAGTACGCTGCCTGTGATCCTCAGCCTAGTGGTCTGCATAGGGATGATACTTCCCGCTCTGACGAACACTGGTATCTCATCCAGCCCATAGTTTTGCGTGACCGCCTTGCCGCCTTTGATCATATTGTTATTACGGTAATCATACCAGTTGCCCTCCGGCAGCCAAACCGTCTGGGCGATCTTCTCCGCATCATGCATCGCGTGCGTGATAGGCGCCACGATCATATCATTGCCAAAATAATACTGTCTCTCCATATGGTAGGCCGCATCCATGTCGGGAAACTCATAATACATCGGACGGATAATAGAAACACCCGAGTCATATGCATAACGTGACATCGTATAGATATATGGCACGAGCGCATACCGCTCCTGCAACGCCTTGCGCATAGCCTTGAAATTCGCCTCAGGATACATCCATATCCGGCGCTCTATTCCTGGGTCTTTAGTCGCATGGGTGCGAAAGATGGGACTGAAAGCCCCCCACTGCACCCAGCGTGTAAATAGCTCAGGGTTTTGTTTGTCCTTTTTGCTGATGGGGTTCATATGCCCGCCTATATCGTGGCTCCAATATCCGAACCCAACATTCGATGCATTGGCTGTAAACTCGGGCTGGTATTTTAGCGACTTCCAGTTGATCATATAGTCGCCGGAGAAGCCTATCTGATAGCGGTGATTGCCCAGCCCGCCCCAGCGGTGGAAGATGAGCGGCCGTTTGCCCTGACGCTGCATATCGCTGAAGTGCACATAATTCAGATAGAAGGTCGGATTCACACCCTTGATATTGGTCCCTCCCCACTGCTGCCAGTCCAGCCACCAGAAGTCTACCCCCGCCTTCTCGTACGGATGTAGCAACACGTCGAAATAATTCTGTGCAAACTTTTTATTCGTAATATCAAAAGGGATCGCTGCATGTGTCGCAGTATCCACTCCCATCGCTTTCGCAAAAGCAGGATAAGTCGCCTCATGCTGTTGCACACCTGATGCAGGATGGATGTTCATACAGGTCTGCAGTTTCTGCGCATCGGTCCACCCCAGAAACTCCTTATAGTCCGGAAAATATTTCTTCTCCCAGGTGAAGCCCGTCCAGCCATCAGGCTTGGGCGTATACCGGTCAAATATCTCAGGACTCGACTTAGTCGTCAGGTGCCAGTCCATATCTATGACCAGCACATCGAGAGGAATATTATGATTATCATAGTCCGCTACGATTTGCTTAAACTCCGCCTCAGTATAGGCCCAATAGCGCGAGTACCAGACACCAAAAGCATAGCGCGGCGGCATGGATATCTTGCCAGCTATCAAAGTAAAATCACGCAAGGCAGCTTTGTAGTCACTGCCGTATCCGAAGAAGTAAAAGTCCTGAGCACCTCCGCCATTTCGCGGCTGTACCCATTGCCAGTCGCTATTATCAAAGAGCGGCCGCTCAGAATCATCGATCAATGTCCAGCCGCTCCGCGACAATATCCCATCTTCGATCTTGATCTTTTTCAAACCGATATAGCTGAATTTACCTGAAGCAGCATCCAGCGTGCGTGTGGTGCCCTTTAGGTTTTTCTTATCCTTCATACCCGGCCTCCAGGTGAATGTACGGGAAGAATCATTATACTCTATATACAGGTTGCGTGAAGTAAATGGCCCTGAGTTCTTTTGATAATGAAGCGTGCAAAGTTTGGTTTTGATGATCAGCCATCCGCTATTGTCAGTACTACTAAACGAAGGAGTAGGCAAATTGCGATTCACAAAAGTCAGCGTAGCCTGATCCGTAAAAATATCATTCGCCGCATATTCCATTCGGATGATGTGATCTGTGAGGATAGAGAAACGCGCTTTATCCGATATCACCACAGAGCTTGTCTTTGCCACAGGGTCATAGGCCTGTGAGAATGACGACTGAGTGTACATGGCGAAACAGAAAAAGATCAAAAAGGGTCTGAGACGAGGCATGCTCTTTTTTGCAACAAGGTAAAACAAAAAAGAATAAATAAAATTCTTCACCGGTTTCAAGCTTATCCCCTGTAAGGTGTAAATCGAGGCAGCCACCTCGGTACATTCGCCTTATACTTGAGATAGTCATCTCCGAACCGCCTGGTCATACTCGGCTCTTCCTTGAAGATAAAATACATCGTATTCATAAAGAAGAACCAGATTGTCCATATTAAGACACCCGTCGCATTCAGGCATAGCGCCTCACCAAGCAGGATGAATAGTACTCCTGTGATCATCGGATTGCGGGTATAGCGAAATGGACCATAGATCACCAGCTTCTGCGTCGGCACCCAGGGAGCCAACGTCCCACCTGCCATCTTCCAGAACAGATACACCGGTATCGCCCACACTATCAATCCTATAGCAAAGATCGTCGCCCCCAAATACTTCAACACGTCACTATCGGGAAATGGCTTACTATGTATTTGATATAATGCAAATGGTATCACAATGCATACGATACCTGGCAATATGAGTATATCCCGTATGTGTGCCCAGTTAGATGGAGATTTCATGTCTGAATTTTCTGATGTGCAAATATAAAAGGCTATTCATCACTTTACACTATTCCGCCTCTCATCACACTTCTCCCACATCTCCGTAAAGTCCTCTGCTGAACTCATAAACGTCTGCTTCTCCTGTGCCGTCATCCCTGCCAGCGTCCAGCTGCGTACATAGTCCGACAGCAATCCATAGTGCGCCATGCCATCAGTATTGATATCCCAGGTGCGGTTACCTGTTTTGCAGCGGGGATAGTTATCATCATATACCAGCGTGATCGTGGTATCCCGCTGCGGCTGCGCAGAGAAGCCACCTACATCAGTACCGATAGCCATATGCGTATTGCCCATGATCTGCGCCACCTGATGGTAGGTCTTGACGAAATCGCTCGCTCTTTCGCCATGCCCCACTCCTATCATCCCACCGAGCTGCTTGAGTTGAGCATACTGCTTGAGCGTGCGCCCAGCCTCATTGCCTGCATCGCCGCGCGGGCCATTGTGCCCGCTGTTGACCGGATAGCTATACTTCAGCGCACTGTCGAGCACCTCATTGGCCGTCTTCTCACTCATATGGTCGATGTCTATCAGGAAACCCTTCTTCATCATATACACGATAGCAAAGCGCCCTCTGTCTGTTAGCCCTAGCGAATTGCGATGACCGTACCCCGGTAGCGTGTCCCAGAAAGTATAATTCTTCTTCTTCGCAGGATTCACATCTTTCGGCATCAGCAGCGGCATGAACATTTTAGCTACCGCCGGCAGTCCCGCCCCCGGATGCTGTAGGTGAAATGCGATCCCGCTTTCCTTTGTACTCACTTGCTCCGGCTTCCACTCCACACCGCTCACAAACTTATTTGGCACATTCAGCGTAGCATTAAAAATAGCCGTCCCGCCAAACACTGTATTATTCAGGTGCACCGGAAAAATATACCGGATACCGAGACCATACAGTTTATCGAGTTCGGTTTGTATCTCCTCATTAGTAGGCGTAGGATTGAAGGTCGCATCTTTATAATGATCGGCAGGATTATAGAAGTTGCCGATATTATCCATCTCACTGCCCAGTATCACAGCCAGCTTACCACTAGCTACGATTCGCCGCACATCATTTGGCGTATAGGCTATCTCCATAAATGTCGTGTGAGCCACCAGGTCTTTGATCCCCTGTATACAATTTAGCATGACCTGCTTATCATCCCGGGGGCCATGTGTCTGAGCAGCGTAGGCGATAGTATGGCTACTGACGGCCAGAGCCACCATGATATTCAGTCCACCTTTATGCGCCCGCTCGATCCAGTCTACCCACATCTGCTGATGCAGTATCGAGCACCAGTTCGGCCACGTGGTAAAGTCCGGATAACCCGCTTTCCCATCTCTCCACGCCGGACTGTTTTGCCGTTCCGTTTGCGCAGCGAGCACTGACCTTAGCAGGTTCTTGCTATGGTCATGTTTACAGTCGCCGAGCGCGACAGCTATATCTCCATATGGCGCACCATAGAATAACTCTGTACCAAATGCCAGGTCTCCGCGCGGATGCGCATGCATATCTACAAAGCCCGTCATCGCTGGATAGGCCTGCGCCTCTACGCGATACACAAAAAAGATGCAGGCAATAAATGCTAGGAATATTTTTACAGGATTTGGCATGTTAGTTTGGGTTGGTAAGATCGCCTGTTTAACTGCGCTTTTTATTCTTACGGATACAAAAAAATAACTCTGGTTTTAGAAAATAACCAGCCGGAAAATAATATATATTTGTCCTATTACTTAATATAAACACTCAAAAATGAAAAACCTACTATCGCTTATGCTGTTTGTGCTGCTCCTGACATCCTGCAGTCATAAAGACCTAAGCAAGATACAAAATGGAATGACCGAAAGCCAGGTCACCGCCCAGATCGGAGAGCCCAGTTCAAAACAGCAAATGCCTATGAATATCGCCTGGTGGCACTATGGCGATAACCAGTTGGTAGTGATAGAAGATGGTAAAGTCTCACGCGTGGTACCCGATATCAAAGCAGCAGAAGCAGAGATGGAAAAAGCATTGAAAAATATGGATACAAAATAGGCTTCCCCATACCAAATATCCTTGCGTCAGCTTTCTCTCTGGTCAATTTTCATATTTGCGTGAAAGTATGCTTCCCTTTCAGAAGTTGATTAAAAATAGATTATAGCTAGAAAATTGCTCAGTAGGTTCCTCCCTCTCCTTCGCCGTGTCTCGGCTCAGCCGATGGGAGAGGGAAGATGCCGAAGGCAGATAGGTGAGGTTCCCTATCTGTCTACCTCCAGCAGATACACCTTCCTGCAGACACTCTCTCTCGTAGCCGGATTGAGGAAGGTCAGATTGAGCGCAGACACTCTGAATGCAGAATATTCATTGATGATCTTACAGTTTACACCTGCTCTCTGCAGGTCGGCCAGTCCATCCTCAGAGGTTTCTACCATCAGGTGCATCCTGCAGTCCAGCGTATCTTTGAATCGGCCCGCATCCCATATCTGCAGTGGCAAAGACAGCCTGGAATAAAACAGGTCCTCATATCCTACCTGGTATTGATAGGTCACAAAATCATTGTCCGGCGTTTTATGCGTTCTCACATATCGTCCAATGTCATTACCCGGTTGATATTTCATGATGGCGGGAAAGTAAAAAGCGCTTAGCAAAAAATTGAAAACAAGTATGACCGCGATAGATGGAGCAAAAAGGCTTCGCCAGCGGCTTTGCCACAAAGAAATAAAGATCCCTGCCGGGAATAATACCACGAGGCAAACCATTGACACCAGGTCCAACCCCTTGAAACAATACTGTAGCAGGAAAGCAGCAGCTATGATGACAAATAAAATGATGACCTGTATCGCAGCTAGCACCTTGTACAAAGGCTCATCCTGCTGCAGCCGCTCAAAATAATCTGCAGCCATCACCGCGCCCAGCGGATACACCACAAAGATATAATGCGGCAGCTGGTATTTCGACAACATCAGTGCAATAAGCGTGAGCGTAAAACCACACACAGAGATGATCTCCCTCATAGCAAACCTGCCCCGCACAAAAGCAACCAGCGCTACCCCCCATCCCGGAAACAAAAACAGCGACCATGGCATAAAAGCCCAGGCCGTAGTATGAAGCAGGAACAAAGTATCCGGATGATTATTCCACTGGCTCGCACCGGTGATGCGCCCAAAGCTCTGCGTCCAGAAATAAAATTTCAGGCCATGCACACCGAACTGCTGATAAAGCCCGATACACATTGGCAGCAACATCAATGCTACAATGCCAACGCCATAGATCATCTCCCGCCGGAGAAACATTGTCCATTTCTTCTTCCATATTATTTGTGGTACGATGGCTGCCCCGACCACTATCAGCCCTATAGGTCCTTTGGACAAAAGTGCCAAGGCTATCCCTACACAACCCCAGAGCAGATCGCGGGGTTTTCCCATTTCGAGGTATTGTGCCAGTCTCCAGGTCGAAAATATTACTGAGCCTAAAAGCAGCGTATCCGTCCGCACATCATTGGTGATGAGAAAAAGCGCCTGCGTCGTTGCCAGCATAAGCGCCGCACGCATCGCTGTCTCCCTGCTATAATACAACAGCGCAAAACGATAGGTAGAATAGATCGCTAACAGGGCAAAGAGCAGGGATGGTAGCTTGTAAGAAAAATTGCCCGCGCCAAATATGAAGAAGCTGACAGAGTTCAGCCAAAAAAGCAAAGGCGGTTTATCGAGATAATTCTGGCCGAGGCAGAAGACCTTGAGGAAACTTTTGCTCCCGATCATCTCCAGTGTCATCTCGGCATATTGCGCAGCATCTACGGCCATGACATCGACCATGAGCCCGGTAAAGTACACTACAAGTATGAGTACCAGTAGTATGTAATGTCGCTTTTGCATCAGGGTGGAGGCGGCCTGACCTTCTGAGAGACCTAAACCAACCTCAAAGTAAACCAAATAGATCACTCTTTTAACAAATTATCCGCCCGGCAAATGTGGATTGAAGACAAAGCTGAATTATAAACCATACAGACATTCAGATACATAGAACACAGCTGGCTATGACCGGTCATTTCCTCCACTTTTGGCTTTGAGTTTGTGGTACGTCCCCGAATTCAATTAATAACTAAATCAAACAAAATGAAAAAGCTAATTCTCCTCACAGGCATTGTGCTGTGTTGTAGCGCCTACGTTTCTTCCTCATTTGCACAGACTCAGATGGAAGAAAAGAAGATGGAAAAAATGAAAGATGGAAGCGTGATGATGAAAAATGGAAAAATGATGGAAATGAAGGATGGCAACTGGGTCGGACTCATCTCAGACAAGACCATGACCAATGGCACCAAGGTAATGACAGATGGTACAGTCGTCATGAAAGACGGTACAAAGAAGACCCTCGCCAATGGCGACTGTGTCAAGCCCGATGGCATGATGCACAAGAAATCAGAGAAAAAAATGTGATCAAGCATCATGAAAATATAATGGCCGCCTTATAAGAGGCGGCCATTTTTTTGCCCAAATGGGGAGATTTTTCCGTCAGTAGCTCCACTGATCATGCTCAAATTCCATCATTTCATTTTTGATCCGGTCAGCTTCCAGCTGAATGTCCTTGCCAGAAGCATACTCAGCGATGGCCCGGTCATATACGTTACTTTCCTTATAGATATAACTCTCAAATCTCCTGCTCTCCAGCATATCCTCCCAGCTTAGCGCTTTCATATCATTCTTCGGCTCAAAGGCTTCTTCCCTGGCCAGCATATCGCGCAGGTCGGGATAATATAGCCAGTACATGGTCCTGTCGCCACGCACATTACCATTAGCATCTTTGTCCTCCATTACCGGAGCTATACCTATGATACGCACCTGCATCGATGATGTTTTCGTATCAAAAAACCAGACCTCCTTGATCTTAAATTTTGTGATCTGGTCCCAGGTCAATTCGTTTATTACCACTTTAGTCACGTCCTCTTGGCTCACCGGCTCAGTGAATATTACCGTGTCCTTCCTGACACCTATAACCGCGACATCTGCCGCGCTCATCACTTGCTTAAACTGGTCTGCATTCTCCACCGTAGGATCATAAGCCGTAATATCCCCGCGCATAGCAGCAGTGTGCAGTATCTGCGCAAGTGGGCGCTGAGGATAGACGAAGGATAGGTTCATCTTCTGCCGCGTATCTATCGTGCGCCATATCTTTTTGCTCCACATCACATCCGCCTCGCGGACATATTCATATGGCAGTGGTTTATGCTCGGCCCGGTCACGCTCCTGCCAGGGCAGGCGGTCCAGGGGTTCCTCCTGAGCGAGAAGTGAATGAGGCATCATAGCGGCTATGCCGCAAATAAGTACAAGTAGTGATCGTAGGCTGTTCATGGCTTTTGTTTCATATTTAAACGAAACATCGCCACACCATAGTGCGAAACGCAATAACAAAGCCAGTTTGACGTTATGTTACATCATCCGCGTTCAAACCTTAAATCTCCTCCGCGCAAACCCATCATCGAAAATCAACTTGCATTAATCCATTTTGAATCCGTTTGATTCGTGTCATCCGTGCTTTCTATTAAATTCCGAAATACTTAGAGTCCTCCATAGTAATCATATCCCTGCTCCGCCCAATAGTCCGCTGGCTTCTCGTCCTGGAAGTATATTGCACCTATCCGCTTCAGATGCTTCACACCATACTTGACCGGAATGATCAACCGCAACGGATAACCCTGGTCATCAGGCAGTGCCTTCCCATTCATCTCATAGCATAGCAGCGTTTGCGGGTTGATCATACTAGGCATATCGATGCCTACATAGTATGCCTTATCAGGAGTGATTAGCCCTGCGTATTTTTTTGAAGCCTGATCCCTGAGCCCATAGTGTGCCAAGAAGTCACTGAACCTCACCCCACCCCAATGCGTCACCTGGCTCCAGCCCTCTATACATTTGAAGTCAAACACGATCTCCGTTTTCGGTAGCGCCCTGATGCTATCGAGCGGAACATACAACGTATCACCCGGCTTGCGCACTACACGTAGCACCCATACCTTTGCATTAAAGTCTTTACCCATACCCACATCGCCATTGACCCTCACTTCCTTGACGGCTGCAGACTTCGGGTAGGTTTTAGCCAGATGCGTTGTATCATATACTTTTTCAAAAACCTTTTCATTCACCTCTAGCCCCTTGCGGAGCGTCCTTTGTACACCGCTATCCTGCGGCTGGTTATAGAGCTTCCACCATCCGATCACAACGGCTACGATACACGCCGCAAACACTGCAAACGAAATGATCGTTCGGCGCCTTACGGTTTTCTTCTGATCATTATTCAGGTCGCTCATCTGTTGTTGATTTTGTATCTTCTGTTTCAGGAGCTTCTTCTATTTTCGATGGTAATACTTCCTTCAGAGGCTCCTTTTCTTCCTTCACTTCTACGACCTCCGATTCCGGTTCTATTAACGGCTCGTGATCCGCTTGTAGTTCCTCTTTCACATCCGGGGGGGTCGGATCGTGTATCTCCACCTCTGATATCGGTTGCAGCTCATTGACGACTGCCAGCACTATCGGTTCTGCCTTTTCTACCACTTCAAAACCCGCCACCATTGCCCGGAAATTATTCCATCCCGCCAATATCACCTGCACCACGTGTACGACAAAAAATAACACATAGCCGATGGTGAGAACAAAATGCTCTATTCTCGCCGCCTCATAGCCGCCGAGCAAAGTACATAGCCAGTTAAACTGAATAGGCTTATAAACTACCAATCCTGTGACCAAGGAACCGAAACCCATCACGATCACTGTTGAATATGCGATACGCTGCGCTGCATTATACTTTCCCTGAGGAGGAGACGACTTAATTATATGCAGATCATGAAGCACGACCAGAAAAGCTTCTTTGAATGAATGCCGGTCCGGCAGCAGGTACCTCCACTCTCCGGAGAAGATCGTGTACAGTACATACAGCAATCCATTCACTAAAAACAACCACATAAAAACAAAGTGAAAGGCCATGCCCTTAGATAAATTAAATGGCACATGGAGCGCTTTGTAAAATGAATCGGGAAAGAATTTAAGTATCGTCGTATCGCCCCAGCCGATTCGATAGACATCATTGGCCCAGTAGATCAGCAGCCCGCTCCAGATCATCACCCCCAGCACCGGGAAGTTTACCCAGTGAAACCAGCGGATAGCCAGCGGATGTTTCTCGACGATCGACTTCATCATGCCTAAGGTAAAAATAAATCCTCAAACGTCGCCCATATACAAAGCTTACATACACAAAGAAGCCCGGACCAATGGCCGGGCTTCTTTGCCTCAATCGAGTATTCTTATTTCTTTATAAGTAGCTTCATGTACTCATCCAGTCCGGGAGTGATCACGATAGATACCCTCCTGTTCTCAGCTCTGTGTACAGGCGTATCGTTTGCCGCTACAGGCATATACTCCCCGCGGCCAGCGGCGGCCATGCGCTCAGGCTTTATACCATATTGTTTTTGGAGCACACGTACTACAGTAGTAGCACGACGTATACTCAGGTCCCAGTTATCCGCTACGGTAGCCGTATGTATCGGTTTATTATCCGTATGGCCTTCTATCATGAAGTGCATATCAGGATATGCATTAAGTATCTTTGCCACTTTGCCGATGATCATCTTGGCACGGTCGGTCAGGTCCGAGCTGCCGCTATTGAAGAACATATGGTCCGTCAGGTCTATGTACAAACTGCCTTTGTCGTTTTGTATGGATATATCAGTATCGTTGTCTCCTCCTATCGAGCTCTTCAGGTTGCTGATGAGGTTGGCTTTGAGCGCATCGGGGGTCTGGCCGCTCGTGCTGATCGCCTGCAGGGATTGTGTGACACCCTCGGCCTGGGATGGTGTGAGCACCGACATATCCTTGAGCACATTGATGAGCTGGTTATTGTCGTTGTTCTTTGTTGCCGACTGCGCATCAATTACCTGCTTCACAGTGCTATCGAGTGCACCCTGGAGTTCCTTGATCTGCTCATTTAGCTTCTTGATAGCCACTGCGCTTTTAGCCTGCTTGGTTTCACAGTCAGTTGTGCTGTTTTGCGACATTTTCAGTGTCTGGTCCAGTTCGCTGTATTTCTTCTTGGTCACACAGGCACTAAGAAAGGCACTGATAGTGATCAAAATGATAGTGAGTCTAATTATTCTCATACTCTATGGGTTAGATTGGGGTTATTTAGTCCCGTAAACCTAAGGGCTAATCGCCAAATCTCAGACTTGGTTTATACCCATCGGGTACGACTGTCGCCCACTCTACTATTCACTTTAACTTATCCCCAAAAAGAAACAGGTCCTGACTTCCGTCAAGACCCGTCCCTAAAACCCAATTTATGAAATCTTACTTTTTGACCAGCAGCTTGAAAAATTGATCCATCTGTGGCAAAATGACTATTCGTGTTCTTCTGTTGTGCGCCCTCCCATCGGCATTATCGTTTGAGTCGACCGGTACATACTGGCCACGGCCGGCAGCGGTCATCCTCGACGGTTGTATCCCGTATTGTTTCTGCAATATTCTGACTACGGCAGTGGCACGCTTTACGCTGAGGTCCCAGTTATCATCCAGGCAGTCGGTCTTGACACTGACAGAATCTGTATGACCCTCCACGAGAAACTCAATATCAGGATATGCGTCCAGCACCTTTGCCACTTTCCCCAATACGACTTTAGCATTGTCAGTCACCGTAGACTTGCCACTGCTGAAAAGCATTTTGTCGGATATATCTATATATACGGCGCTCTTGTCGACCTTTATATTTATGTCCTTATCACCCAAGTCACCGATAGCGCCTTTGAGGTTCATTACCAGTGCCATATTCAGGGAATCCTTGCGGGCCATTGCCGAATTCAAACCATTGATGAGATTATCCTTTTCGCCCAGGGATTGCAGCGACTGCTTTACGCTTTCCGCCTGCCTGTTAGACAATACCGACATGTCCTGCAGCGTGGTGAGCACCTGTGCATTACTTTTCTTCGCATCGTCAAGCTGCTTTTTGAGGTCATCTACCTGTGACTGCAGGTAACCGTTTTGCGTGTTCAGCTTCTCATTGGCAGATCTGCTTTGTGCGAGCTTCGTATCGCAATCCGTTTTTTCAAATTCGGTCTTTTTGAGGCTGGCATCCAGCGCATTGTATTGCTTCTTTGTGACGCATGCACTCAGCAGGGCACTCATGACAGCCAACACCAGTATGATCCTGACTGATCTCATAGAATGATTAATTGAGGGGTTAATATAAAGGCTACAGAGCACATAGTTTTAATTTAACGGGTCAAAGCTAACTTCATTACATCTTATAAAGACCAAAGATATCAACTTTTAAACTTCCTTAACAAAACATGAATAAACACATATGACTTTAAGCCAACATAATGATTAGACGGGTGAAATAGCTTACTTTTGTATAAAACGAACACAGTCATGGGAAATTACGTCAATAATAACCTCATCAAAGGTGAAACCGTCGCTTTTGAAACTGCATACCACTGGATCATTTTTCTAAACTGGCGGTCGATCCTTACACTCTTTATCAGGCCGGTACTACTCCGTTGGTCTGATGAGTTTGCTATCACCAATCATCGCATCATCATCAAGACCGGCCTCATCAGCCGCCGTACACTCGAGATGAACCTCAATAAGGTGGAAACCGTCAATGTGGACCAAAGCATCTTTGGCAGGATATTCGGATATGGCACGATACGAATAGTAGGCACAGGCGGTACCAATGAAGTTTTCTCTAACATCGCCCACCCTATTGAGTTTAGAAAGAAGTTCCTGGAGTTGTCTATGTAAAAATTATTGGCCCGAACCGAACCGCCGAATTAGCCGAATTTCCCTATTTTGTTCAAAAATTAGTCTGACCAATGGCAAAACCTCAACCCAAGCCTGCTTCAAAAGAAACTACCAGACCGAAACCAAAACCAAAACCAGCTTCGATGGGCTGGCCATTCCTGAAATTTCTCATAGCCCGCGAGCAATGGATAGACTGGGCGCTGATGGGTGGGTTGTTCATCGCCATCCTTATTTTTCTCAAACTGTACTACCCCTATCCGGAGACCGAAACCGACTCCGGAAATTATGTCCTCTCTGCCATCACAGGCAAGATCAATGGCTATCGCCCATATGGATACTCCGCTTTCCTCAAATTCTTCTCCGGCTTCTCTGCTGACGTCCGTTTTGTAGTGACCTGGCAGTGGTTTATTACTTTTATATCTGCGGTCTCCTTTTTATTTACTATCAAGTTCATCTTTCGCGGTCTGCCGCGTATTGCTTTCTATCTGCTGTGCCTCATCACTATACTCAACCCGTCTGTGATATTCATGGATTCATATATGATGAGCGACAGCCTGTTCGTGAGCCTCACGCTGCTATTTCTCACCACTCTCATCTGGATCATATACAACGGCAGTTATTTCGCCATAGCTGCAAATATTCTCCTCCTCTGGTGGTGTATGGATACGCGCTATATCGGTTTATTCTATCCCCTTTTTAGCGCAGCAGCTCTGGCATGGGCATTCTGGCAGAGATTCAAATGGGTAGCGATAGCCGGAGCCATCGTACCGGTCCTTATGTTATTGTTTTATCGCTCTTCAGCTACGGACAAAATGAAAGAAGAATTCGGTGTAGAAACCTTCTCCGCATTCGGAGGCTGGCAAAAGGCCAATAATGGTGTCGCAGTTCTCCCTTATGTCAAAGTAGATACCAGCCTGATCACAGATCCGCAGGTCAAGGTCATACATCAGCTCGTACGCCAGTTTCCCGATTCGTTTTTCAAGACAGAGGATATTATAGCCACGAGCTTCATGTGGACACGCAACTATCCCGGCAAACTCTGCCTCAGCCAGTACATCCAGCAGACACGCACCCCATATCTGCAGGCCTGGGTATATATGAGTACACAGATGGAGATTTATGGCGATTTCCTCCAGTCACACTATCGCTCAGAGTACATCAAACACTACATCGTACCCAATTTCAAAAACGTATTCAAAGTGTATGACATCAGTGAATATGATACGTTCAAAGTGGACCAGAACATGAAGGGGCTATTCACAGTAGACAAGGATGTATATGCCTATAAGAAAAAAGTATTCAAACCTCTCACTGGTATCAGGCAGCTCTGCGATACAATAGCCTGGATAGTACTTATAATATCCTTCATCGCCGGTTTGATCATGCTTCGCAAACTCAATTGGACCAAAGAGCAAAAATTAGTCGTGGCGGCATTGGTATTATTCATAGGCGCCTTCTGCGGAGCCAGCACCATCGCCGCACCTATTAATAACTTCCGCTACATGATGCCGGTATTGTATGCACAGCTGACGATACCTGTACTGATCATATCCGGGATCATCGCAGGCTTGAAGAAGAAAACGGAGGAATAACAGGTTCCTTTATATTCCCGTCACCATAAACTCCGTACGCCTGTTCTTTGCTTTACCCTCCGCCGTTTTATTATCAGCGATAGGTTTAGTAGCAGCATAGCCTTTGTATGTCAGGCGTCCCGCTAAGATACCTTTGGATACCAGATAGTCATTGACTGCCTTTGCCCTGTTTTGAGATAGTGTTTCATTTTCCTTTTCGATACCGGAGTTATCCGTGTGGCCACCTATTTCTATTTTCAACGATGGGTTCTTTGTCATCAGTTCTATCAGCGTATTGAGTTCTGTTTTCGATTCTTCTTTCAGCTCATAGCTGTTTGATTCAAAGAACACATTATTCAATACTACACTGCTGCCGACCTTGATCTTCTGCAGTTGTATGTCCATGATATAGGCTCCTCCCTCCTTTACGTCTTTCAGCGAGAAATTAGCTGAATAAAACAGGTAACCCTCTTTGGATATCTGGCAGGCATAGTTCTTTCCGGTAGGAAGGGTCGCCAGGTATTCACCAGTCTTCGGATCAGATGACGCAGTCGAGTAGATCACTCCCGAAGCGAGATCAAAGAACTGGATCTTAGATGTCAATGGATTGCCATTGTCCTTATCCGTCACCACGCCTTTCACATAGCTCACGGGGTATGGTTTGAGGTTTTCCGGCATTTCAAATTTATAGATATCCATGCCTCCTCTGGTATCGGCCTGCTCCGATGCGAAGTAGGCCCAATGGCCGTCAGTGGTCACGTATATTCCGATCTCATCGCCGGGAGTATTGATCGGATAGCCCATATTGATAGCCTTGCCCCAGGTCCCGTCAGCCTGCTTGCGCGACATAAATAAGTCCGCGCCTCCCATCCCTTCATGACCGCGCGATGTGAAGAACAATGTAAATCCATCCGGATGTATGAACGGCCGCTCCTCCTCCTGGTCTGTATTAATCTCCGGGCCGAGGTTATGTGCCTCGCTCCATTTGCCATCATCACCCAGTGTCGAGGAGTATATATCTCCGCCGCCGTAGCCCCCTTTGCGCGAACTCACAAAATATAAAGTGCGTCCGTCTCCCGTGATATAAGGCTGTGTTTCTTTAGCCGCTGTATTGATCACAGGACCGAGATTTTTACCGGGCTCCCATTCGCCGCCGGTTCTTTTGGAGAAATAAATATCACAGCCTCCATAGCTACCCGGCCTGTCGCATGAGGTAAAGAAAAGGTATTTGCCGCTTGGCGCGATGCAATGTGCCCCCTCATTATATTGCAAGGTATTGATGGTCTCTCCCAGAGGTTGTGCCTCAGACCAGGTGCCATTTCTATTCTCCGAGACGAAGATATTTTCATCATGAAACCGGCCTATCCGCTCCAGCCTCGTGAAGTACAACCAATGCTCATCAGCAGTCAGCGCAGGCATCAGGTCATCCTCATTTGAATTGACGCCACTACCAAGGCTGATAGGTTTAAATGCTACCGGATGCTTCACAGCCTCCTTTGCAAAGTCCGAATTTGCGATCATATGGTCAGCTTCTTTCTCATAGTCCGGAGTGATCTTCTGTGCACGGAACGCCTGGAAGTATTTCTTGGCCTCGTCATAGTCGCCCTTATTGAACAGAGCATAACCGATCTTCAGTTTCAGCTGCGCCTGGTAATCAGGATTGAGTTGTTCTACGAGTTTCAATTCGGTCACTGCCGCATCAAATTTACGCTGGTTCTCCAGGTACATATTACCCAATAGCCAGTGCGCATCGATGAAATTTTTCTCACTCTCTATCGCTATTTTTATCAATGAGTCCGCTGCTGCATAGCGTCCAAATGCGTAGGCATTATTCCCCGCATCGAAATGCGTCTGCGCTCTTTTCTTAGCGTGCTCATACGTCACAGCCTGCGAAAAAGAAAAATGAACTGCGATAAGTAACAAGACCAAAGACAGGATGCTTTTTCTCATTGATTGATTGGTTTGATCCGGATTTAACTATTCTTTACTCGTTATCCTCTATTCTCTGTTAAGGCACATTCAAATACTTATGTATCTGTAGCGATATCTCCCACTGCTGGTTCTCTTTCACATACTCTATCACCATCGGTACCATTTCCTCTTCCTGCTCCCACTCGGGTGAGAGATACAGTTTGCACTCAGGGCCGACCTGCGCTGCATATTGCTCCGCCCATCTGAAGTCATTCCTGTGATTGATGACCACCTTGAGTTCACTAGCCATCGGCAGTATACTTTCTACGGGCGGCTTGTACCGCTTAGGTGACACTGTGATCCAGTCAAATGTCCCACGGGCAGCATAAGCACCCGATGTCTCCGTATGAGAACGGATACCATGCGCTCTAAGTTGTGCTGTGAGGTCAGTGAGGTCGTACATCAGCGGCTCGCCTCCTGTGATCACGCATATTTTGGCGCCGGACTCGACCACAGCCGCGACTATCTCCGCGACTGACATCTTTGGATGCGCATCTGCGTCCCAGCTTTCCTTCACGTCACACCAGGGGCAGCCCACATCACAGCCACCCAGCCGCACGAAGTACGCAGCACGGCCCTGATAGTAACCCTCACCCTGTATGGTATAGAAGTGCTCCATCACAGGGAGCATTTGTATGGCGGCAGATGACATTATCCTACAAATTTACCTAAAACTTGCTATTACCTGCCTCATCTGCTGACGCTTTGGTGTTGACTGTTGACAAACATTGGCATTTTAGGACATTAGTTTAACTTCGCACTTCAAATATTTTAAGTATGAAAAGCTTCCTCAGGCAACTCAATCTCAGCAAGGAGAACATCGGATCCTCTACCGGCTCCAAATGGCTCAAATCAAAAGGCCAGCTCATCAAGAGCTTCTCACCCGTAGATGGCAAAGAGATCGGATCGGTCATAGCCGGTACGGAAAAAGAATACAATACCATCGTCGCCACAGCACAGCAGGCATTCACCGTATGGAGAAATATCCCTGCGCCCAAGCGTGGCGAAATAGTACGCCAGATAGGCGATGAACTGAGAAAGTACAAAGAGCCACTAGGCGAACTCGTCTCCTACGAGATGGGCAAATCGCTGCAGGAAGGCCTCGGGGAAGTGCAGGAAATGATAGACATATGCGACTTCGCAGTAGGGCTTTCCCGCCAGCTTCACGGTCTGACCATGCACTCTGAGCGTCCGCTCCACAGGATGTATGAGCAATATCACCCATTGGGCATTGTAGGCATTATTTCGGCGTTCAATTTCCCGGTCGCGGTCTGGAGCTGGAACTCTATGCTCGCATGGGTCTGCGGCGACGTCTGCATCTGGAAGCCATCTGAGAAAACGCCTCTCTGCGGCATAGCCTGCCAACATATAGCAGCTAAAGTCTTCAAAAGAAACAACCTGCCGGAGGGCATCTCAAACCTGATCATCGGCGATCACAAGATCGGCGCGCTGCTTTCTAATGACCCTAATGTACCTCTGGTATCCGCTACCGGTTCTACACGCATGGGCAAACTCGTCGCGCAGGCAGTGGCCGGACGCCTGGGCAGGAGCCTCCTCGAGCTGGGAGGCAATAACGCCATCATCATCACTCCCGAAGCTGACCTCGATATAGCGATGGTAGCTGTGGTCTTTGGAGCAGTAGGCACGGCAGGACAGCGCTGTACTACGACACGTAGGCTCATCATACATGAGTCCCGCTACGATGAGGTGAAAAACAAGATCAAAAAAGCCTACGCTCAACTGAAAATAGGCGACCCTCTCGATCAGAAAAACCATGTAGGCCCGCTCATAGACAAAGACGCGGTGAAAATGTATGAGAAAGCTATCACCGAAGCAGTCAAAGAAGGGGGCAAGATATGGGTCGAAGGCGGCGTGCTCAAAGGCAAAGGCTACGAAAGCGGTTGCTATGTCAAACCTGCTGTAATAGAAGCGAAGAATTCACTGGCCATCGTGCAGCATGAGACCTTCGCTCCGATACTGTACATCATGAAGTATAAAAACATCGACGAAGCTATCAAACTACAGAATGGAGTGGTACAAGGCTTGTCGTCCTCTATCATGACGAGGGATATGCGCGAGGCAGAGATGTTCCTCTCCACAAATGGATCAGACTGCGGCATCGCCAATGTCAACATAGGTACCTCAGGTGCGGAGATCGGCGGAGCATTCGGTGGCGAGAAAGAAACCGGCGGCGGACGCGAATCAGGTTCCGATGCCTGGAAGGCATACATGCGCCGCCAGACCAATACGATCAACTACGGTACCAAGCTGCCACTCGCTCAGGGCATTAAGTTTGAGCTGTAAACGAAGCTTACTTCTTTTTCAGGAAAGGGATCAGGTGGTGGAACTCAGGCACGATGCGCAGCATATAAACCAGCGCTCCGAATATACTGCCGGTGATAGACGACCGGATCGCTATGTCAGCAAAAGGATTATTCACGGAAGGGATAAAATAGACAGATAAACCCGTAACAACTATCACACCGAGGACTTTTAGATTAGCTATAGTAAAGGGCTGCAGATGAAAAAGGCGCCATATAATACCAAATTTAGCAAGGTTATATAACGTCGCAGACAGGGCTGTAGCTATTGCAGCACCTTCCATCCCAAAAAGAGGTATGAATATCTTATAGTTGATAAAGGCTATAAATACCAGCCCCACTAGCAGCCATGTGAGAATCTTGTACCTCGTGGAAGTATATATGATGCAGTCATTATTACCCGTCGACATATTGATCAAGGTACCCAGGCTGATAATGAATATTACTCCTTTTGCAAGCGAATAATCCTTATCCGGTATCAACTGAAACAGGGAATCTATATTTAAGTTGATCAGCAGAAATAGCAATCCACCTAGTAGTGACAAATATTTGGAAGACTTATAATAGATGTCCCGGATATTTTCGATATCATTTCGCTTCCAGGCATCCGCCACCTGAGGGACTATGATCTTTTCCAGAGCATTCATAGGCGCTTCTACGAAGGTAGCCACAAAAGCAGCGATAGAATATATCCCCACTATGTCCAGCGCATTGAGAAAAGCCTGCTGTGGCTTATATGTACCCAACATCAGTGTATCCATATAGCGCAATCCCATAGATGACATCCCCGCCAAACTCATAAACAATCCGTATGTAAACATCCTGATAGGCCGGTGCTCTTTATAGTGTTCCCATTTCACCCATATAGACGGCCGGTCCTCATAAAAAAGATAAAAGACCAGAACCAGCAATTGCGTACCATAAATGCCGACAAACAAAGCCACAAACTGGTCTCTATCCAGCCATTTAATAAAATAAGCCGTAAATAGCAGCATACCACCTATTCTCACCACGATATCATTGAGCAGGGCCGGAAGTGATGTGCGGAAAATAGAATAAGAGTATGCAGTAAGAATACTGATAAAAGACAGAAAGAATGTCAGGGGGAAAATATAATAGAAATAGTCCGTAAAGAGTTTCGACTGGCCGACATAGCGGGCAATGATATAATCCCTGAAAGCATAAAGAGTGAGGGCGATCAGTAAAAAACCTAACAAGGGAAAAAGAAGCATAAAGCCAAAAAATCCGTAATGGCGCTCATCCCTATTGCGAAAATATGGGAAATAGCGAAGTATTGTGGAGTTCATTCCGAGCGGTGCAAAATTGGCTACCAGGGCAGAAAAGGAAAATAATATACGTGTAAGGCCGATCTCTTCCTTAGTCAGGAAGCGCGGCTGGATAATGATCAGGCTAATAGCACCCAAGGCGATCCCCACATATGTGATGATGCTGTTTCTGATACCCTGTCTCTGTATGATTCCCAAAATCCTTCTTTTGTGAATACAAGTATAAGAGATTAGCAGTGATACATGAAATGTACAGGACACCTACATCATCTACCACTTGCATTTTGAAAAGTAAACTGTAATCTTTTTGAGTCCGTTTAGATACTCTGAATTGTCCTTTATTCATACCGTTGACACTGCTTTTGTGTCAACTTATTTAAGGACGGTGCAGCTAACCAAATAAAAAGGGCCGCCATGCAGGCAGCCCTTTCTCAATGTATTTGGTGATATTATTTACTGACTTTTGCAAATTTGATCCTGGAGACTGCATCCTTGATCTTCACTTCGATCATATACACGCCATCAGGAAGAGCTTCAATATTGATCTTGTTTTGAGATGGACTATCAATAGATGAAACTGCCTGACCATGTATATTATAAATCGTAGCGTTGTCTATTTTTTGCCCATTGGTGATAATGCTTATCTCTTTATTGGCAGGGTTAGGATAAAGGCTGACAGCTTTATCGTTATTAACATCATGGAAACCCAATGTGACCTGGCTGGCTACAGAGAATTTCTGCATAGGGCCGCCGCCATATTTATAAGCATAAAACGCCGAGTCACAGAAAGTAAATGAGCACCCTACTCCATCACTCACAGTCAGACAAACGGTATAGTTGCCCGGAGTCGTATAAGTGTGTGTCGGGAATTCAACATTTGAAGTCGAACCATCTCCAAAATCCCAAAGGTAGGTCAGGTTTCCAGCGCCCGTAGTATAGAGTACCGAATAGTAAGCACCTGGTACATTAGGATCGGGATATACCACCAGATATATCTGGCATGGTGTATAAACAATCTGGGAATCTGCTATTGTAGTACAAGCAGTAGCGACACAGCCGCTCGTATCAGTGACAGAAACACAATAAGTAGTTGGAGTATTGTAAGGGATAGTGACAATAGGATCTGGTGATGTACTGGTGAATGTGCTATCTGCAGGATTTGACCATTCATAGTGATATGGACCCGCGCCATTTGTCACGATTGTGGAGAGGGTATACAGCGTGCCATAATTTGTGTTTTGTAAAGCGACCGAACAGTTATTTATGTTTGATATGACTACGCTGTCAGTGGCACTATTAGTACAGGTAGAAGCAGTATCATTGACGCTGACCGATACAGTATATGAACCCACTGCTGTGTAGTTATGTATCACAGATGTTCCTACATCGGTGTGACCATCGCCGAAATCCCATGTGATCTCCGCCGTAGGAGAAAAATTCCCATTAGCCTGGAAGTTATAGACTGCATTGCTTATCTGATACTTTTTAAGCACGATATTGCACGAGTATGGTGCAGTCCCGGGGCCTAATCTATAAAAATAGCTGGCTATAGCGCTTAGGGCAAAGTTATAGCCACCCTGTCCCATATATCCCGCACCGTTACAGGAAGCGGACATACCACCAAAGGTAGCTAAGTCCGGAAATATACCCCAAAGTGTCCAGGTATCCGTAGATGGTACATATTTCCACACCTTTCTGGACGATCCCACCGGTGTATTATAAAGAACACTATTTTGGTTGTTGCCGTTCAGTACATAACCTTCTCCATTGATCACAAAGCTGAATGCACCGCTAATGGCATCTCCGGGGAAGTTACCCAAACGGGTCCATGTATCTGTAGATGGATCATATTTGTAAAAATCACTCTCCAGAAAGTATCCCCCCATGTTGTTGCTGGTAGCGCCCATACCGACGTAAGCGTAATTGCCAATGACAAAATACGGTAAGTCCTGACGGGGTGTGCCTGGAAAATTTGCTTTTTGTGTCCAGGTATTATTAACCGGATCATAGCAGTATACATCATGATTGTAAGGGCTAAAACCGCAGGCTACATAACCCTTGCCAGCGACAGCAAAGGTAGCAGTAGTATACCTGGTGGGACCCGGGAAAGCCGCTTTCGCAGTCCAGGTGTCATTGGTCGGATCATATTGCCAGGTCTTATTAGGTCCAGAACCTGAGCCTGTAGAGTCCCATCCTGATACTAAATATCCATAACTACCGATGGTAAAACCCTTGGCACCGTAAGTTGCTTCACCGGGAAAGTCAGCTTTCCGGGTCCAGGTATTTGTGGTTGTATTGAAATCCCATACCTGATGTTCCATAGTAGCCGGGTAGCCGGTATAAGGACCATAATATCCCCCCATTACATAGACATCATTGCCTATTGCAAAGCTGGAATTACTGAAAACTGTAGCATGGTATGAAGGTTCCTGAGTCCAGGTGAGGTTTTGGCTCCGGGATATAAGACTTCCCAATAATAAAAAGGGAATAAGCAGAAGTTTGTGTACGTTGTTCATATGTTGACGTTTTTGGTTTAAATGCGAATATAAATAAATAATCTGAATATGGCATAAAAACCACCCTGAACGCCTATTTTGAAATCTCTGGTAATAATACTATCATCGCTGCAAATATGAGAGACTTTACAGCCAGGTATAAATTCTTTGATGCTATCATTAATATGAATGCATTTGGCACGCGCAAGCTGGCCAAATACCTCAGCTATATGCTGATCCCCAAGCCCAATGGAATGGAGACCATCAAAACCATGCTTGGATTTACGATCAATGCAGAACCCGTAAAGGATATCAATGGACTGGAGCACGAGCTATACTACAAGGGTACCTATGAAAAGGCGACCATGCATGTCATCAAATCCTGCCTCAGCGAAGGTGATACATTCATAGATGTCGGTGCTAATATAGGCGTGGTCTCCCTCTATGCCTCGATCTGTGTGGGTAACTCCGGAAAGGTGATCGCCTATGAAGCTAACCCCGATACGGTCAAACTCCTGAAGAATAATATCGCCCTCAATAAATTCACAAACATCGCCATCTGCGAATACGCCCTGGGCTCTCAGGAAGGTAAGGGTGAAATCTACCCCGAAACTGTCGAGAATAACCGCGGAGCAGCATCAATGGTCAGGCGTGAAGGTCAGGGCACCCTCAAGTATGACATCTCCATCAAAAAGCTAGACGATACCATCGGGGATATCAAGCCTAAAATGATGAAAGCCGATGTGGAGGGATGGGAACTGGAAGTCCTCAAAGGCGCTAAGAATGTATTGTCTGGTCCTGATGCTCCTATCCTGATCGTAGAGTGTTTTATGGATAGAGAAAATACCATAGGATCTCCTTCGGAGATATTTAAGTATATCAAGTCGGTCAATGACTATGTAATTTACAGATCGGATATGGGCAAAGACAGGCTCTCAAAACTAGTAGAGGTCAAGACTGCCGATGAGCTGCCTGACCAGGACAATATAGTCTGCATTACCAGAAGTATGCTGCCATCTATCCCTAAATCACTGCTGAAATAGAATCAGCGACGCAGCACCTCTTCATAGAGCCTGGTATGCTTCATACCCACCATCTGCGGAGAAAATATACTCTCCCCATAGCTGCGGAGATCTTCTGGCTGGAATTTCTCATAATTATCAAGCAGGTAGTGTATGGCCTCTGCGAGTGCCTTCTCGTCATTGGGCTGTATGAGTACACCATTTTTGTCATTGACGAAGTCCTCCGGCCCGCCGCAGTGAGTGGCTATGACAGGACGACCGTAGTATATGGATTCTGCAGTCACGAGAGAGTATCCTTCGAAATTGCTGAAAAGCACGTGGAACAGGGACTTCTCAAACCAGCTTCTCTTCTCCTCGTCACTGACGAAACCGTGAAATACAACAGCAGAGTCCAGCACTCCGAGTGATGCGGCCAGCTGATTATGCTTATCAAATTCCGGCCCATACCCAAGTATGTGGAATTCAAAATCAGAACGTGTTTTTGCCACCTCTGCTGTGGCCCTGATCATACCTGATATATTCTTCTGCCAGTCTCCGAGAGAGGAGACATGCAGCATGACCTTCTTGCCGTGCTTACGCTTCTCATCGTCTATGTTTTGATTATCCAGAAATACCACACTGGATATGATCTTCATTTTATCCGAGATATGGAAATATTCAAAGGCATCTTTCATCGCCTGCGAACATACGATCAGGCTCGATGTGAATAGCGCCGAAACAGTCATCCCAACCCTATATTGAAGCCATTTCTTTATCAACCCCAGTCGCACCCGCAGGGGCACATCCCAATGTTCGGAATAGACATAAGGTATGCGATAAAATAATTTATAGTACCATACAATGAGCACACACAGCGACATCACATTGAAATGAAAGATATCGGGACGTGCTACCTTGAACTCCCGGGCCACCAGTTTGTGCAAGTGGATGTTTCTTTTCAGCGCGTTAATGATCTCATCAAGTTGCTTGATACCTGACCTGAACGGTTTGAAAAAAATGATCTTGACTTTGGCGTTGTGTATTTTCTCTGTGAGCTCTTCGGGTGCTGTGAGAGAAGTATCCTCACCTACGTAGAACACAGTGACGTCATTATAAAGCGATATTGCCTCTGCATAATGCTTGAGAAAAAAACCCTCTGATTTACTGACTCTATTGGGAAACCAACTGCAGACAAAAAAAACTCTCATTGCGCTTCTATATTTCAAAATTCAGATCCTCGTTACGATCACCTCAGGCATCAAATCCCGCATACTCTTCCCTGACATTGGGTTTGGCGTATATATTCTCCACATCTTTATAGTGCTCTTCTATTTCACCAAGTATATCATATATCTCCTGCGCGCTCATAGTCTGGACGAGGCGGGAACGGTAGCCTTTGATATTCTCCAGGCCCCGGAAATATGGACCATAATGGCGGCGCATCTCCAACAGACCGAGGTTATTGCCCTTCCACTCTATGGAGTGCATGACATGCTCACGGCAGGCATCGAGGCGCTCACTGAGCGTCGGCTGGGCCAGATGTTCACCTGTTTTGAGGTAATGTTTGATCTCGCGGAATATCCATGGATGGCCTATAGAGGCCCTGCCTATCATCACTCCATCAGCGCCATAGTCGTTGATCAGGCTTTTGGCATGCTCCGGTGTGGTCACGTCTCCATTGCCGAAGACAGGTATATGCAGTCTTGGATTGTTTTTGACTTTCTCTATCCAGCTCCAGTCAGCTTTGCCGGTGTACATCTGATGCTTGGTGCGGCAGTGTATGGATATGGCTTTGATACCTATGTCCTGTAGCCTCTCTGCGACTTCCACCACCCGGATCGAATTGGCATCCCAGCCGAGGCGGGTCTTGACAGTGACAGGCAGATTGGTAGACTTGACAATGATCTCCGTAAGGCGTACCATCTTGTCAATATCGCGGAGTATACCGGAACCGGCATTTTTGCAAACCACATTTTTGACCGGGCAGCCGTAGTTGATATCCAGCAGTTCGGGATTAGCGCGCTCGACTATTTTTGCACTGAGGGACATGGCTTCCTCTTCGCCTCCGAATATCTGGATACCGACAGGCCTTTCATCTTCATAAATGTCGAGTTTCTTGGTGCTTTTCTCAGCATCGCGTATCAGTCCATCCGAAGAGATAAACTCGGTGTACAGCATATCAGCCCCGTGTTTTTTGCAGAGACGGCGAAAAGGTGGATCACTCACATCCTCCATTGGAGCGAGGAGCAGTGGATTCTCACCGAGGTCTATATGTGCTATTTTTGCCATTTGAGCGCGCAAAGATAAGGAAAATGAAGCTCCTTCTGAAATTGCCACTTATCCAACACCTTTGAGTATCTTTATATTTATTATGTGACAAACTTATGACTAGAGCAGAATTAAAGAGTCTTTCCAAAATTCGATTAAAAGAGGCTAAAATTTTAAAAGATAACGGATGTTATGAGGGCGCCGCCTATCTCACAGGATATAGCTTGGAATTAGCTTTAAAAGCAAGAATATGTAAAATTCTAGATGCGGATTACCCTGATACCGGTGACCTTGGAAAGGTATATAAAACGCATAATTTTGATCAACTGATTAGATTGGGTGGAATTAGAAAAAAATTCGATGATAAGGCTGCAGCTGATCCAGATTTCCAATTAAATTATAGTACAATTAACGGTTGGAATGAATCTTGGCGATATGAATCAGGTAAAACAGTTTTATTCGTTGAAAAACTACTTGTCGCATTGGAAAACCCAGGAAATGGGATTTTAAGTTGGTTAAAAAAAATATGGTAAATGTTGAATAATGTAATATTTAGAATTAGGACCGCATTAGAAATGTACTTCTTAAAAACTGCTGGATTTCATTTAAGAGGTGACAACTATTCGCTAATGCTAATTACTCCAACGGATAATGGCAATCCATTGTCCAAGTACAAAATTATTCTTAGTGCTACTTTATTCGACCGTTTTGATAATGAGCATTTAGCAAAAGATATATTGCTTCAACTTAGAGAATACTTAAAAACTGATAGGGAATACTTATTGGTCTCTCATATAGAAGTAGTTAACTCGAATCACCCCTTCGTACAAAACATTAACGCGGTATTCCCATTCAAAACTGATCTTTTCGAAGTCGGTGAAACAGTAATAGGTGGGGTACCTATTCCTTATAGTTTTTTATGCTATTCGCAAAAACTCGAACTATTAAGGACGGGATCTGCATTACAATTAATTGATGTTTCCGAACAAATTTTCGCTGCCGGAATCTTAGGTATAAACGAATTATTTCAAGTTGAGTACTACACGGGTAGTGGTCTCCGAGAAATTTGGACATCTAATATGAATGAGGAGAAGAAAGTAATAGCCAAAACTCTAAAAACCAAAACCCTTGAGGAACTTGAAGCGTTGGGATATGCAGCAAAGATTGATTACAATCGGATAAAGGCAGTTTATCGCCAAAATTCTTTTGCAGGCCCTCCGGTTAATTAGTCTTATTTAATTATCCAGTGCTCCCTCATTTATCCAGCAGTATACCTTATCGGTCAAGCTATGATCGAGCTGGCCTGTCGGCGGCATGATGGGCACGCCTCCTGTACCGAGCATCTGGTTATACATGATACTGTAATTGGATTTACCCGCTATCACATAGCCTTTACTGATGAGGTTATGATAAGCATTGGCTGAGTCCATATTGAGATTGGCCTCAGGAGTGGGACCAGTATGGCAGCCAGATATGGCACAATGGGTCGTGATGATCGGTATGATATCCTTTTTGAAAGACATAGTACCACTGCAACTGATCTCCTTTGGCTTTGAGCATTCACTCAAAACCAAAGGAAGACCTATCGCGACGATCCATATTTTGTGCAGCAGTTTCATTCTTATTCTTCGTAGCTAAACATATTCGGTATGTTACCCGCTAAGGTAGTCGCGATCCAGTTGATATCTGTAGTATTGGTGATGTTGTTTGTACTCATGTCGACTGTGTTAAATAGCTTATTATAATCCGCCATCATATGCACTGTCGCACCACTGGTCGCGCTCACCACAAATGACGTATTATAAGGAGCAGCTGAGTGATCAGGCATAGTGACAGTTTTGAGTAGCGCATCAGTACCTATATGATAGCTAAATGATTTATCAGGTGTACCGGTACCTCCCGCGCTGCTGTCTATCATTCCCTCTACAGCCATAAAAATATAGCCGTCCGCAGTGGATGCGAAATGCATAGTAGGAGTTTGCTCAGACAGGTCGTCAGTAGCTGAGTGGGTCGCAGGCGCTTTGTGATTGTCGGCAGGCTGGACACCTACATTGAACGAGAGGCTTTTGTAAGTGCCTACCGGCGCATTGCCTACCATATATATTTCCTGACCCATCCTCACCAGTATAGTGCCGGGCACAGATACTGTTGAGTTATCCGCTTTGATCAGTTTGACACCGGATATGTAGTACTGCGCGCGGTCGAGCTGAATGTTTTTCCCATTCCAGTTGGTATGCACATCGCCTGCATCAACCTCATCGGCATCAAGGTTGGTATGCAGGTGAAACATCAGCATACCAGTTTGCGTCGCTGGTGCCGGATCTTTGCAGCCGGTCAGAAATAGTACAACTGCTACCATGAGCATTGCGGACATTTTGATAGTTGATCTCATTTTGATTTGATTTTTATGAGTTTTATAAATGTATTTACGGATTTACGATGAAGCCAATTTTCTGAGTGGCTTTATTTAACAAATGATTTACCACCACGGCTTCCAGTACCAAGCTATCTCTCACAGACGGGTGGGGTAGTGCAAAGGATGTATCTATCATATGGCTCTGCTCCTCATGCACAGATATATCCGCGATCCAAACCTGCATATGGTCTGAAGCTCTGGTGACGGTAATGGACAGTTCATGAAGCAGATGCGCATCGTCCGTGCCTGAGGCGGTGGCAGTACCTGTGATATGAACTGATGATCCGGCTGCAAAATTCTGCGCAGCAGACGGTGAGGTGATAGCCAGTACCGGTGGGGCATCAGTGACCGATGTCTTACTGCAGGATGCCAGGAGGATGAGGACTGAAAATAATGCTATAAAAATGGGCTGTTCATTTTTCATTTCTGTTTGATCGTTTATTAGAATGTATAAAATGCGCCCACCTCAGTAGTGAAACGCTGTTTGTAGGCCAATACATATACCTCGTGATACAGTACCGGCAGCACCATGACACTAAATGCAAAATGACGGACATATGCCTCCAATCCCGCTGAAGCAGTGACCAGATGTGAATGCGACTCATACACAGGCTGATGATGATTATGATTGTCAAACGTATAAGCATAGTTCGCTCCGGCCGTAGGCATCAGGGTGATCTTGCCAGCCCGGACCACATAGGAGAACCTCACTCCGTTTTCGATCTTATCGCCAAAGCGGAATGAAGAACTATTGACCGTATTGAGTTTATAGGCCAGCCGTGCATTCATTATCATCTTTTTGTAGGTCAGGCTGTATGTGGCATTCATGAGTACATCCACACTGCCAGACCCCAGCTGCACGCTAGTATTGTAGAGGTCGTTTTTGTCCGTCTTGTACCTGCCGGTTGGCAGCTTGACTCCCAGACCCACACGTAGCTGATGCTTCACTTTGCCTGCGGCAAATTTGACCGGGTTCAGTATCTGGTACTGAGCGAGGAGGCTGGCATCGCCAAGACCGCGATCATGTGTATCAGACAGGGAGGAGTATTGATGAATGAATGTGACAGGCACAAATACCGATAGCTGGAAGCGCTTCGGCAGATTGAACCGGCCGAATAGCTCCAGAGTATTGACCATCTCATTATTCTTAATGCCGTTCTTCTCAGGATCGAGGCTGAAGTTGCGATTGTCATACTGGCTGTATGTCCACCTCAGCCCTGCCAGATGTTTATCCAGGTCGGGCAGGATGGTGCTATTGCACCCTGATGCTGTCGCACAGCAGGACTGAGCTTTTATGTTTGCCCTGCACAGCCATATGAGGCACATGCACAGCACTATTCTGCATTTCATTATTAAATTGTTTTAGCTGAAAAGAAAGACCGCACCCTGATACATGATCAGAGAACGATAAATACTAAGCTAAAACACGCGGGGGCTGGTCGGGGATGATGTGCGGAGAACTCAGCTTCTGCCCGCTATAGTACCCCATGAAGCTGACAAAACTATAAGAGGGAATATAGTTGAATGCTATTTCCTGGTCATGGATGGCGGGTACTTCGTCTTTCTCCATCAGGGATTTAGATTGGCGCTTCTCATTTTCCTCTGCCTTTTTGAGCTGTTTGGAGAGGAAGCATTTCCCGTTGCAATGAAGCTCTGGTTTGCTTTTATTCACGCAGAGCCTATCGGCTATCATCTTTTTATTAAGCTCATAGTACGCACACAACCCAAGGTTCATCATGCCCTGTGCCAGTATAGCGAATGCCAATAATATGGATAGACCTTTTTTCAATCTGAGCGTAAAGTTATGCAATCACATGCCAAAGACCAAAGTAATTCGGTCAATCCTGATGTATGTCACTTTTTTTCCTGTATGTGAAGCTATTATTTACATTTGCGAGAGATGAAATATCCATTTCCTGAAAATAAAACGCTCCAGGGATTGACAGTAGCATTTATACTGATTATGCTGATGTTGGTCAGCTTTTGGGTGGTTACCACTGTTTTCAGGCTTACACTTCCGCTATTTTTTGACGTCGCTGATGCCAATGCCTTCATGCTCTCTACTCAGGATCAGATCGCAAACCCAATGGCCTCTCTATATATGCAGATGCTGCTATCGCCTCTTGGCCTTTTCCTCCTTCCGGCTTTAGCTTTTCATTACATGTTCAGGATAGACATACCAGCCCGGCTAAAACTGCGCACTGCCCCATCCCTGAAATACTGGCTTGTAGCTATCATAGTGATGATGGCTGCCGGAGTCTTTATCCAGCTGCTGGTACAGCTCATGCAGCAGATCCATCTGCCGCCAAAGCTGCAGTCACTCCGCGCCAGCGCCGACCTGTTGCAAAAACTTGTGGATTCATTCTTTACACAGCGATCGCCTTTCCATTTTGTCATACTTACGCTGTGCATCGCCGTTCTGCCGGCCTGTGCAGAGGAGATATTCTTTCGCGGCACGGTGATGAATATCCTCAGGGATTTCAGTTTCACACCTGTCGCAGCTATCCTGATCAGCGGATTCGTATTCGCTGTTATGCACTTTGAGTTTGACAATGTACTGGGTATCTGGTGCATGGGCATAGTCCTCGGCATGCTGTACTTCTATACCGATAGCCTCTGGGTAGCGATCACGGCCCATTTCTTCAATAATTTCTCTGTCGTAGCGGGCAAATACGCTTTTATGTCCGGCAGCATTCATTCTGACCTGACATCTTCAGAGGCTCTGCCTCTTTATTATACCATACCGGCAGGCATTATTATGGTCGGAGGTTTGGTCATTTTGTCCAAATGGTCTGGCAAAAAAGTGACCGCTTTGCCTAATTAACTATATTTGAAAAACATCAATACACAGGATGAATACTTTTCTAGTACGCTTAGCCTCAGGACTCATAGTCGCAGCGCTCTTCATAGCAGGCACCTTATACAGTTGGACTACCTACGGCGTGGTGATACTCATAGGGGTACTCGGTGGCGTATATGAATTTTATACCATATCAGCCCCTGCCCGCCAGGGTAGCCAGAAAGGCCGTAAGACTACCGTGATCCTGGCTGCGGTCATGACCATATTATCTGTCCTGTTCAATAAAAGGCCTTTCATCTTTGCAGATGTGGCCGTCCTGCTCCCAGCGGTACTCTTCTTCTTCTTTGTCCGCGAACTTTTCTCCAAAGCCGAAAACCCTTTCCAGAATATCGGATGGAACATCCTGCCTTTCATATATGTAGTACTGCCCGTCATGCTGCTCAACTGGCTGTATTTTGACAAGGGCCCCCTCATTGCCCTGGGCATACTTTTCCTGATCTGGTTTTATGATTCTATGTGCTACATCTGCGGCTCGCTCCTCGGGCGGACCAAACTCATGGAACGCATCTCTCCCAAAAAGACCGTGGAGGGAATGATCGGAGGCATGATCCTTTCGCTCATCTTTGTCTTCTTTTTTGACAAGATACTGGCCTTCCTCTCTGTGAAATACCACTTCAAGACCGAGGCCTATACCAATGTCCAGTGGCTGATCATCGCTTTTATCACGCTGATCTTTGCCACCTTTGGCGATCTGGTAGAGTCCCTGCTCAAGCGCAGCCTCAATATCAAAGATTCCGGCTCTATCATGCCGGGGCATGGCGGTTTCCTCGACAGGTTGGATGCTATTCTGGTGGCTATTCCTTTTTCGGTCCTTACCATATGGATCATAGACCGCATCAGCCAGATCGGCCTGCTTGTGGATTTCCTCAAGGGCTAACAGCTTCTCTGCTCCTTCGTTTGCGATCAAAACATCTCCTCAGCGTTCCGATTTATTGCGGAATATTTCGTTATTCTATTGCCTACCCTAAGATATATTTGCCCAAGCTTTAAGGTTAATTCACCCAAAAGCCGGATCTCATTTTTTAAACAAGCTAAAAAGCCTATTTTCGCGCCTTAAAATCAACGTTTTATACCACCTCAAAAACAACCTACAAATGAAAAAAGTCCTACTCTTTGCTATTGTATTTAGCCTCTTTTCTGTAGCGACCTATGCGCAACACTGTGCAGCTGCGACCAATAGCGTCACTCCACATACGGCTTCAGGCAGTCCGGGCTTCTCGCCATCTACGGACCGGATACCATGTATCGACTCCGCGACCAACGTATCTGATACGCTCTACTTTGAGAACTTTACGACTATATCGGGTCTCCCGGTCGACTTTGTCAGGTTTGACTCTATCGAGAATCTCCCCGCAGGCCTCTGCTGGACCACCAATGTGGCCAACAACACATATACTGCAGGGCAGACCGGTGCTATCCTGATCAGCGGCCGCTGTATTGCGCCCCGTGGCCAGTATAAGCTAAGGATCATAGTCAGCGCCAGCGCGGGAGGCGGTGCATTTCCTTTTCCCAACCAGAACCTGGAGACACTTTCCGCAAATTTCTTCCCTCCGGCCATCCGCTACTACCTGCGTGTGAAATGCGCATCAGCTAACTGTCCTGCACTGGATACAGTGAACGGAGCTACCAATCCATTCATAGCATATACCACTGCATCTTGCGCCACTTCTACGCTCACAGCTACTATCACGCCGAGCGGAGCTACTACTTTCTGCCAGGGTGACTCAGTGATACTCACTGCGGGACCTGCAGGCTCTACTTACTTTTGGAATACGCCCTCTTCCGCGCGTGCTATCACAGTCAAAACATCCGGCACTTATACCGTCACAGTCACCAATGGCGGGAATAGCGCTACAGCATCAGTCGTTGTGACTATGAAACCATCCGCTACCAAAACTGTCAATGCCTCGGTCTGCTCAGGGTCGAGCTATACAGTGGGCGGGCAATCATTCAACACCGGCGGCGCACACGTAGTGACACTCTCAGGCGCTGCAGCCAACGGATGCGACAGTGTCATCACACTCAACCTCACCATCAAGCAAGCTGCCACGAAGACCATCACCACATCGATCTGCCAGGGCTCGAGCTACACAGTAGGTGGGCAATCATTCAATACCTCAGGTCCGCATGTAGTCACACTGACCGGTGGTGCAGCCAACGGCTGCGACAGTACCATCACACTGAACCTCACCATCAAGCAACCGTCTACAAGGACCATCACCACATCTGTCTGCCAGGGATCCAGCTATACCATAGGCGGGCAATCGTTTAATACAGCAGGCGCTCACGTCGTCACGCTCACAGGTGGCGCCGCCAATGGATGCGATAGTACGATCACGCTGAACCTTTCCATCAAGCAGCCATCTACCAATACTATCAATACTGCTGTCTGCCAGGGATCGAGCTATACGGTGGGTTCGCAGTCATTCAATACCGCAGGTCCTCACGTAGTGACCCTCACCGGCGCCGCTACTAACGGATGTGATAGTACCATTACACTGAACCTCACCATCAAACAGCCTGCTACAAGGACGATCAATGCATCTGTCTGCCAGGGCTCCAGCTATACGGTAGGCACGCAGTCATTCAATACTGCAGGTCCTCACACAGTGACCCTCACAGGCGCAGCGGCCAACGGATGCGATAGCATCATCACGCTGAACCTGACCCTCAAACAGCCGGCCGTCAATGCGATCACGGCTTCTATCTGCCAGGGATCGAGCTACACCATCGGTAGCCAATCATTCAATACCGCAGGTCCTCACACAGTGACCCTCACAGGTGCAGCGGCTAACGGATGCGATAGTATCATCAACCTGAACCTCAGTATAAATACCTTTGCCAGCACTACGCTGAATCAAAGCATCTGCACCGGTGGCTCATACCACTTTGGTACACAGAACCTGACCACTGCGGGCACTTATGTTGACTCACTCCACGCAGCAGGCGGTTGCGATAGCATCGTGACTCTCCACCTGACGGTGAAAACCCCTGCTACCTCTACCATCACTGCAGGTATCTGTACAGGTTCATCTTATACAGTAGGCACACAGAGCTTTGCTACTTCGGGCAACTATAACGTCACCATCAATGGCGGGTCGGTCAATGGCTGCGACAGCACAGTGACCCTCCATCTGACAGTGAGCAGCTTTGCCAGCACATCACTGACAGATACGATCTGCGCCGGTACTTCATATACATTTGGCAGTCAGGTACTGACTGCAGCGGGTACTTTTGTCGATTCTCTGCATGCAGTAGGTGGTTGCGACAGCATTGTGACATTGAGCTTGGCAGTTATAGCCAAACCGGCTCCGGTAGCCTCTATTCTGGGCAACTCTGTAGTTACCTCTCCATCGTTCACCAGCTATCAGTGGCTGGTAGACAACACTATCATACCGGGTGCCGATAGCGTCACGCACACCGTCACACAGACAGGCTACTATCGCGTCATTGTCAGCAATGCCAATGGCTGTGTCGATACATCTGCACCGGTGTACTATATGATCATCGGTATCAATGAAGCGAGCAATACAAGTGCTGTGAAGCTATACCCTAACCCTAATAACGGCAGCTTCGTATTGGAGACCATGGAAGCACAGGAGTATATCGTATCAGATATGCTTGGCCGTATCGTGGGCAGGCAGCCGGTCACCGCTGACAGGCAGTCCATAAAGCTTAGCGATATCACCGGCGGATCATATATATTGACAGTACTCGGAGGATCCGGCTCTGTCCGTATCCCATTCGTCATCAGCCGCTAAAACCCAACTATAGATCATAAAGCCCTGCTCCTCAAGAGCAGGGCTTTTTATTGAGAGCCCTATGACCAGTTATATCGCCAGTAGCGAAAATTGTGCTTTGTTATTACAATTTTTATAACTTTGAGTCTTGTTTAGAAAACAATTCATGCGCCCAAGAAAAATGTCGATCCATCGTGAAGGTCACGGGATCATTATCGTCGCAGGCCTTATAGCCGTAGCCATCAATCTGCCACTGGCCATCATTACCGAGAGTGTGTTCCTCGCCGTCATGGTAGCCCTGCTCTCCACAGTAGTCATACTGGCTTTCGTGTCCTTCTTCCGGATACCGCACCGCGACTTCCATATAGAGAATAACAAGATCATAGCCCCCGCTGACGGCAAGGTTGTCGTCATAGAGCAGGTCCAGGAGAACGAATACTTCAAAGACAAGCGTATACAGGTGTCCATCTTCATGTCTCCTGCCAATGTCCATGTGAACCGCAGTCCCGTGAGCGGCGTGGTGACCTACCAGAAGTACCACCCGGGCAAATACCTCGTAGCATGGCATCCTAAGTCATCTGAGAAGAACGAGCGCAACACCGTTGTCATAGAAGATAAGGACGGCATAGAGATCCTCATCCGCCAGATCGCCGGCAAACTCGCCCGCAAGATCCGCTTCTACGTAGCCGAAGGCGACTCCATAGGCCAGGCCAACGAGTTCGGCTTCATCAAGTTCGGCTCCCGTGTCGACCTCTTCCTCCCCGTCGGCACCGTGATCGACGTAGACCTCAGGCAAAAGGTCAAAGGCGGCATCACCGTCATCGGCACCCTCCCTGAGAAGGTCTAAACAGCTTCTTTCTTATTCCCTTTCCCTCATACGACGAAGCTTTTCGATGCCCCAAGGCATGCCCCTTAAGCACTATAGCGAAGCCTTTCATTGACTTAAGAAACAGGCCGCTTCTACGGAGCTTTGTATTCTTGACTTCCTGTATCTACAAACAGTAAGCCCCGAAGGGGCTGCGCTTGTCGGGATTTCAACATCTAAAATTTAGCTGTTATTGCTTCTGCCTCGCCCTAAATCCTAAAGGGACTTAAATACATTGCAATGGGTTTAATGCAAATAGCATAATGCAACAGCCTAAGTCAATGACATTGGCCCAAGACGTGTCCTACCCTAAAAACCTGATACACGCTCCCCTCAGGGAGCTATAGTACGGAACCCTCTCCTTCGGAGAGGGCAGGGTGAGGTTGTATTGGCTGTTAATGCTCCCCTCAGGGAGCTATAAGCAAAGCCCTCTCCCTGGGAGAGGGTTGGGTGAGGACCAAAAACAAAAATCCCGTCCTTTAGAGACGGGATTCTATAGTATGTTTAAAAGACTAAATTAAGCTTCTGCAGCTACCGGGAGCACGTGGATGAACCTCCTGTCGTTAGCACCCTTAGTGAACTTCACCACGCCATCCACTACTGCGAATATTGTGTGGTCCTTGCCGATTCCGACACCTTTGCCAGGATGGTACGCTGTACCCCTCTGACGGCAGATGATATTGCCATTCTCAGCAGTCTGGCCGCCGAATATCTTGATACCCAGACGTTTGCTATGCGAGTCCCTACCGTTCTTTACTTTACCTTCACCTTTCTTGTGTGCCATGAGTTGATTCTCCTTACTTTAGTTATATAAGATTAAGCTATGCTGTCTACGCTGATCTGAGTGAAAGACTGACGGTGTCCGTTCAGCTTCTTGTATCCCTTCCTCCTCTTCTTCTTGAAGATGATCACCTTGTCACCCTTCAGGTGCCTGAGGATCGTTGCCGTCACAGCTACACCCGCTACTGTAGGTACACCTACACTCACTGCGCTGCCGTTATCAGTCAGCAAAACCTTGTCAAAGGTCAGCTTGTCACCTTCGTTGCCCTCGAGCCTGTGGACATAGAGCTTTTTGCCTGCTTCGGCCTTAAACTGCTGTCCTGCTATTTCTACTATTGCGTACATTATTTTACATTTAGGGAGTGCAAATGTAGTCTTTTGCATCAAATAAACAAAACCTCCGTGGATTTTTGTTTAAATGTATTGAATCCCCTTCTACAAAGGGGGTGGCCGAAGGCCGGGGGATTTGCATTCCCAGCTGTTAAATTGTCAATTATCCATTATCAATTGTCAATTGAGGGTGGACCCCTTCGGGCCGGGCTATCCGCTCCTAGTCCTCATTCGCTTGCCCTTCGGGACTGCGCTCGCTCCGGGCTATCCGCTTCTATCCCTGTCCGGCGACAAGCGATGACTAAATTAAGGTACCGTTAGGATAAATTTATAAAGCTGATTTATTACAAAAACTTATCTTTAATTATTAAAATTTAAGACATGAACTATGATGATCGCTGGAGTGTCCTTTTAACGGACAAAAGATTCAGAACATTAGGGCAGAGAAATCCTCTTGATAAAAGAAATCCATTCGAGGATGACTATTCTCGATTAATATCTAGTCCTCCAATCAGACGATTACAAGATAAAACTCAAGTTTTTCCCTTGGAAAAAAGTGATTTTATAAGAACAAGATTAACTCATTCCCTTGAAGTAAGTTTTATAGCTAAAAGCATTGGGAAAAGCGTAGAGGAAGCGCTAATTGAAAAAAAAATACTAAATCCCGAGTTAAGGGGCTATATGTCCTCTCTTCTATTTACTGCTGGTTTAGTGCATGATCTTGGAAATCCTCCTTTTGGTCATTTCGGAGAAACTGCTATTCAAGATTTTTTCAAGGCTCATTTTAAAGATGAAACAATTAGAGAGAAATTTAGCCCTCAAGAAATAGCTGATTTTGAGAATTTTGATGGGAATGTTCAAGCTTTTCGCATTTTAAGGAAACTTCATTTTTTAAAAGATGAGAATAGTTACAATCTTACTTATCCAACTTTAAGTGCAATAATAAAATATCCTAGAAGCTCAATTTCCGGAAACAAAAAAGACAAACGAACTCATATAAATGAAAAGAAATCCGGCTACTTCATAACCGAGCAGGAGGACTATAACAAGATTGACACTTTCTTAAATCTAAATGGTAATCGCCATCCAGTAACCTATCTATTAGAGGCTGCGGATGATATAGCATATTCTGCTGCAGATATTGAAGATGGAGTAAAACTTGGAATTTTAAATTTTGATAAAATCAAAGAAGTGTTTGAGACGCACTTAGATAAAAAGAATGCGATTTATGCGCAACTTCTTAAAGAGCTTGAGGATACTCATCAGGAACTTAAAAATACTGGATTAGGAAGATTAGATATAACAATTCAACGTTTCAGGATAACAACACAGTCTTTAATGATCATCGCTGTAGTTGATGAGTTTTTAAAAAATTACGAAGATTTTATGAATGAAAGCTACAACGAAGAAATTCTGGATCGTTTTGAACATAAATCAGTTCGAGAAGCATATAAAGGTCTCATGAAAATTGTACTCGATGATAAAAAAATTATTCAGACAGAATTAGCGGGCTATAAAGTATTAACTGGCCTTCTAGAAGAGTATATTCCAGCTTGCTCGATGAGTGATTTCTCTTTAAGCGGAAAAAATACCAAAGCGAGACGACTTTATTATACCATATCTTCAACATATAGATTCATATATGAAACCTATAGTGCTTCTTCCAATGTTAATCCGCTTTATTGCAAATATCAGTTAGTTACTGATATTCTAAGTGGCATGACAGATCATTACGCTTTAAATCTCTATCAAAACATAAAAGGTATTTCTTTATAGATGCAGCTAAAGCAAATTATCGATAAGAATAAATTTAAGCGAGAGTTTATCACATATATAAGAAGCCTTATAGGTGAAGACAGTCGGATGGATTTTTTTGTTGGAAAGATGACCGAGTATAGGCTTGAAAATAGAGGTGAATTATATTTCGTAGGGGGATTTGTAAGGGATTTTATAAATGATAAACCGAGTAGAGATATTGATGTTATAAGTAATGTATCTGCAGAGGAGATACAAAAGTTGATCAATATTCTTCATATTCCCCACAAAAGAAATAGGCATAATGGTTTCAAACTATTGTTTGATGAAATGGAAATGGATATTTGGTCCCTCTCTGATAATTGGGCATTTAGAAAAAACCTTGTTACCTCAGATCCAAATGAAACAAGATCCATTTCTAGAGGGGCCTTCTATAATTTTGACTCACCCGTTTTTGCATACACATCTAAGAAATTATCTGTCGAGTATTATAATAAATGCATTAAATCTAAAATCTTAGATATTCAACAAGCAAATATTGAGTACAAGAAATATAACCCTACACGAGAAGCAAATATTCTAAGGGCATTTTATCTTCATGAAAAATATGATTTAGCATTTTCACCAAATGTAAATCAATATATATATGATCATATCTCAGCCTTTGACAGCAATTATGATGGCGCGGTAAATAGGCTGTATTCCTTTCTTGAATTATATCCTAAGTATTCGAGTGTTTTGGATAAAACAATAATAAAAGATAATTGTAATGAAATAGAAGATTGGCAATTCAAGACTTTTAGGGAAAAACGCGAAAAAAAGAAACAATCATCTTCTAAAAGCACCTAACCCGCTCCACTAGTCCGCCTTTACAACGTGGATCCCCGCACCCTCACTTTTCCACCACGAAACTCACCACTTGTGGTATGCGACCGCAATGGAAACAGCCAAAGCTGCCAAGCTTAATATAACTGCAACTCTATCCCACCTAAACTTCTTTAAGGTTTTGGCCTTAATTTCCTCATCAATAAGTTGAAACTTCCTCTTCTTTGTGTAACCACCTTCTTCCAATAAAAACAATACTCCTTTTTCGGAAATATGAACGTCCTTATTGTTTATTACGTTTATATTGCCATTTAGCCTTAATCTGTCCAATAACATAGTTTTCGCACTATCATCCTTGTACATACCATCGATCATCAATGATATCATCATTTGCATCCCTATTTGGTCAAGGTCAGGTACGGTTCTTCTCAAATAGAGTATGCCTAGCAAAAAGTCTAAATTTTCCTCAACACTTCTTGACTGTTTCGTTTCGAATGCCTTTTTGAGTTTATCTAGTTGTTCTTTGTGTTCGGGGTTCATAATCCTTTTTTAATGATAAGCCTTGTGCAATTGTGCATCACAGAAGTCTTTAATGGAACTAAGTTTAATAGTTTTACAACAACTTGCATCGGCTTCTATTTCTTCTACCTCTCTTTTTTCACCAAATCTAAGTTCAACACAGCCAGACATATTTAGGCATTTGATTTCATTCGTTTCTTCATTGAATTCTCTAAAAGATAGTATCTCAGAATTACCATCAATGAAAGTGACAGTAAATAGCTTTCCTAAGTGGGGCTTGATGTCAGCAGGGGTAAGTGGTTCCATTGTTATTTATTTTGTTTCCTTCAAAGATACTGAATCGTTAATAAATACTTTTCCCCCAATGGCGCGGAACTTAGTTCCGTGCGTCACGTTAGTCAGAACAGAAAACGCTATCTTTATCATCACCCACCATGACAGCCTTATCCCCCACCGACCATCAAATTCAATACGCAACAAATTTTCAAGACCTCATCTCCACCCCTTTTGATGGAGACATGAATGCCATTTGCTGGACCCGCCAGCTAGCAGGGGATTTTGCTGAGATAGTAGAAAAGGTAAAACTCAACGGAAATATAGCAGCGCTCGAACCAGAGGAACTTCTTGAACTCGAGTTGAGCGAACAGGGACAGCTTGCTCGCGAAATTCTTTTAAATGACTTAAATCTGCTGACCGCTCACGGCGCATCTCCCACCCTTAATCTTATCAGGTATTATGACAGGGATGATGCCTACCCCTTTTTCCCGACCGATGTTTATTCCTGGCATGTAGATCGCTCACCCATACCGACCGCCACCTTTTTATGCACCTACCACGGCGAGCCGAGTGAGATATTGCCTAATGCACAAGCCCAACAAAAAGTACTGATCCCCGCCATACGCGACGAACTAAAAAAACTATACGCTGGCCCGGATGAAGGATTTGAATCATTTTTAGTCGAAAACTTCTTTGATCTCCACTACCAGTCTAAACCTACGGCAAAGCCTGTCAATTTAGGTTTGGGTAACTTATGGAGGTTGGCGGTTGACTATCCTGACAGTAATGTCCGTCCTTGTATTCACCGTGCACCCAAAGAAAAAACCGGGCAAACGCGTTTGTTGATGATTTGCTGAATGCTCTATTGCATTCTATGTGATCTATGTTTCTATGCGGTTTCAATTCTTTGCGTTCTCCGCGTTCTTTGCGGTTCATCTTTATTCCGCATTCCATTTTCAAATTTTCAAATTGCCGAATCAGCACATTCCCATTCCCCGCCACCCGCCACCCATCACCCGCCAACTATCTTTTTATTACCTTCGCTAACATGAGTTGGTTTCGTGAAAAGGTCCTCCGTCCTGCCAAGTACTTCTGGATAGCATATATCATAGGCATTGCCAGCATCGCACTGCTGTTCTTCACCATCGCCATCGGTGCATGGGGCAAACTCCCCTCTGTACACGAACTCGAAGACCCCAAATCAAATACCGCCACCGAGGTCCTCTCCGCCGACGGCGTCGTCCTCGGCAAATACTTCCGCGAGAACCGCACCAATGTCAGCTTTGAGCATTTGCCGAAATGCCTCGTCGATGCATTGCTGGCGACAGAGGACATCCGCTTCTACGACCACACCGGCATTGATCTGAAGGCCATTGGCCGCGTCGTCAAGGGCGTCATCTCCCGCGACTCCAAGGGTGGCGGCAGCACCATCACGCAGCAGCTCGCCAAGAACCTCTTCCCCCGCAAAAAACATAGCTCCAAGCTCCAGCTCGCCGTCCAGAAATTCAAAGAGTGGGTCATCGCCGCCCGCCTTGAGCACACTTTTACTAAAGAAGAGATCCTCGCGCTTTATCTCAATACCGTCCCCTTCAGCGACAATGCCTACGGCATCAGCACCGCGTCCCAAACCTACTTCAGCAAGCCCGTCGACTCGCTGAATGTGCAGGAAGCAGCCGTCCTCGTCGGCATGCTCAAAGGCCCGAGTGAATACAATCCGCACTCACATCCCGAGGCATCCAAGAAACGCCGCGACGTTGTCATCAGCCAGATGGAGAACTACAATTTCATCAACGAACATCAGCGCGACTCTTTGTATAAGATCCCCATCGCGCTCAGCTTCGACGCAGGTACGCATGAAGATGGCCTCGCGCCATATTTCCGCGAGTACCTCCGCCTCTACGTCGGCGACTATCTGGAGACTCATCCCAAGCCGGATGGCACCAAGTATGACCTCTACAAAGACGGCCTGAAGATCTACACCACCATCGACTCCCGTATGCAGCGCTACGCCGAGGAAGCGCAGAAGGAACACCTTGAGGAGTGGCAGAAGCTCTTCTTCAAGATGAGCGCAAAAGACCCATGGAAGGAGTTCCCCGAGGAGTGGGAGCGCACCTATTCGCAGAGCGGAAGGTTCAAGCAATACAAAGCTCAGGGCAAGTCCCGCGAGGAGATCGACACGCTGATGAGAACACCCGTTAAGATGCGCATCTTCTCCTGGCAGGGAGAGAAAGACACCGTCATGAGCCCCCGCGACTCCATCCGCTACCACCGTATGATCCTGCAGAATGGCTTCCTCGCGCTCGACCCCGAGTCGGGCAATATCCGCGCATGGGTCGGCGGAGACAACTATAAATACTTCCAATACGACCACGTCAATATCAATACCAAGCGCCAGATAGGCTCGACATTCAAGCCGTTCATCTACACCGCTGCGATCCGCGAGAAGGGCTACTCACCCTGCTACGAGGTGCCCAACGAGATGGTGACCTTCGAGAAAAATGATCCGCGCTTTCACCTGAACGAGGACTGGACCCCGCACAACTCCGATGGCAAATACGGCGGCATGCTCAATCTCAAACAAGGTCTTGCCAACTCGGTCAACTCTATCACCGCCTACCTAATGCACGAGCTATCTACAGAGAATGTCGTCAAGCTCGTTCACGACATGGGCGTCAAAAGCGACATACCCAACTCGCCTTCCATTTGCCTCGGCACTGCTGATATATCGCTGATAGAGATGGCCGGTGCCTACACGACCTTTGTCAATAAAGGCGTTCACGTAGAACCTATCTTCATGACCCGCATCGAGGACCGCTCCGGCAATGTCATTGCCAATTTCACAGCCGCGCGCAATGAAGTACTCGACGAGCAGACCGCCTATGTGATGGTGGAGCTCCTGCGCGGTGTGGTGGCCTATGGCACCGGCGTTCGCCTCCGCTACAAATACCACCTCCCCGGCGATATCATCGGTAAGACAGGCACGACACAAAACAACTCCGACGGTTGGTTCATGGGCTGCACGCCCGATCTGGTCACCGCCACCTGGGTCGGATGCGAGGACCGCTTCATCCGCTTCCGTAGCATGGAGTATGGACAGGGTGCCAGTACCGCCCTGCCAATCTGTGCCAAATTCTTTCAAAAAGTGTACAGTGATTCCACTAATCTGGGCATATCGCCCTCCAGGACATTCGAAAAGCCTCAGAAGCTAAATATAGAATTGAACTGTAAAACATACGCCAGCCAGACCATAGATCGCACCAAAGACTTTGGAGATGAGGATGTTACGAAGGAAAAGTAGTATTTTAACAATTAATCTTCTGTTCTCATTTAATTACCTACCGGTAGATTACTGACATTTGGCTTACTTTTGGTAGATTTACCATTGACAATGAAGTGAAATTTAAAGTCAGTTAGTCGTTTGATCAAAACAAACCCTATTTGCTTTTTGGTCAATTTTGGTTTTTATCTTGCTTTTTTGTCAACCCTGATATATTATACCTTTAAATTCGCCCCTTGATATGAAAAGAACCCCTACTCGTTTTTCCATTGTATTTTTATTGTGCTTAGGTGCATCTTTTGCTGCCCACGCCCAGACCTCATCTGCAAATCTTTTTTACAATAAAGGAGATCAGGTGTTTGTTCAGTCAGGTGCTGTACTCCATGTACAGGGTGACTATGTCAATGCAGCCGGCTCTACCACCACCAATAATGGTGTCATCAACGTCGAAGGTGATGTGACCAATAGTGCCTCATTTCTCGCCGGAGGCTCCGGTGAGCAAACCCTCCGCCTCATAGGCAATGCATACCTCGCAGGATCTGCAGTGGCAGGCGAGCAGTCTATATCAGGTTTTAGCGGATCCAATGCCCTCTACAATCTCGTCGTCGACAGGGCATCCGCACAGATCGTGCGCCTCAATAGCGACCTCCAGGTCAATGGCTCACTCGTGTGGAACAGTGCAGCTGTACAGGCTGGCACAGCAGTAGCTGCTACATACACGCCGTCTTCATATCCATCTACCCTAGGCAATAGCACAATGATGCAGGTGCGCACAGCGGCCAGCACATTCATCACTCCTACCGGCAATGGCCTCGTCAAACTATATAATTCCGCAGGCACTACCGACTATGAACTCTATCTGAATAACGGCGCTAACAATGCTGTGCAAGGATACAGGGCCATCACTGCGTTCAACTTCACCGGCAGCAGGGCTGCTACTGCAGCAGACGGATACCTGGAGACCCGCGCCAATGCAGGCGTCGCTAAAGGCTTCGCCCGGTTAGCCAATACTGCTGGTACACCTTCTACTTCTACTTATGTTTTTCCTGTAGGTGGCGTGACCGCTACATATAATCCTATCAAGATCTACTTCAAGACAATGACTGGAGGTACGCTGAAGCTGACATCTAAATTCACAGATGATGCTGTAGCGTCACTGTCTACTGCGTCATTCTACAATCACTTTGACAAAGGCAACTCTACCGGCCAGGCAGCTGTGATGGACTCTACGCACAATCCGGTGGACTACACTAATAACCCTGGCTACAATGTTTTCCAGACGAGCACTTGCGGCGGAGCCGGAAACTGGTTCATCATGAACAAAGCATCGCTTAAGGGTCATGGATACTGGAGCTTTGATGCAGTGCCGATCTCTACGACTCCTACATTCTCTTATACTGCAGAGGCATATCCGCACGGATACGTAGAGAATACTGGCGTCACTACTGACCCTACTAAAAGGCTCCTTAGGGAAAATGCAGATGGCTTCACATCTGTTCCGCAGGCAGTTAATTTTGAAAACCAGCTGATGCAGGTGGTCAATCCAACGACTGATCTCGTTACTTATTCTTACTTCAAAACTCACGCAAACTTCACCGGCTGCAACGATGGAGCAGATGGTATCGTCGGTGGTATCTATACCAGCTTCTCGCACTTCGGCGTGGGCAGCAACTCCAGCCCTACCGGCAATGCACTCCCTGTCACACTCGTCGACCTGAGCGCTACACCAATAGACAACTCATACATCCGCGTAGACTGGATCACAGCATCTGAGATCAACAATAGCGGGTTTAATGTGATGAGAAGCGATGACGGTATCAACTTCACCAAGATAGGATGGGTAGATGGGCACGGCAGCTCTAATGAGGTACACACTTACTCATTTGATGATCACATGGTATTGCAAAATGTCGTGTACTACTATCAGCTGAAACAAGTTGACTTTGATGGCCGCAGCGAGGACAGCCGCGTGGTATCTGCGGAGATCACAGATGGCCCGAGCCTGATCATCAGCAATCTGCAACCCAATCCTACATCCGGTACTACGAGGGTAGTCATCGGTACCACAGACGCACTTCCTGCTTCGATCCAGTTTTATGACATCCTCGGCAAAGAGATCATGAGCAATAACTATCAGCTGGTATATGGCACCAACGTCATGACCCTCCAGACTGAAGCGCTCGCTGCTGCTACCTATACGGTAGTGATCAAAGTAGGCACCAGCATTTTTACAAAGAAATTGGTAGTCGTCAAGTAACAAACAGAAAATATAATTTATCTAAAAACCCTCCATATGGAGGGTTTTGTTTTTTACGTATTAAGCCCTGAAAGGGCGTCAAGCCTATAGCGTGGGGCATCGCCCTACGCTAAGCAGCGTCTAAAAACCCATCCACAACAACCACTCCCATGATGTTCCTGCATTTCTTATTTTCACCTTATGATCTTAGAGGAATTTGCAGCATCCTACCGCGACAGCATACCAAATCAGCCAGGTGTCTACCGATACTTCGACGAGGAAGGCAATATCCTCTATATAGGCAAAGCCAAAGACCTCAAGAAGCGCGTATCGTCCTATTTCAATAAAAATGATCACACCTTTCGTATCGCCTTTATGGTGCGTAAGATCCACCGTATAGAGTTCACTATCGTCGATACCGAGCAGGACGCCTTCCTTTTGGAAAACAGCCTGATCAAAAAATACCAGCCGCGCTATAACGTGAGCCTGAAAGACGACAAGACCTATCCCTATATCGTTATCAAAAAAGAAGAATATCCCCGCGTATTCCTCACAAGGCAATTGATCCGCGATGGCTCCGAGTACCTCGGGCCGTATACTTCCGTAGGCCAGGTGCGGATCATATTGAATCTGCTCACGACCATATTTCCACTGCGCACATGTACACTACCCCTCACGCCTAAAAATATCGAAGCGAAGAAGTTTAAGGTCTGCCTGCAATACCATATCAAGAATTGCCTCGGCCCCTGCGAGAACCTGCAAAGCAAAGAGGAGTACGATGAGTCTATCCGCCAGGTACGCGATATTCTCAAGAGCAACTTTGGCTCAGTAATGTATTATCTCAAAGGCAAGATGCAGAAGTATGCAGAGGACATGGAGTTCGAGCGTGCCAATGAATTCAAGGAAAAGATCGACCTGCTCACAGACTACCAGAGCAAATCCACCATCGTCAATCCAAAGCTGAACAATGTAGATGTATACGGGTACACTGAGACGGAGACACATGCTTTCATCAACTATCTCCGCATCGGCAATGGCGTCATCATCCAGGCCAAAGCGCTGGAGCTGAAGAAAGTCCTCGATGAGACCAGAGAGGAACTGCTCGAAGCGGCCATCCGTGAATGCAGCTTCTCTGACAATATCCAAATGGATGAACTGCTCCTCCCCTTCACCGTCGAGATACCGATAGAGGGGATCAATGTGACAGTGCCCATCATCGGAGATAAGAAAAAGCTCGTCGACCTCGCGACCAAAAATGCACTCTATGCCCGTCAGGAGCGTATGAACCAGCAGATGACATCCGAGGAAAAGAATCCTTCTTTCCGCATCATGAAAACACTGAAGGAAGACCTCAAACTAAAAGACCTGCCACGCCACATAGAGTGTTTTGATAACTCCAATATACAAGGCACGAATCCTGTATCCGCCATCGTAGTATTCCGCGATGCGAAACCATCGAAGCGTGATTACCGCTTCTTCAATGTCAAGACTGTCGAAGGCCCGGATGATTTCGCCACCATGGAAGAGGCCGTGTATCGCCGTTATAGCAGGATGCTCGAAGAAGGAAATCCGCTGCCCAACCTGATCATAGTGGACGGAGGAAAAGGCCAACTCAGCTCTGCAGTGAATAGCCTCAAGAAACTAAATATCTACGGCCAGGTCCCAATAGTCGGTATCGCTAAACGGCTGGAGGAAATTTACTTCCCCGAAGACACACTTCCTCTATACATCAATAAAAGATCAGAGAGCCTGAAGCTCATCCAACGCCTGCGCGACGAGGCGCATAGATTTGGCATCACCGCGCACAGGAATAAGCGCAGTAAAGGCCAAACGACCTCGGAGCTTACCACTATTAAAGGTATAGGTGGAAAGACTTTCGAGAAACTGATACAGCATTTCAAATCAGTCAAGAAACTCAGGGAAGCCACTCAGAATGAAATAGCGGAAGTAGTAGGTGAGAGCAAAGCCTCATTAGTTGTCGCTCACTTCGTCTCTGCTAAAAATGAAACAGAGCAAACAGATGTTGTAACGCCGCAATAAATATTGGGTTAATAGCAATGTATTAAAGCCCCTGAAGGGGGTTTGGGGGTAACGCAGCAGCACTGCGATCTGCACTAAAGGGGTTGAAGCGCAGAGCCAAATCGCTCGTCCCACGCCCCTCGTCCCCTCGCCTTATCTCGTGATCGCCAGCAACTTCGTAAAGTAGCTATTCGCCGACCTCACCGTCACATGATATACACCTTGTGCCAACGCGCTGATGTCAAACTGCGCAGCATTAAGACCCGCACTAAGCTGCCATGATTGTGTCAATACCGCACGCCCGAGCATATCCGTGAAAGATACATCGACCGTCTGGTCATTCTCAGTGACAATATTGATCGTCACCTGAGTAGTAGCCGGATTAGGCCTCAGCGCTTCCATTACAAAACCCTTTTCGCCCGGCAGCATAGCCGATACGATATTGCTGTATTCATAGTGACCGTCCAGGTCCACTTGTTTCAATCGATAGTAATAGATCACATTAGGAGCCACCTGCCTGTCATCAGCGCTGTATGCCACAAAGCTATTACTATTGCCATGACCATCTACCCATCCGATCGTCGCAAACGATGCACCATCCGCGCTACGCTCTATTTCAAATCCACTATTATTTATCTCTGATGCTGTAGCCCAGTCGAGTTGGATAAACTTATTATCAATCGCACTGGCAGTCAGGTAAAGCAGCGTCACAGGAAGAGGTGCATTCACCTGCGGCAGGCCGATAGCGAAATCAGAAAATCCACTCACTCCACTACGCACCGCTGTGGCTACGCCACCGGCTAGAGACTGTGTAGAATTCGTGTGCGTACCATAGGCTGAGGATTGAGCTACTCCATTCAGCATACCGCAGCCGAGCCATGGCGATGACGCATCAGCTCTTTTGATCACGCCCATCCTATTGGCATTGGAGGGGCCATTAGTATAGCCCATTCCATTCAGCGTGATGCCATATGTACCACCCGCCATCGGCGCATCCGGCGTGAATGTCCAGAAACCATTATTCAGGTAATCATTCATCGGAGTGCCGTTGATCGCACAGGTAGAGGTAGAAGGCGAGGTGCCCGATTGCCCTGTAGTAAAGAAACCTAACAGGCTCGTAATACCCGACTGCGAGTTGAAATTCAAGGTCCCGAGGTCATAATAAGATGTATTTCCCAGAGGGAAATCGTAAGAGCCGCTACCGCTTACGTACCTCCTCAGGTTTCCTATCACATATTTATTGAGGCCATGCCCTGTGATAGCAGTAGCAGATGTATTGTTGGAAATAAGTTCATTGCTTCCCGTAGAGATGCGTCCCTTGGTGAACTCTATCGTACCCGTCGCAGTCGCGCTATTGGTCAATGTCACAATATCTGATGTACCTGATTTCTGTATGTACATATTCACCATCGATGATGGAAGTCCATTGCCAGATACCATTGAGCCGTTGCCTACAAATCCATAACTTGCCGATGTAGAGAGTGTGCGCGTGCCCGTTATCCTGATGTTGCCGTCGCTGGTTGAGGTACCTGATGTTTTGATACCATTCGCAGAACCATATTTGAAAGTCGATCCCGCTTGTACATCAAAGTTTCCTATACCCGATATATTTTCCGTTTCATCCAGTTGGAATACAGCGGGAGGATAAACAGTGAGCGTACCCTTGATACCAAAGCTGGCTGATGGGCCTGCATTATAGTCAGCGGTATTAGCAGTACCTGCGTTGACATCTACATTATAGTAACTGAGGGTGCCGCTATTGTCAGTAGCGCGGAGCACTTGATGAGTGCCGCTGCCCGATCCATAAAGCTCAACCGTTCCCCCTGTCATATTATAGGGTATATTACCCCCTGTCAATTCCGGCGAAGTGGTATTCAGTGTTTTGATCATCAGCCTGCCTGCATCCATGATCAGACCACCAGCGCCTGTGAAAGCGGTCGGATTGAGCGAGGCATCTACACAGTTTACCACAGTAGTGGTTCCTGTAATGATCAGCGAATCATTGATCGCTGCATCGCTGGAGAGGTTCTTGTAGTCAGTGCCATAAATATTAGACCCGGAGAACTTGACATTATAGTATGTCCTATTGCCTCGCAGCGTTTGCGCTCCGGCACCGCTGAGTTCGATGGTACCGCCAGTCAGTGTATATGAATACGTAGCCCCATCCATACGCGGTATGACATCAGTGCTGCCGGCAGAGAGCGCCGGTATGCGGTACAGCGTACCTCCCGCCATGATCAGCGTACCCGTAGAGCCGGTGATATAAGCAGAGGTAGTCTCGAGAACTTGTCCCTTCCTGATATCCAGTTTACCTCCTGTTGCATTGATCGTCGTGCTATTGCTTAGCGCAGTAGACTGAGTCAATGCTATAGAAAGATTATTGGAGGCCATTTCTATAATGATCTGCTTACCATTAGCTGTATTGGTGATCGCATCACCAGTGACCTGATTTGCGCGGCCGGTATACCAGAAGGTAGCGAGCTGGTTAAAGCTCTTATTGCCAGTAGTGAATTGTACATTGCCCAGGCCATTGGAAGACTGGTACAGACCATCAGGCGAAGTGATCTTCAGGGTACTGCCCTGCTGGGTCGCAAACTGGTTAGTACCGTTAGCACCGGTAGTGACCTTATTGATCACATTGGCTGTGATACCATCTGCTGCGAACCCAAAATCGAGCGTGCCACCCGTCTTGACAGTAATGATGGATGTCAGGCTTGTGTTGCTGTTCGCTATCAGGTCATGATTTTGTAGTGCCACGTATGCGCCAGAGTTGATATTCATCGGCCATGCAGTCACTGTGCTTGCTGCATCCAGGTATTGAGTAGTCGTACCGTTGAAATTTAATACAGCTGCTGTACCCGATGCAGCATCATTACCTACCGTCACGCCACTTCCAATGGTCAGGTTACCTGTCAGATTTACATTAATCGTACCCGCCGTACCACCTCCGGTGTAAAATAACTTCAGTGTACCTCCATCCGAGTTCAGGTTCTCGAGTATATTGACAGTTTGTGTCGCGGCTCCGCTGTATGAGGCAGTCAGACCAAAGATACCGCTGTGGTGATTGATCCTCCTGATCGTCACTGCCGGACTACTTGTATTGGAAGGTATCGTTATCGGGTTAGAAGATGCATTTGTAATATTAAGCGTATCCGCGAGGCTCACTGTGAAGCTTCCTCCCACAAGTACCCAGCTGAAGCCCGGATTAACATCTATATCCAGCGTTCCAAATTTATATCCGTTTGCATTATCTGTGATCGTACCGTATACATTGGTCAGGCTACCAGAGCCCGCGCCATTGAAACCCCAGTTCGTGATACGCACCTTAGATCCCGGTTCGAAATTTTCTATCCCGGTCCAGAATGCATGCGTGTTCGTGATCTTGTTTGTATTGAGGTCCATTTCTCCGCCAGTTCTTACTATGAGGTTAGCGCCTGAGTTCATTTGTATCTGGCCATTCACACTGAGCAGTCCGCCTGTCTGCACCTCCAGCGATTTTCCTGACAGGATAAAATCAGCAGTAGTATTTGCCGTAGCATTCAGTTGGAGCTCACCTCCTGCGATGATCACGATGTTATTATATGAGTTGGCATTATTACCACCTCCTGTTACTATTTTATTGATCACTACGCGCACAGGCCTTGTTGTTGCATTCTGCGGAGATTTGCCAGCCGGAGTAGCACCCCAGCTCGTTCCGTCAAAATACTCCCAGTTATCAGTAGACGACGAAGTTGTATTATTGAAAGAAAGATCATCATAATCATATATCGGCCTGTAGTCACCCGCCTGATAGACAAAGTTGGTCACTGTCAAAGTCACCGTCGATGATGTCACAGTACCGCAAGTACCAGTCACTACCACATCATAGCTACCTGCATCGCCCGATGCGGTCGAGCCGATAGTGTAGGTCGCCGATGTCGCACCGCTGATATTGACGCCGCCCTTTCTCCATTGGTATGTGAGGCTCGTACCCGCAGCTACCACTATGAACGAAGCACTCGCACCTGTTGTCACGGACTGATTGGATGGCTGGCTAGTGATAGATGTATTGGTATTGATCGTTACAGTACCGGAATTCACAGTACCTGCCGAACCGCATCCTGCTGTGATCGCACGTGCGTATATAGTGCCCGTGCTACCCAATGTATATGATGAAGTAGTAGGGCTTGCAGTGCTCGTACCCGATGGAGATGTTTCCCAATATATACCTGCATTCGGCGAACTGTAGGTAAGAGTCGTAGACCCACATGCCGGATTTGCACCCGCATTGATAGTACCTGCAGGATCAGCCGGCAAGGAGTTGACCGTCACTGTCACAGCCTGCCTTGCAGCGCTCACACAGCTGCCTGCCTCTCCTTGTACATAGTAGATATATGATCCGCCTGTGAGCGATGTCGGAGTTGAGAAATTATTAGAGACCACCGTACCCGTGGCCGCACTGCCACCTGTAGATGCGGTCCAGTATGTATAAGTGGTCGCACCCCCGCCGGCCCCTGTGATAGTCGCAGATGTACCCGCACATACTGCGGCAGGCGTAGAACATACAGGAGTACCTGGCGTAGTAGTGAGCGTCGCTATGACAGGTGTTCGTGTTGTAGTCGTGCAGCCGAGGTCTGTAGCATCTACATAATATGTAGTTGTTGATGAAATACTGGGTCCATATGAGCTACCCGTGGCTATCGATGAGCCACCCGCCGCTGCAGTATACCAATTCACAATACCTGAAGAAGCCGTAGCGCTCAATGTGGCAATACCCGGACCGCAGGTCGTAGCGCCGGGAGTAGTACCGCTAATCGTCGGTGGCGTACATCCGGTAAGGATGACCTGCCCTGTAAATGAGAAATCGTTTACGCTATAAGTAGTAGTGCCTGTAGCAAGGTGATAAGCGTAAAATCTGAATGTAACAGGAGTGGTTATATTCTGATAAGAAGCACCTGTCAGGCTGATCGTGGTACCTGTCGCGGACGGAGTACCAATGTTTGCCGTATATCCATCGACGCTTGATCGGAATGCAAAACTTGGTGATCCTGATGAAACCTGCCCGGTATATATGAAGCTCGCCAAATTGACTTTATATCCACTATTTGGCGTGATAGTAAACTCAAAATAAGTCGTAAGGTCAATGCCGGTGCTGGTATTCCAGCTGGTTGCGCTATATCTATTGACAGCAGAAGACGCTGTGGCGCCTGTCCGTCCGATACCGGAGACAGCGATATTGGCATCTTTGGTCTGGCCTGCCGTGTAGGGATTCGCCGTGCTGGGATCAGCATCAGTTATAGGATTTGTCCAGATCGTCGTATTGACCGTGAGCGTCGCCGCTGTAGAGGTATCATTAATGCATGGACTGACCGATACGATAGAGCGGTACTGGTACCCATTCATAGCGGCTGATGTACCGGGAGTAGTATAGCTGGACAAGTTAGCTCCACTGATATCCTGCCATCCGGTACCATCATTATACTGCCAGCGGTATGAGGTACCAAAACCTGAAGCCGAAGAAGTAAATAGAGCGGTGGTCGGAGCCGTGACAGTCTTATCTGCCGGATTAGTAGTAAAGTTAGGTTGCGTGTAAATAGTAATAGGCCCATAGTTTGGACCAGTTACCCAGCACAAGCCATTGTAAGCACGTGCATACATGGTGAAGGCAGTAGTGCTTAATGCATAAGGGCTCGTAGTAGGCGATGTGGTAGAGGTGCCGCCTGAAGATGTTTCCCAGTATATAGCCGGATCAGGGTTGCTGTATGTAAAGATAGCTGATGCGCAAGCCGGGCTGGCATCCGGGGTCACTGTGCCACTGGGAGTAGAAGGCGCTGGGTTGACGATGATCGCACCTGATACATTGCTCGTCACCGATCCACAAGGAGCGGTACCGGTGGCGACACAGTAATAATAAGTTGTGCTTGCAGTAGTGTTAGACGGTGTATAGATACTTGAGTTCGTTCCTACAGGAGTGCCGCCTGAGTTGACAGGTGAGGTGGTCATATACCACTGATAGGAAGCGAGACCGCTGCCACCTATAGATAGCGCACTGATCGTAGTATTCTGACACACTGTCTGGCCGGATGGAGAAGGATGGGTCGAGATGGATGGTGCTATATTAATAGTGACACTGCCCGAGTTGACCGTACTGCTTGACCAGCAGCTGCCATTATATGCCCTGGCATATATAGTAGCAAGTGAGGTGCTGAGTGTATAGCCCGACGTTGTCGGCAGGGCATTGCTTGTAGCTGTGCTACTGGTCTCCCAGAATATAGATGCGCTGGGCGAACTGTATGATAGCGTCGCCGGCCCGCAGGAAGGATTGGCGGAAACGTTTACAGTACCAGCAGGAGTAGATGGCACAGCATTGATAATGACTGTCACAGCCTGTCTGGCAGCGCTGACGCAACTACTGCCTGCCTCCCCTTGTACATAGTAGACATAGCTCCCCGCTATGAGCGATGTAGGCGTCGTCATGTTATTCGATGATACTGTTCCTGGTGGCGTAGTACCCGTTGTGATGGCATTGCCTCCAGAGGCAGCATCCCAATAAGTATATGACGTTGCATTTGTACTACCTGCTCCTGTTATTGTAGCTGACGTTCCTGCGCACACGGCGGCAGGTGTGCTACATGCTGGTATGCCGGGCGTCGTACAACCAGTTACGGGCGTGATCGTCACATCATCCCAACCTAAATTATCTGAGTTAGATCCGCCGGGTTGAATGAATCTTATAAAAATAAAATTGCCATTAGGAATACTGATAGAGCTGACCGTTTGAGAGAGGGTAGTACCTGTACCGATATTTGTGGTAGCGTCATTGAATGAGCAGGAACTGAGCCCATTGGTCAGGGCACCAGTGCCAGGTACAGTGGATGAGGAGCTAAAAGAATACGACACTGTCACTATGGGGCTGGCAGTACCACTCTTCCACATACGAGCGGCAAATGAAAAGGTAAAACCTGTGATAGTAGAGCCGGCATTATTTTGGAGTTTCCAGGTAGCCTGGCCATTACTTGCGCTTCCACTACCCAGATAAGACATATTAGCATTTCCGTACCACCCACCTGTGGTTCCAGTAGTTTGCGCAGTCCCGTTGAAAGCACCGGTTCCTGTCATTGTCCAGTTAGTGGGTGCGGTCGAGGTGCCAACATAGCTCGCAAAAGCTTCGGTAACTGCTGCTGTAGATGTGAGGCTCACTTGCGCCCATCCCATGGTGCTACAAGCGATCAATGATATTAGGACAAATACTTTGAAAAACATGCTTCCAGGTCTCTTTTTCAGGTCGATCTTTTCTTTCATCTAAGGGGCAAATTTGAGTGCGCGAAGGTACTGACAATATCTCTGCCATAAAAGGTGACTCGACTCTTTTCGACGCTGATGTGGGCGAATTACAAGGTAAATGTTGATAAATAGTGTTAAGCCGCTTAAATAGATGGCATTAGTCATTTTCAAATAACAATTGAACACAATATGAGTGTCCAGATTGAAGAACTTCAATCCAATAAAACAGACAGCTTAAGCAGTTACTTCGTCCATTTTCTGCGACAGGGTTTTAACATTCCGCCCCTCTTTTGCCGGGATCAGGTCCATTGCATACTCGCTGAGGGCCGTGATAGTCAGGGAAGGATTCACCCCCAGATTGCATGGCATGATGGATCCGTCGAGTATGTAGAAATTCTCATAACCATGCACTTTGAAATTTTCATCTACCACACCTTCCTCTTTGGTTTTGCCCATCGGACAGCCACCGAGTATGTGCGCCGTAGACGCCAGCGAGAAGACGACCTCACTAAAAGCATTCTGCGGAATACCATTTACTTTTTTCGCATAGCGATATAGTGCCTCCTGTCCTATGGGGATGAAACTGGGCACTTTCTGTCCTGAGTCATTCTGCATCTTCATGCCGCCTCTTTTCCACACCATATGCATCGAGTTCTCGAGCTCTTGCATGATGAGGAAGATGACAGACGACCGTGCGATATTCATATTAAAGATCGTGCGGAGAAATTGAATGGGGTGCGCGATCATATTACCGAGCATCTTCGCTGTACGCACAGGAGCCGGGCCACTGCCTGCTGCCATCACGCCCAGCTTCTGCATAGAACCCGAGCCGTCAGGAAATTTGCACAACTCGATATGTGTCTTATCATCCGGGTCGAAGATAGAGTTGATCGCTATGCCATGATTGAGCTTGCGGTCGGCAGAGACGATGCCGCTGAGCATCTCCGAGTTGGTCAGGATATTATCGCCCAGCTTGTCAGAAATATTTTTGAGGTCGCCTGTTTCATATTTCATTTTGAGCAGCAGGTCCATTGTGCCCAGTACTCCACCGCTCATCACCAGGCCTTTGCTGCGATAAACTTTCTTTCTTTTATTGAACCATGACGTGCTGCACTCCGTGTGTATCAGGTATTCACCATCGATATGCTCTACTCTGGTGACAAGTGTCTCCGGTAGTATCTCCGCACCAAACATATTCTCCGCAAACCACAGATAGTTTTTGTCAAGCGTGTTCTTCGCATTGTGCCGGCAACCGACCATGCAGGCGGCACACTCGATACATCCTTTGCGCACAGGCCCTAGCCCTTTGAAATAAGGATCCACCTCCCGATTAGGATCGCCGAGATAGACTCCGACATAGTCCACATGACCATAAGTTTCAGGTCGACCCATATCGGCGGCTACTTCTTTCAGCACCCGGTCTTCTTCATATTCTTTGGTATACTTAGATGAGCCAAGCATGAATTTGGCACGCTCGAAATATGGTAGCAACTCCTTTTTCCAATCCTTGATCCCCGCCCATATCTTGTTGGTATAAAAACTCTCTTTGGGCATCATATGCGTATTGGCATAGACCAAAGAGCCGCCACCGACACCTACACCCGATATAATAAAAACCTGCCTGAAGAAAGTGAGCTTTTGTATACCGAAGCATTTCACTATCGGCATCCAGAGGTACTTAGCTATGTTCCAGTTGGTCGTGGCGTAGTCCTTGTCTTTCCAGCGCTTGCCTTTCTCTATGACGAGCACTTTATAGCCCTTTTCAGATAGCCGCATAGCAGACACAGACCCTCCGAAACCGGAGCCAACGACGATATAATCAAAAGTATCAGCCATTAATTGCATTTACTGTAATAATAAAATGAAGATCAGGGCATCACCAAAGGTCCGATAAAGTACAGCCACCCGGTATATCCAATGATACCTCCTATACCACCTGCTATCAGAAATCTATACCTGTACTCCTTGCCGAAAACTACAAAGAAAAGCACATAACAGGAAACAAAGGCTACGATCAGCAGCGGTATACCAACGACGCTATTGGATACAGACAGATAATGCGCTATTTCTTTCTCATCGCTGCCATATGCTATTGGTCGGCCATCTATGATAATGAGGCCCAGACAGATCACTGACAAAACAATATGTCTGTAGATGAGCATCGCGAGAAATACCAGTAACCAAAATAGCCATTGCGATAATTGTTTCCCTTTAAAGACCAAAACGCCTAACGCGACCAAACTAATAACATCAAGCAAAACAACCCCGCCCAAAGTGATATAGAAGCTATGCGCCGGGTCTGTACCTTCTGCTCCATCAGGCGGGTACCAGTTCATGCTGCCATAGTGCAGGATGGAATGATATCCGAGTACCTTAGCGATCAGGATATGCCCGGACTCATGTAGTAGCGTGCCCATGACCACATATAGTATCATAAAGACAAAAACAAATAAAAATTGACTGCTACGACCCATTATATTGAAAATACATAAATTAAACATTGACACTTCTCAAATGTTTATTGCAGGATAAAACTTAATTTCGCATCCGATGTCATCACCATTCGATATATCTCCTCTCTCCACCTGGGGTGGAAGCAAGAAACCTCTCATCATCGCAGGCCCATGTAGCGCAGAGACCGAGGACCAGGTCATGCAAACCGTCAAGCGCATTGTCGCAGCATCTGACAAGGTCAACATGATCCGGGCCGGTGTCTGGAAGCCGCGCACAAGGCCAAACTCCTTTGAAGGCGTCGGAGCGATAGGGCTACCCTGGGTAAAGGCTGCAGGCAACGCGGTCGGTCTGCCTGTCTCCGTCGAGGTAGCCAACTCCGGCCATGTAGAGCTCGCCCTCAAAAATGAAATAGATGTCCTCTGGATAGGTGCGCGAAGCACCGTGTCTCCATTTATAGTACAGGAGATAGCCGACGCACTGCGTGGTGTAGACATACCAGTGATGATTAAAAATCCGGTGAACCCTGACCTCGAACTTTGGCTCGGCGCCATAGAGCGTTTCACTCAGGTAGGCATCACCAAAATCGCTGCCATACACCGCGGTTTTTCTACTTATGAAAAATCTACCTATCGCAACCCACCGATGTGGGAGATACCGATAGAACTTCGCCGCCGCCATCCGCAGATACCGATCATACTCGACCCATCGCATATGGGCGGTACCCGGGAGCAGATCTACCCGCTCTCACAGCAGGCTATGGACATGGGTTTCGACGGGCTGATGATAGAGGCTCACATGAATCCTGACAAAGCATGGAGCGATGCGAAACAACAAGTGACACCTGAGCGCCTGGGAGAGATCATATCAGAGCTGGTCGTACGCCAGCCACACCTGCCCGATAGCGAGTACCACACCCTACATGAACTGCGCGCCAAGGTAGACCGTATCGATGACTATATAGTAGAGATGCTCGCCGAGCGCATGGGTCTGAGTGAACAAATAGGCCAGTTCAAAAAGGAGCATGGCCTCGCTATACACCAAAGCGACCGCTGGGCAGCGATAGTCAAGCGCGCATTGGAAAATGGCAAGACAGGCGGCCTCACCCAGGACTTCATCCTCAAGCTATTCCAACAGGTGCATAATGAGAGCATCATCCACCAGGGCAAAGTGATGGGCAAATAGCGGGTTATCTTGTACTTATGCTATGGGGATTATTTCTCCGCCCTTTTGCCCAATTAGAGGCACAGTCTTTGAAGCATATTATAAGTTGAAAAACAATTTCCCAACATATAAATCGCAAAGCCATGGCAAAGAAAAAAACAACTCCGCCAGATGTATCTGACGAAAAATACCCCGAGATAAAACCCTATCCTGCCAAAGATGACATATACAATCAGGACGAGATAGATAGTGAAGTGGACCCTGACGATCCACACAGGCACAAGTCACGTAACGAAAAACCGGATACGCTTAATGAAAAAAGTTTTGAAGAGGATATGACCGGTGAAGACCTGGATGTACCTGGCAATGTAAAGGATGAGCACAGCAAAGGAAACGGCGACGAGGATGAGGAAAACAATTACTATAGCCTGGGTAGCTAAAGCGGTCTATACAAGATTGAATTAAGTTTTCTAATTTGCGATGAATAAATCGCAATGGATATGTCAATGACGACCGGCAAAAGAGTGATCGTATCACCGCGCGGCACCGAACTCAGCTGCAAAGGATGGGTGCAGGAAGCAGCACTGAGGATGTTATGCAATAATCTCGATCCCGAGGTAGCCGAACGCCCCGAGGACCTCATCGTATATGGCGGTATTGGTAAGGCCGCCCGCAACTGGGAGGCTTTCGACAAAATAATCGAATGCCTGAAAGACCTGGAAGAAGACGAAACACTCATGGTGCAAAGCGGTAAGCCCGTCGGAGTACTTCGCTCGCACAAAGATGCCCCACGCGTACTGATAGCCAACTCCAATCTCGTAGGAAAATGGGCCACCTGGGAACACTTCCGTGAATTGGAAAAGAAAGGGCTCATCATGTATGGGCAGATGACTGCTGGCTCATGGATATACATCGGTACGCAAGGTATCGTCCAAGGCACATACGAAACATACCTCTCGCTCGCGGAGCAACATTATAAAAGTTCACTAAAAGGGAAATTCAATGTGACTGCAGGCCTCGGCGGCATGGGCGGCGCGCAGCCACTGGCTATCACGATGAATGAAGGTGTAGCCCTCATCGCAGAGATGGAAGAGTGGCGCATACAAAAACGCATCGAGACCAGGTACCTCGATGAATATTTCTCAGATATAGACGAGGCCATAGACCGCTCCCTCGCCGCTAAAGAAAAAGGCGAAGCAGTGTCAATAGGTGTAGTCTGCAATGTGGTCGACCTGCTGCAATGATTGCTCGATCGGAACATCATACCCGATACACTCACGGACCAGACATCAGCTCATGATGAGTTGATCGGATATTTCCCGGAGGGGCTGAATGTAGAGCAGGCGAAAGTGCTGAGGG